>ARWO01000001.1 GCA_000402075.1 Thaumarchaeota archaeon SCGC AAA007-O23
TTTTTCATCCGGTTTGCTATTGCCACAAGTTCCTGTTGAATACGGTTGGAATGTGGAAGAATTTCTCCAACACACATGTGAAAAGGCTGGGCTGTCAAGGGACACCTGGAAAAATGAAAGCGTAAAAATTGAAAAGTTTGAGGGCATTATATTCAAAGAAGAAACACCTAATGGAGCAATTGTAAGGGGGGAAACCTAATGGAAATTAGAACGCCTGCGGTATCTGGAACATTTTATCCAGGAGATGAAAATGAGCTAAAAGACCTCATACATGAATGCTTTTTGCATGAGTTGGGTCCTGGTAAAATACCTCCTACAGATTCTGATCAAAAGATTTACGGTGTGATATGCCCCCATGCAGGGTTTGTTTACTCTGGTCCCGTTGCATGCCATTCGTTTTATTCAATCTCATCATCAACAAGCAAGCTGGCAATAATTACTGGACCCAATCACTACGGAATTGGTCAAAATGTTGCATCTATGATTGATTCCAGTTGGAAAACTCCACTTGGTTTAGTTGAAGTTGATTCAGAATCCGCACTAGAATTAAGGGAAGACTTGGGTATCTTGGAACTTGATTCCTTCTCTCACTCAAAAGAACACAGCATCGAAGTTCAAATTCCAATGTTGCAGGAAATATTTCCTAATGAAATGAAAATACTTCCTGTCTCGCTAATTGCTCAAGAGCAAAAAACAGCAACTAAAGTGGGTTCGGCAATTGCAAAACTTGCCCAAAAAAAAGACGCCTTATTGATTGGTTCATCCGACTTTACACACTATGAAGAAAATGGATTTGCTCACAAACAAGACATGGCACTAATTGAGCCGATCTTGAAACTGGACGTGGATGAATTTTACAAGGTTTTGCATGAAAGGAATGTAACTGCATGCGGTTTTGGCGCAATTGCATCTACAATGGTTGCCTGCAAGGAACTTGGTGCTACTGAAGGAAAATTGCTAAAGTATGCTACTAGTGGTGACATTTCAGGCGACAAAAGCTCAGTTGTTGGTTATGCGTCAATAATTTTTGTGTAAAAATACTTAGAGTCTAGGAATTAGAGAAATCTTTGTCTTTGTAGTTATTGCAATAATACTTACTATTGCTACAGCAAGTATAATCATAGCAATTGTTCCAAACTCTGGAACTACATGACTTCCTACGATTTCAATTTTCTCAGTTCCTGCATCATAGTCAATGTGCAAGGTTCTTCCCATTTGTTCAAACTCAACTTCTTCACTGTTGATAAGTACAAAGTAACTGCCATCATCAAATGGAGTTATGATATCTTTGTTTAGAGTAATTTTTAGTTCGCCGTCATCGTCTGCACCGAACAAGTGAACAAGTAATGTATCGTCGTCAGAGTTTGCACCAATGTGGTGAATTACACCTGATGTAACTGAGGCTGTAAACTGGTCAGATATATCTTCTACTCCATTTGCAGCGTGGTCATCACCATGTCCCATCTCTTCCATCTCAGTGTGTTCCATCTCTTCCATCTCAGTGTGTTCCATCTCTTCACCATGTTCTGCTTCAGCTTCAACAATTACAGTTCCTGTCATCCATGGATGAACCATACAGAAGTAATCGAATGTTCCTGCAGAGTCAAACGTATGAGAAAATGATGCACCAGCCATGACTAAGCTGCTGTCAAACACGCCATCTGGTCCATCTACTGGTGTTCCAGATGATGATGTATGTGCCATTGTGTCAGTGTTTTCCCAAGTGACAGTTCCACCTACAGTGATTACAACTGTACTTGGAATGAAACAATCTGGTTCACAACCCGGTGTTGAAGAACCAGCTGCATTTTCTACAGTAGCAGACATACCACCCTCGCCATGTTCCGCAAAGGCAGATGGTGCTACAGCTATCAGTGAAAAAATTGCGAGTAATGAAAATGATAAACATACTGATTTTTTCATCTTAGAATTTTTTTCTTGTTATGCCTATATTTTAGTTTTTTCCGGATTCTTAGCACAAAGAAAACCTAGAATAGTACGGCAATCAAAAATGTTTAAACCACAAACTGAAATCTTTCCTGCTTGTAGCCCTTGGCTAGCGAACCTGTTATTGGTATCTGATTTCCACAGAACTTGCATTTGTTGTTCTCGTCAAGATGCCATTCCTGGATGTCAAAGCCAAATCTTTTCACAACAATCTCGTTGCACCCAGCACAGTAGGTGTGTTCCCATGGATGTCCCGGAACGTTTCCAAGATATACATACTTGAGCCCCTCGCTTTTTGCAATTTCATAATGCTTTTCCAAAGTCTTTACCGGCGTAGCTGGATATTCCATCATATTGTAATCTGGATGGAACCGCAGAAAATGAATTACAGTTTCCGGACCCAACTCATCATAGACAAACTTTGCAAGCTTCCTTGCATGCTCCAAACTGTCGCCCACCTCAGGAACTATCAGGTCAGTAATCTCTGTGTGGATCTTTGTCTTGTCCCTGATTTCCAGAATGGTGTCAAATATTGGCTGAGGATCTGGTACTCCGATGAACTTTCTGGTAAAGTCTGGCTCTGCACTTCCCTTAAAGTCAATAGTGATACAATCCAAGAATTCGTCCATCATCTTTACTGATTCAGGTGTGTCATATCCGTTTGAGACAAAAATATTGAATAGTCCCTTCTTTCTTGCAGCCACACCACAGTCACGTGCAAATTCAATGAATATGGAAGGCTCGTTATAGGTATACGCTATTCCATCTGCTCCATGCTCAACAGCAGTGCTTGCTACCTGCTCTGGAGTCATGTCAACACCCTCAACTTTACGTCTCTGACTGATGTCAGAATTCTGACAATATTTGCAGAGCCAGTTACATCCAGTTGTTGCAATTGAGAAAATCTTACTTCCAGGATTATAATGAATCACAGGTTTCTTTTCTATTGGGTCAACATGACCCGCGATAACTTTTCCATAAACATAAAGATCAAGCTTCCCATTTTCATTTCCCCTTACGCCGCAAAGACCAATCTGTCCTTTTTTCATTTCGCAATATCTGGCACATGCTGTACACAAAACCTTGCCATTAGGTCTTTTTTCGTAAAGGATAGCTTCTCTTGTCATACTTCTAGTATGATATTGTAGATCATTATTAATAACTTGAATGAAAAATATACCTGTGGACAATAAATCTGAGAAACATCTTATCCAATATCTAAAATCACTTCCTGATAATAGGATCAAGCAATTCTATGATGCCGTAGAATGGACACCGTATCCTGTTCTTGTCATTAAAGAATTTCAGAGACGTTTCCAACCAAATGATGACGAGTTTGTAGACAAACTTTTGGAATCAGTGGGTGAAGCAAAGAAGAAGGGTCAAAAAATTGGTAAGCTGGCAAAAATAAGAGGTCTTAAACTAGGTAAACAAGTCAAGGCAGAAGCAAAAAAAACAGTGTCAAAAAAGATTACTAAAGCAAAACGCATGATTAGATCTTCTGAAGATAATGTGGAATTGATCAAAAAACTGGGCGAGTTGAAAAAGGCGGGTATCATTAACAATAAGGAGTTTCAGGCAAAAAAGAAACAACTGCTTGACAAAATCTAATTCTCAAATTAAAACTAGACAATGTGAACTACTGTACTAACTCCACGCCTATCAATCTCCATTCCATCCTTCATTTCGCTAATGATAACAGTAAATGATATGACGTCACGCTGTTTACATTCTTCAGCATTTAGCTTCAAATTGATATCCAAAAGATCATGCTCCTCTTCTGAAATGTTTGATTCATCAAAGAATGCCTTGCCAGTTGATTCTATCCTAAATCTTTGGTCCTTTGTGTGTAATCCTATCTTTGTTTTGTTATTCTCCCTACCTGCAGCCTTTACATTTACATCAATAATTCCAGGTTTTGCTAGCGTGTAGCCAGACTTTTTGTCCACAAAAATACCAATCTGTGATGGTCTTCCAGCTGTAGCCTCTGCCATCTTTTGTATTCCATCATTCATTACCACATCAACTGCCTTGAAAGTTTGTGGAACTTTAGCAATCCATTCATTGGTTCTCTCAATTATACTTGCAATTTCTGTACGTCTTTTTTTATCCTCATCCTCCGGTAATTCATAACGATCTACCCAAGCAAGATAGTCGTGTGAAATGTCTTTGATGAAATCGATGCAAGTAATTCTGTAACTATCTACGTTTGGAGCACGTTCTGAATTCTCATCGTCAGGTACAAAACTATCATCTGATGGCATTGCCATAAATTTCAAATAATATCATGACTAAAAAAACCAATCTCAATTAATATATTCGGAAAAATTTCTTAGTTTTTCATGATCTTCACAATAATCACAAAAGATCTACAAAAGGAACTGAAATCAAATTTACCACAAATCATGATTTTATTAAAAAAACAACCTGCAATTGCATACAAAAAGATAGGAGATATCGGAAAGGAAGTTGGGAAAAAATACGATATTGAATTACTGGTAAATTTTCCACACAAAGGAAAAATAGAAAATTTTGACATGTATGGAAAACAAGACCTGAGCTTCATTGTGGACATGGAAAGAACAAATTTTCCCATTAAGCGTAGTATAATCAAAGAAAAAGCAAAGGAAATTTTCGGAGATGTGGAAACAGAAGATGCTTACATGTATGAGGGTAAAGAAGGCGTCAAGGTATTTCTTGGTTTGGCAAATGAAGCTGGTAGAAAAGAAGAGAGGATTGACATTCTGCCACATTCTTTGCATGTGTGGTATGAATTTACAGATAAGGTGACAGAGTTTTGTGATTGGCTTTTGGAAAATGTGTATTTGGTGAAAGGTGTTGACCATAAAGGAGAAACGAAATACGAGAAATTCAGAATTAAGCAAAAAGAAGAAAATGTGTAATTATTTCCCTTCTAATTCATTAAGAATAGTCCTGACGTCATAAGCATCAGAATCAACCTCTAGAATTTTTTTACAACACTCTATCACTTTGGTATTTTCTTTAAAATGCTGATGCACACGTAATTTTAGACCAAGTGCCTCAGTGTCATATTCGTTAATTTCTAAAACGCGCTCAAGATACTGCAGAGTTTTTTTTGGATCTTGTAGAATGTAGAATATACTTGCCATGATAAAAATAAAATCAGGATCATATTGGTGTTTTTCTTCCATACTGTTTCCTAAGGCAATAGCTTCTTCAAATTCACCCTCTTTGATTAGTTTTCGTAGTTTTCTTTTTGGGTGAGAAAATAAGCCGACCAAAATTTTTCAATATTCAGAGAATTCTAGTTAGATTTTAACAATTGTATTACGAAATCTTCATGATTCCATTCGATATAAGCCACTGAAGACCAGAAACAAATGCATCATCAGGAATCATTCCATCAGCCCACCATCCTGCATTGTTTTTGATCCAGTCTGGTATTACATTACCTCCAGTACCTGTTCCCTGCTCAGTAGATGGTATATTCATCACGCCATTTGAAATTAGCCACTGTATACCAGAAACAAATGAACCATCATCAATCATCCCATCAGCCCACCATCCTGCGTTATTTTTAATCCAACTAGGAATAGACGTTTCAGATTCTGCTGGAGTGGGTGTAAGAGTTTCTAGGCTGCCAGATACTGATTGTTTGCTTTGTAGATCAATATCAAAAAGTACATATCCAAATTTTGCAGCATCAGGCACACTGTATACCGGACCTGTACCATAAACAATTACAGCAAATTTTTGCAGTCCAGGATCTCCTTGCATAAGCCAATATGTGTGCACTTGACCTGAAGCAGAAAATAACTTGTCATGTCCTTCATCATCAGCTAAAGAAGCAATCGGTATTGTTTGACCATCTATCACATTGACTTTTAAAATGTCATAATGCACTTGGTTTTCCCACAAGTCAGTAGAAAATGCTTTCTTAAAATTTATAGTCCATTCAATCTCACAGCCAATTCTAGGTTTTTCGGGACCGTATATGACGTCAGCAACCATTGAGTTCGTATTTGTATTTTCATAAATTTTTACCACGTCATAATTAATAATACAACCAGCACCCTTCTTTGCCACTTCCGTATCTGTAAATCCTACAAATGGATTTGAAGAAATGTTGCTGTATTCATGTAATGAAAATTCGTATTCTCTAGGTGGATTTCCTTCCGTCACCTGAACCCACGTGATGGCTTTCACTGGTAGGGGAAATTCATCGACAACGGAAATGTGACTAGTTACGCCACCTGCCTTCCAACCAACAAGAATTGTATCATATTGACCTGCCGGAACGGTTATGGTTTCCATTCCGATAGGCGATACTTGTTCACCACCAATATTTGCAATCTTGCCCCATGATGGCTTGGAAAACGCCTTTGGTCCCTTGCCAGGCTGATCAATTTCTGCAGTAGCAAAGGAAGAGAGCCACGATATTGAATTTTTGTATACAGATGCATACCTCAAAATATTATCGCTGACAGTACCTCCTATATACTCGGGAGTAACTTTGCCTACATCCATTTGTCCTTTTAGAACTTTGTTTCCATCTTCGACTAGAACTTGAACACGAAGCACATCTTCAGGACCACTAGTTACTTCTTTTTCTATCCACATTGAAAACCAAAAATCTGTACAGTCCTTGTATTCAGCATGACATACTTTGTACTTGAAGTAATCACCAACTTTGAGATTTTCGCCCGGATACCAGGATCCAGGATGATCAACACCACCAAGACCTGCACCAATGCCAGAACCAGCAGACACATGATCCGCAAATGTTGCTGGAACAACACTACCACTAACAAGAATAACCGAAAATAAAACTATGAAAATTGTATTACGCATACAATGTTAATACCCGTCAAAGTTAGTTAAATGTTCCAAATAAGCAAATATAGAGGATAGTGTTCGATTTATTAGATATGTGTGAATGCCCAAAAATACACTTTTACGAAGTTGAGTTTAAGCTTGATGGAATGATTGTTGTTCCAACGCATAAAAACTGTGGAGATAGGTTAAATGAAAAACAGGCTGACGTATTTCAGAAAGAGCTAGTCAAATCATGGGGATTTGAGGAAGAAGAGGAATAATTTTTCAAATAAAAAAACTTTAGACTGTTACTAATAAAAAGGAAAAACTGTGAAATTTATTGTAGTCCTGATACAGCTTCTTTGCAGACGCTACATCCACAGGTACAATCGGCACTGCAAATACAGGTTCCTTGCATTTCACAATCACATTTGTAAGTGTCATCACCAGTCGCGGCTTCACAGCCACATGCTTGATCGGTCATGCAAAATGGATCATGTACATGGTTTTAAAACTTTATCAAAAAAATCACAGCGTTATACTAGTTTTCTATTAATTTTGAGTGTCTACTCTTATCGCAAAAATGAAGTTTGAGGGATTAATCCCTCTCACTTCTGTTGGCGTGCAAACCAATTATGACTTGTTTAATTTGTAGGGATAAAAGGGTATCAAAACATACTTGAAATACCAAAAATCATTCATGAGATAATGAAAGTAAATAGTTTATAGATTTGTGTAATTTGGTAGCCTCTGACTCAATCTTAGTTGTATCACTTTCCAGATCAAATCCAGTTTTTAATATATGAATTAATTCTGGCTTTCTGTGAAGATCTTGAATTTTTTTGAAATTGTTTCTGTTAATGTATCCCAAATAAAAGTAACAATCAGAAAACAATGAATTTTCTATCATATAGCGATATTTCTGAGAAATTATCTTAGAGTGAGAATTATCCTCTATCAAATCTGAAAATCCCATCGTTGACTTTAACATTCTTGAAAGGAGAGATGGGGTGGCTCTCTCTATTCCAATTGACTCGGTTATTGGTGAAATTAACTCATTGATTTTATTTTTGTTGGATTCACGTAACATCTTTAGCATATGTATAGGACTGGGACGCTGAAAATTTAACCCAGATATAGCATCAGCAAGGAAATATGCCGCACATTTTAACCACGAAGAAGAATATGGATCAGTGTTTAATCCATTTTTTGTCTTTGTTATACATATTCCCGCTTCTACCAAACAATTTTTAATGTAGGCGTTAAAAATTTGTTCTTTCTTTTCTTTAATTTTTGATAATAGCATACGAAGTTCCCACTGTTCGTCAAGCAAAATAGTCATACCATCATACTGCAATAAAATATCAGGTGATGTTTCCTGTAACGTTCCATGATAAATATGATAAAATTCTCCGTCAGATTCAAGAAAAGACTCTTTTTGTTTTTTATCATCAAATATTGTTATATCATATTCACAGCAATCATAGCTATGTACCTGACTTTTACAACCACCCATACCAACAGGGCAATTTTCAATCGAAAGTTTTTCTAATATGTTTTTAGCTTCCAAATCAAAAATCATGAGATTAGATTTTGTATAAAGTTTCAAAATGATAATTTTTTACCATTAATGTAAATGCTGATTGTTTTTACTTGTTGTATATGAAAACAAGACAATTGCTTTAAATTATAATTAATTCTCGTTTTTACGAGCTCCTGTGGTGTAGTCCGGCCAAGCATATTGGCTTCTCAAGCCAATGATCCCGGGTTCAAATCCCGGCGGGAGCATATTTCATTTCAATTGGTTTCCTTAAATAATTCATACTTGTTTTTATTTTGTTGGTATTACGAGATTTATCATTAAAACAAGAATATAGATCCGATAAGGATGATGTTGTATCAGAGTTCTTCATTCCTTGTTTAACTAATAGTATTCAGTATGACAGAACTATAGAATTCATCTCGATCAAAAGCTTGAGTACATTGACTTTTGGTTTGGAAAATATACAACACAGCCATGCCAAAATCAGACTGGTTTCAGGACACAGATTTACTACTTCTGACTTGGATGCAATAGTAAAACTCTTTGACCAACATAATACTAGTAAATTAAACGGCAGACTTTATCTAGATAAAAAAATTACCGGTCTTATTCAAGATAGTAAAATTAGACAGCTAAAGAAGATAATAGAAGATTTTAAACTTGAAGTAAAAGTTGCTATTCCAAATTCAGAATATGTAGATGGGGTTTTTGAGGAACGTATGGGAATATTTAGGGATACAAATGATGATGCTGTTGCTTTTTCAGGCACATCAAATGTTACTTTTGATGCAGAAAATCGTAACTTTGAGTCAGTTGATGTTTTTACATCATGGGATGATAAAGCACGTGTAGAAACTAAGATAAAGAATTTTGAAAACCTGTGGACCAATAAGACAAATTATGTTGAAATATATGATCTGGTATACGCAGAGAAAAAAAATCTTTTAAAATATACAACAGAATGGGCAGTGTATACATAATAGATTAGAATTCAAAGTCTTTCATATCCATTTTTGATGTGTTTTGATAAAAATTCATTCTTGAAATTTTATAATAAATTATTTCGCCCTGTCGTTGTATCACTGCAATGATTGGCTCTTTGCCCATCTTGGTTATTTCTTCAACTTTTTTTTGTAATTTTCCCATCTTTTCCTGTTTGCCCTCATTGAGACCAAAGACCAAAAACTTGGCTCCCTTTTCTCCAAAATCTCCTTTGGCATAAACTCTAAAGTCTGAACCAAAACCAAATCCATCTTTAACGGTATAACCTTTGTTTCTTAAATCACGATAAACTAAAAATTTTGTTAGAATATCCCCATGCTGTTTTTTGCAAATTTGTAAAAACGAATCAAAGTCTATGTTCTTTTTTCCCTTAAAAAGAGCCAGTCTACCAATGTATAAAAGATAAAGAGATTCAAATGGTTTTAGGAATAATTTATCTTCCTCCATTTCTCCGTAACCTTTCTGCTCAAGATCTTGTTGTCTATTAGGTTCTAAGATTATGGTCTGGTTTTTTATCAAGACACCTTGTATTTCTGGGTCTGCTTCAATTGACATGAAAAATTTGCTATTATTTACCATATAAGGTCTTAAGTATAACCGTTAAAATATGGCTGAAAAATATCCGTAAACTATGCACGGTGAATGCTATAGAAGAGGCAATGGACAACCATACACTAGAAAGCAGTACATAAAAGGCAAACCACAAATCAAAATCACTAAATTTCAAAGTGGTGGTGCAGATAGATTGCAAGACTATGATTATAGCGTACAGCTTTTGATTAACGAAAAAATGCAGATAACACATATGGCTATTGAGTCAACTAGACTTGCAGCAAACAAAACACTTGAAAAAACAACCGGAGAAACTGGTTATTTTTCAAAACTTAGAATATATCCTCACGTCTTGCTTCGGGAGAACAAGATGATTGCAGCTGCTGGTGCAGATAGATTGCAAGAGGGAATGAGAAGGGCTTTTGGAAAGGCGGTGAGTCTAGCAGCACGTGTAAAGCGTGGACAGTGTATAATGGAAATGCAAGTAAAAAAGGAACATTTGGAAGCAGCTAAAAAGGCTCTAAAGGGAGCATGTGTAAAACTACCTGGAACACCAACTATTAGAGTTGTACCTCTAACTAAGAAAAAGAACTAGATAATTCATTTTCATGTTCTTTTAGTAATTGAATGAACTCGGAAAATTCTTGCTCCGTTGGATTCCTTTTTAAAATTCTTCTAGATTGGTAATAAAATGAGTTATACAGTCTTCCAATTATTATCCCACGCCCAAATACATCTGGATTTTTTGCTTTCCCTAGTGAGTTAACAAGTGAAGTGATTTCATTTATTCTACTTGTAGATTCATGTATTTTCTCTTCCAGAACTTTTTGAATTTTCTCATCCATGGCTTAAGTATATTGATTATAGTTAAAAAGAATGTGAAAAATCATTACGCTTTAATAGACTTGTGCAAAATTATCGATCAAGCAGTCGTAGTATAGTTTGGTTATTATTCTAGCTTGCCAAGTTAGTGACCCGGGTTCAAATCCCGGCGACTGCATTGTTTTTGAAAAATGACTGTGTGATTTTAGTTAGATTTTTTTTCTCAATCCATTTTTTATTATATCTATTGCTTCTATGGCTTTATCTGGCTTTGGTAACTGAACCATGAAAATTTTGTCTTGGTTGACTTCAGAATAATTTGGCGGAGACAAAGCAAGCATAGTTGTATTCGCCAAACACTCGAAAAATTCAAGTGATTCATTTGCGTAAACTAGGAATTCTTCATGTATTTCTCCATAGGAAAAATCAAGCATGATTTCAACAAAGACGTGGCCTAATCCATCCTGTAATATGTTGAGATTGGTATTAACAGAAACAGGCTTGCCTTGAATTTTTGACATTATGTCATCAAACTTTCTATCATCTAATATGATCCTAGGCACATTTTTTCCATTAAAATCAAAAACATCAATCTCCTTGTATACGCGTGCAAGCAGTTTTTCCATTTCTTCGTCGACCATTTTTCTAAGATTTAGAAAGTTTTGGAATTATTCTGTCGCCCAGACGAATAAGGAAGGGTGATATGAACGCAGTAATTATTGTTATCAATCCAATTAACGGGAAAAGAAATGCACTAACTACGCCCATATCCACTCCCACTTTTACTATAACAATTGAAAATTCACCTCGTGGTGCAGATAATGCAAAGGCTGAACGTAATGATTTGCCTTTTCCCATCCTAAATGCTGTAGTACCAAGGAGATTTCCACCAAACTTCATTGCGATGGTAACTGCGATTAGTGCAATTGCGATGAAAATGTAATCTTCTAATTGTGTTACGTCCATCAGTGCACCAACAGATACAAAGAAGATAGCAACAAACATGTCCTTTATAGGGCTAGACAGAATTTTTGAAACTTCAGAAGACTTGGATTCTGCCACTAAAACACCTGCCAAAAATGCGCCTATGGCTACAGAAAGTCCTACCACGTTTGCTAAAAGTGCATATCCAAAGCAAACACCAAGAACACTAAGCAATAAAATCTCTCTATTTTGCGCGCTTGCAACCTTATCAATTAGAGGAGGAATAACTCGTCTTCCAATAGTAAATGTTCCAACAATAAGTCCGCCTGCTACTACTGCAACTAAAACTACAGCTTCAACGGAGACAGTTCCGGCCAAAGCGACTGATTCAAGAGATGCGATTAGAATAACGGCAATAACGTCTTCAACAATTAAAATTCCCAAAATAAGTATAGATGACTCTTTTTTTATCTTTCCAGAATCTTGTAAAATTTTAACAATTATTGCTGTACTGCTGATTGATAATGCTGCTGCGATAAACAATGAATCCATAAAGTTTAGACCTAAAGCAGATGCCGCTAGAAAAACTACGCCTAATGTGACAAATAGGCCCAATGTACCAGCTCCAACCGCTACCTTACCAATTGAACGAATTTTTGCAAACGGAAATTCAATACCGATGACAAAAAGCAACAAGATAACTCCTATGTCAGCAAAAAGGTTCAATGCAGATATGTCGGACAGAATACCAATTCCTGCAGCCGGACCCGAACTTCCATTTTGTGGTAGAATGGATGTCCATAATGGAGAAAGAGGACCTATCAACATTCCGGCAAACAGATATCCTATAATCAAAGGCTGTCGAATTTTAAAAAATGCAAGCGTTACTATTGCTGCTAGGATCATAATGATTGCAAGATCAGTTACAAAAGTTTCGTGGGGAAGCTGCAAAGGGTTAACCCTTTCAACAAATGAAGAAACGTTTTCGCTCAGGGAAGATTGAACGCTATCCTGTGACTGTATCTGTAAAAAAAAATCTTTCACCTGTTAAATACACATTCGCGTGTTAAAAGTGATCGCTACAAAAGTTCAATCTTTCCAATCCTATCAGAACTTGAGTGGTAATTGTAAAATTACCGTTGCTATTAATAGTACGGTACCATACCGTAATATATGATAGAATGTGAATACTGTACAAAAAATTTTGTAGAGAATATGAATGGCTTGGCTGAGAAAACATTTCACGAAATGTTACATGAGCCAGAAATTGTCAATCAGTAAAGCCCAATTCTTTTATTTTATTTTAGCGACCTTTTTAACAATCCGAAAGCAGATTAAGATATAGTGCCAACAAAAACAAATAATGATAACACTCAGAATTATTCTTCGCTGATAAAAAATCTTGAGAACATAAAAGCCGAGTTTGTAACTCTTAGAGAATATGTAGGTGACAATGATGATGAATTGTTAGAAAAAATTTCAGGTATATCAGAGATGATAAATAGAACAGAGGCATCTTCTGCAGAATTCCATAAAAAAGCCGATTCAATAATTCAGGAGTTACAAAAAATTAGAAATATTACGAATAAGGCGTCAATTACAACATCAAACGAAGTTATTGGATTATTGAAATTATCAGAATATCAATCGAACATACGTATGCTGGCTGAATCAAAATATGGCTCGTTAGGAGACATTGAAAAAATGGCAGAGCAAACAGCAGAAATTGTTAATCTTTTTGATAAGATATCAATTGAATCAGAAAAGAAAATTCCACTGCCTAATGAAGTTAGGCAGTGGGCCATAGGCACCATTTTTGATTGTGCGGATAGGTGGGAAATCAGATTTGATGATTTGTTTAAGATGTTGTTAGATTCTTTGGGAAAAAACTTGCTGAAGGAATCAACAAGGATGCAGCAAGTTAGGGATATTTTTGGTATGAAAGCGGTTGATAAAATCAAAAATGAATTAAAATTATCTTAGACTCCTTCTGATTTATCAAAAGCTTCTAAACTCTGCTTTTTCCTTTTAAGGATAGCAAATATTCCAATAATTACTGCGATCCATATAGAGGCAAAAAGAATGTTTGAAACGCTTGCATACATGTATGGTACCATGTCCATCATTTGTTCCTGAAGTATCTCTGCCCTAAGACTGACATCCATCATTCCTGTGTGAAATGCAGAACTGTCCCTAGGAACAGCAGATATTTTTTCCGCGCTAGCAAGCATTACATCCAAGTCAGCCTGTATTCTTGTAAAATTTGTAGTGTCAGTTGGAAATATCCAGACTGGGTTACCCTCTGCAGGAAGATATCCCTTGATTGCGTTAATATCCGTCATTATGGTTATTGGTTCAGAAGATGCCATAATTCTATCAAACAGTCCTATTGATAGATCCATGGGATAAACATCGTTCTGATAACCGGTATATGCCATATATGCACCAAAGCAGATTACTGCCATTATGCCAGCAATTGCAAGTTTGTGTAAAATATCAGCCATCTTTTCCTCTTTTGTTTTGGTATAGTCAATTTTTGAATTACCTCTTTTAAATCTTGTATGCGAGAAGCTCAAGCAAGCAATGTACAAGAATCCCATTGTCTGCAAGGCGATGATGGGAATCCATATAGGATTTCTTGAATAAAATGCGATTAAAATTGCCATAATTCCATAAATTCCAAAGAAGAGCTCTAGCAGTGTAGTCTTAGAAAATGGCAGATTGTATGCCTTTTCTCTCCAATCATCAGTATTTTTAACAATGCCGTACTTTGGAGTTCGCAGAAATTCACTCTTCTTTCCTATCATAGCGTCTATTACAGCTATGGTGTTGTTTACCGCCATTCCCATGGAATAAATTATCAGATAAGGCATGGCTATTGCTTTTGCCTTTCGATCTTTATCATACATGTTATGAATTATGAATAGATAAGCTCCTGGCCCCATGGCAAGGTATGTTGCAAGTGTTACCACTGGAAGGAAACTAACAATATAGAGATTCACATTAGATGCTAAAAGAATTGGAAGTGCAAGAAATTGAATTAACATTAATGGAAAAACGATGTGACGAGTTAGTTGTACAAAAGCCTGAAGTTTTGCATCAATTGCTATTTTTCGTTTTAGTAAAATACTGCCAAGAAGTTTAATTGCACATTGAATCGAGCCCTTGGCCCATCTGAACTGCTGCCTCTTGGCACCATTCATCTGTACAGGCAGTTCTGCATTAACAACTATATCCGGTATGAAAAGGCATTTCCAACCCTTCATCTGTGCTCTATAACTCAAATCCAAGTCTTCCACTAGAGTTGCGGTGTGCCAACCTCCTGAATCATCAATGCATTCCTTACGCCAAATTCCCGCAGTACCGTTAAAATTCATAAACATACTTGAGTTACTTTTTGCCTTCTGCTCAACTAAGAAATGGAAATCTAGGCTCAGTGCCTGCGCCTGAGTCAAAGCAGAATAATTTTCGTTAACATGTCCCCATCTACATTGGACAAACCCAATGTTTGATTTTGCAAAATAAGGTATTGCTTTCTTCAGATACCATGTTGGTGGGATAAAGTCTGCATCAAAAATTGCGACAAACTCACTTTTAGTGTATTTCATCGCGTACTTTAGTGCCCCAGCCTTGTAGCCCTGTCTTGTTCCGCGCCTAACGTGAGATATGTCAAAACCCTTACCCTTGTAATTTTCTACAAGTTCTGCTACTTGCTCTGTAGTGCTATCATCAGAATCATCCAGGATCATGATACACATCTTTTGCTTTGGATAGTCTAGATTACAGACAGAGTTTATCAGACGACTCGCAACATACTTTTCATTATATATCGGAAGATGAATTGTAACAGTCGGTTCACCTATTGACTTGGTAACCTGATTTTCTTTTCTTCGTCCTGAAAGAAATGCCAAATAATAGAAATTACATGTATAAGAAATTATGATAATTGCGCAGGCTATGAAAATATAAAAAACAAAACCAGTGAAAGGATTTGGTGCTATAGGTTCCATTTTATAATATTGTGAAAATATAATACGATATTAACAGTTAGGAGATTCATCGTTAACTGTATCTATTATTGTGGATAAATTTTGATTGCCTGTGGTGGGCAAACACCCTCACATGCAAGACAAAAGATACAATCTGGTTCGTTAATTTGGAGTGGTTTTTTTGTAGACCCCACATTTCCTGGAAAGTCAAAGAATTCGTAAACAGCTACAGGACATGCATCAATGCATGCACCATCTCCAATACAAATATCAAAGTCAACAGCACAAAACTCTCCCCAAACACCCATTACCTTGTTATCTGCTCCAATTCTTCCCCAAGTCTTAACCTCATTTCCAGTCTTGGTTTTGAATGGCGCGGTTATGTCCATCTTATCTTTGAATTCAATATCAATTGGTCCTGGAACCGTCTCCTCCCCGTCCCTTGTGATTACTTGTTTTTTACCTTCAATTGCTGGTTTTGGCTTTTCAATTTTAGCTATTGGTTTGGCATCTACTACTATTTGTGCCAGAGGAGTTAATTCCTCCAATTTTGTTATTGCCTGTGCTTCTGATACATTTTCTGATTTCATAAGATATTCAACCATCTTGTCAGAAAGTATAGTATTTCTAAGAAGTGTATCAATTATCATTTTTGCAAAGTGGTCAGCCTTTTTTCTATAGTTTTGTACCCATTGAGGTGCACTAAATTTTTCAACCGGATAAATCTGATAAATGGCATCAATTACTTCACCCGTTACAATTTCAACAGTGACGCTAAGATTTACGTATTCATATCCATCAGCATCTGGATCCGGCATATTTTCTTCAATCCAATTGTAGGTTGCATATATCCTGTCAGCATATCGATCCATTACAAACGTCTTTTTCATTCCTTCAAGAATAGACTTCATCTCAGCTGGATCCTCAAGTTTGATTGGCATTCTGTACAAACCGAGCTTGTAACCATGCATTGGGTAAATTCCCCGTTTAGCAGTTGGAGCCTGCATTGTGTATACTCTATCTTTAAGAAGTAATGACATGATTCAGGTATGGTATAAAATAGATAAAAATCTTTGTTCCTAGAATTCATGAGTAAATAATAAATTAAATTTTTAAGAAGCATTTGCAAACGGAATTGGCTTGAAAATTAACAAAATCGCCATTGTTAGTAAACTTGGCTCAAAAAAAGCTGAAAAGGCAGTAAAAGGAATAGCAACAAAGCTGCTAAAACAAAAATTCAAAGTTTACACTGTTTCACCAGTACTAGTTGATGGAGCAAAAACAGTAAACTCTTTGGAAGATTTAAGGAAGATAAAACTTGATCTTGTAATAACATTTGGTGGAGACGGAACAACTCTTAGAACGTTTAGAAATCTTGAAAATGAGACACCACTTCTAACAATAAATGTTGGTGGTAATAGAGGAATTTTTTCAGAAATAAATTTGGATGAAATTGACAACGCTATACAACACATAAAGAAAAATGAGATTTGGCTTGACAAAAGAACAAGAGTTGTTGCTTCTTGTAATGGTAAACAGTTTCAGCCTGCATTAAACGAGATATATGTTAATAGAAAAAATTTGACTAAAACTGCTGAATTTGAAATAAAATTTCAAAATGATATAGTAAAACAAAGGATGGATGGCGTTATGATTTCAACACCAAGCGGTTCAACTGGCCATTCTTTATCAATTGGTGGACCAATACTGCATGAAAGTTTGGATGTATTAATTATAACACCAGTTGCTCCAGTCCACAGACTTCCATCCATAGTTGTTCCTGACGAGAAGGTGGAGATAAGATGTTCACATGATTGTAATATAGCCATGGATGCTCAAGTCATCAAATCAGCTAGCTTTGGTGATATAATAACTGTAAAAAAATACAAAAAACAGGCAGTTTTTGTCAGGCTGAAAAAGAAAGGTCTGAGACAGATGACTAAGCTTGGCTTTTAGGGTTTTAGATTCTAGTGCATTTTATGCAGGAATTCCATTTAGTTCAAATGAACCAAGCTATATCACGTCTCTCATCTATAATGAAATTGAACACATCAAAAAAGATCATGGTGCAGTTCAAATTTTAATTGAAACGAAAAGGTTAATGATTTATGATCCTGAACATCGATTTATTATTGCCGCTAATAATGCTGCAAAAAAATCAGGTGATTTTCCCAACCTTTCCGATGAAGATATATCCACTATAGCTCTAAGTCTTCAACTTAAGGCTGAACTTGTGACTGATGATTTTGCTATTTCTAATGTGGCAAAAAATCTTAGCATAAAAGTTATTCCTGTAATGACAAGTGGTATAAAAAATGTTATAATTTGGAAATATTATTGCCCTGGATGTAAAACAGATTTTTCTAAAGTTACAAAATGTCCTAGATGTGGAAATAAATTAAAAAGAAAACCAATGAAAAACTAATTCAGATGTCACGAAGTGTTTTCTGACTAGTTTTTTTCAAATGCTTACTTTGTGCTTGTAACGCTTTTTTTATCTTTTTAGCACGAGCTTCACCAAGACCGCCAACCTTGGAAAGTTCTGTAGTTGATGAACTTAACACCCTCAAAGGTGTTCCAAACTTTTCTAGCATACGTATTGCAGTTTTTTCTCCTACGCCAGGTAAACTACACAATATGGAAAGTTGTTGTTTTTGTACATCATTTGATTTTCTAATTTTTTTAATAAATGGACCCTTACTTGCATCCTTTCTTGAACACATAGACATCAACAACTTGGCTGTATGAGAAGCGTTAGGTGTATGAATTACTGGAATTTTGAAATCAAGTGCAATAGATGAAATTGCACCATAAAATACAAGTGGGTTTTCTGTCAATTCTTCTATTTCGTCTATATTTCCTTCAATTAATAAAATTGGAAATTGGTAATGTTCTTTCAATCTATTACATTGATCAAATAAACGGCCGTCAAAGACTGATGAAACCAAATCAGAAATCGTTTTTCTCTCAACTACAGTTTCAGGTGCAACAATATAATCACCAATTGGCAGTGTTTTTATTTCCAAATTGATACCGATTCCCTTTAAAAGGCCTGGTATACCACTTTTTTTTTCTCTTTCATCTACTACTATACGCAGATTCTTTAAATTCACAAAAAATGATATATTTTTTGTTTAATATTTTCTTGGAAAGTTGTTATTTTGGTGGGTTAGTGTTTGTAGAGGGATTTTTCATAATTTCCTGAATTTTCGTTTCCTGTTCTTTTAGAGTAATTTTCAATCTCTCTTCTTGTTTGACTAAAAGGGAAGCTTTTGTTTTTGCCAGTTCCACATGTTCTTCAAGTTCGTCAATAAGATCCTTTTTGTTAGATTTTATCATGATGGTTCCAGCATGTTTGAAAACGGATTCATCGTCACCTGCCTTTTTCAATTCCTCTAGTGCTTTTTCTGTTTCAAGTTTTTCTGATTCTAACTGTTGTTTTTGCATCATAATGGATTGAAAGTTCTGTTGTGTTTGCTGTAATCTTGCTAGATGTTCTTGTACTAAAGGAGGAATTTGTGGATTGGAAGACAATATAACGATTAAAAAATCATTTTAATTATATATCTACTGATTCAATCGAGTCATGGCTTGTCTGAATAAGACGAATTGAGGAGTTAAGATTTGCACGCATTTGTGCCAATTGGTTAGATTCAATTAGTATTGTAATTTTGTCGTCACAGAACATCTCTGTTTTGGTTGGATTTTCGGGATAGAATTTGTTATCAATATTAACTGAATCAAAAACTGCATTTGTTTTTTCTTCCGCGTCTACTTCAATTTTGGCGTTAAATCTTGATGTCATAAGCAGAACCTGCTATCTTAAACCCACATTTTTTACAACTCCATATGCCTACAACCTGTCTGCCAAATTGTGTGGAGCCACACTCAGGACATTTTCTTTTAGATTTTAGAATTTGGTGAACCTTACTGAATTGTTTCCTAGGTTTTATCCCATACCTCGCGCCTAATCCTTTTAGTAACATTTTCTTTTTTGCCAATTTATTTACCGCCTTCTGTTGCTTGTTTTACAATCTCTCTGATTTTTTTACCAATTGTAATGGATAATTCAGAACATTTAACGAGTTGCTCAAATGTAAATCCGTCACTTCCGCCCTTTTGAAGTGCTACAATATTTCCATCAGAGTTTGTAGTAATTGTTATTCTAGCATCAAGACATCCCCATTCATCAATATTTGGATCTACAATTATGAATTCACCAATTCGTCCCATTGTTACAGATATTGGAATAGTGGTAATTGGTGCATCCGATTCTTGATTCTCTATTAAAACAGGTTTATCATCTTTCATTTCCCATTTTGGGATCTTTGATGTAATAATTGCAGCAACCGCAGCATATGAACATGCATCAAACAGATTACCATCATGATCAGTTACTACACTATCAGCGAATAAACCAATGACAGATTTGTCTTTCTCTAAAACAAACTGTGATAGATCAATCATACCGCTTTCGCGTATTCCCCTATCAACCACTCTTGCTAACTCTATCACATCTGGTTGAGGAGGACCGGTTTCTGCACTTGGATGAGCTAATGGAAGAATTTCTGCTGTACACATAAAGATCCCCTTGTCACCCATATCAGGAAAAGGTCTGTCAGGCTGAACTTTGATTCCCGATACAATTTCTGTATCACCCAATCTAACCCGTGCAGAGCCATTAGCATGTGGTATAACTCCAGTATCAATAACCAAAGGTCTAGGTTCGTCTAGTGCACGATCATCAATTCTTTTTCCTTCTTGTAGTAAATCTAGAATTTTAGATCTTTTGAGTTTGTCTATGATTGAAAGGTTTGCCATTAGTCCTTATCACCACTCGAAAAATATTTTTCACGCAATGCATTTTTCTGTATTTCATATACCTGTTTACAACCTTCTAAACCTAATTCTATACATTTTTTGTATTCATCCGCAGTAAGGACACCATCTAATTGTAAAAGTGTGATTTTTCCCAAGTTTGGCATATAACCTATTGGCATATCTGCTTGTCCAGCTTGGTCTTCTTCATTATTAACATCAAGAATTAAAGTATCAGCAGCCTTTCCTGAAGCACACGCACATACTAAATCCCTCATTGGAATTCCTGCATCTGCTAATGCAACTGATGCTGCATCTAACGCAGCACATCTTGTTCCGCCATCTGCTTGCAGTATTTCAAGATACACGTCAACTGCAGTTCTAGGAAACTTTTCAAGCATTACAGCCGGCTCTAACGCTTCTTTGATAACTTTACTGATCTCTATTTCTCGTCGTGACGGAGCCGGTTTTTTTCTTTCACCTACAGAAAAAGGCTCCATATGATATCTAACTCTTAAAATTCCCGTGTCGGGATTTGACATATGTTTTGGATGAACATCTCTAGGACCAAAAACACCAGCAAGTATTTTATTTCCACCAAATTCAATATACGCGGAACCACTAGCGTTTTTTAATACTCCAGCTTTTATGGTAACCTTTCTTGTTTCATTTACCTTACGTCCATCAGAACGAATTCCATTTTCGTCAAGTAATACTACATCAGTTTCTCGTCCGCCCATTAATTATACACCATTAGATTCTAACATTTTTTTCACTTTATCAGTCAAATTAACAAGATGTGCTTGTTCATCAACCATCCGAATTGCCGCAAGTGCCTTTAATAATCCATTTGTTTCGTCACAGGATACAACAATTAAGCCATTTTGGCCAACCGTAATGGTTGCATTAGTAGATGCTTCGATGGTTTGTATCATAGATCCGTGTTTTCCAATAAGACGAGGGATTTTAGTGGGCGAGATTTTGACCAATTCTCCAGAATCAATCTTTCCCAAACTTTGGTCTGCAATTGAAATCAAAGGTTCACGCTGTCTATCAGAATTTGCAATTTTTGCAAAGATAATGTCACCTTTATCAAGTCTCTCTTTCATTTCACTTGCGGTAGGATATGAACCTCTTCCAAATACATCCTGACCCAAAAGCATTCCTTGATAACATGAATTAATATCTGCAAACCAAGAATTACCAAAAATATATTGAATCGTACCTATTACCAAGTCATCTATTTTTGGCAGGTATACACCGGTTAGTGGAATTACTCTGACACTGTCAGCAGAAACATCAGATAATCCTATAGACGTTGCAATAACTCGTTTTCCTTCTAATACAACATTATCCTGTAACCTAAGTGGTGCAGTGGTAATGAAATCACCTGGGAGAACATGTCGCTTTTTAGATTCGAATTTTTTCAATTGTTTTCATCTAAAATATTTTGAACTTTTTCTTCAATATTAGCATCATCATGTGTCATACCAATCATTTTGATAGATGTGATAGCTTTTTGTAAACCTGCAGAATCATCACATTTTAAAATAATAAAACCATTTTGACCAACCGTAATGGTTGCATTAGTAGATGCTTCGATGCTTTGTATCATAGATCTGTGTTTTCCAAGAAGACGAGGAATTTTAGCGGGTGAAATTTTGACCAATTCTCCAGAATCAATCTTTCCCAGATTCTCACCAATAATAGTGAGTAAAGGATCTCTAGAACCTACGTTTGCAATTCTAGCCAAAATAATATCGCATGTGTTTAATTTTAAAGAAAGATCATCCCTAGATGCCGAATAATCTTTTCCAAAGATGTCAAATGCTGTGAGAATACCCGGATAGTAAGAATTTATGTCAACTTCCCATGATAATGCATTGTGTGATACAATTTTACCAATAACTAAATCATCAGTTTTTGGAGTGTATAATCCAGTCAAAGGAGTTACAGTAACCGAGTTGTCTTCTATTTCGGAAAATCCAACTGCTGTAGACATTAGTCTGTCGCCATCAAGTATAACATTTTGTTCCGGTCTATAATCACCTGTAACAATAACATCACCTGGAAGAACAAATTGGCTTTCACTCATTTTAAAACCTCAACAAAGGCAGTGCCTTTTGTTACTGCGCCTAATCTATCTATCATGTTTGGTCTTGCCGCGGCTGGTATTTCTAGTATTGCTTTCAAAGATCCATTTGTCTGCCAATCTTCTTTTTTCAAGATGCCTATTGATTTTAGAACAGAATAAGACTTTGCTACATATTGAGCAGGAATAGAAATTCCTAACAAAAGATTTTCTGATTTTAATGGAATAATAGAACGTAGACCCTCCACAATGTCTTTGATCTGTTCCTCAACACTTTTGAAAGGATCAATGCTTGTACGAGCATCAATCATAGCCTGTTCAATTCTTAGAGGTGGATGAGGTAAATGAGAACGCGGATCAACAAACGTTTTTGCAATAAATGTGATTAACTGTTTTCGTTTTTCTGCAATCATCTTGCGGCGCTGCTCGGTTGTTAAATTAAGATCTCCCTTCCGTAATATTTTTTCTGCGATAATCATGGAATCCTCTGTTTTGAATGCCTTTTGTAATTTTTCAGACGATGCTCTTGTACCCTCACCTGAATTCTGATATATTTCATCAGAAACTAGAACAGAACTAATATCTTTTATTTTTCCAAGTTTATAGTCAAGTGCTGGATCAGGTTTAACCAATATCTCAAATTTTTCGCCTTCAAATGTGTATTTTACGACTGTTAATTTGTCCGACATGGTACTGCTACTACCAGAATTGATATTAATCTATAGATACCCCAGCTAGATTTTTATTTGGATTTTAGGATTTTTTTAATAAGTTTGCCCTCTATTCAGATTCTCACTAAGGAAGATAACAAAATTTCCATCAAGCTTAAAGGTATTCCACTACATCATGCTAATGCACTAAGAAGAATTTGTCTTAATGGCGTTCCAATTTTTGCCATAGATACTGTAGATATAATAGCAAATACATCTGTTTTACCAGATGAGGGTCTAACCCATACATTGGGTATGATTCCTCTCAAAACAGAACTTGATGGATTAGATGAATCGAATTCCAGAGTAATGCTAGTTCTTGATTCAGAGGCTGCAGAAAATACAACGATGGTTACATCTGCAGAACTTGAATCAAAGGATCAAGTTGTAAAACCAATTTCTAATCAAATCCCTATTGCATATTTAGCTCCTGGACAACACATTAAACTTGAAGCATATGCACGACTTGGTAGAGGAACGGAACATGCCAAATGGAATTCAGCAAATATATCAACACTTACAGATACTGACAAAGAAGATGAGTATATTCTAACTGTTGAAACTACTGGTTCTCTTGAACCAAAGCAGATAATTCTAGCTGGAATTGAAGAACTTTCTAAAAGACTAGAACAGTTCAAAGAAATTCTTGTTAACTTGAAAGAATAGTAGTCATACTGTTATATTTGGGTTAGAAAACGCATTAATCTATTGGTTAACCAAATAGCTTTTCACATGATCAAGGATCTTAAACAAGCCTCAAAGAAAAATGAAGCGCCTATATGGTCTAGGCTGGCAGATCTTGCTTTAAAACCATCGTCAAGGCGAGTTGTAAACTTGGCAAGAATAAACACGGCCACGAAAGAGAACGACATTCTTTTTGTACCTAGCAAAGTGCTTGGAACGGGTAACATATCTCACAAAATTACACTATGTTCCTTTTCAATATCTACAAGTGCAGCAAATAAAATAATTCAAAATGGAGGAAAGATTATCACATACTCTGACATGATTAAAAAATATCCAACTGGAAAAGGTGTAATAATTTTTGGCTAAACCAAAACCTGCAGCTAAACCAAAACCTGCAGCTAAACCAAAACCTGAAGCTAAACCAAAACCTGAAGCTAAACCAAAACCTGAAGCTAAACCAAAACCTGAAGCTAAACCAAAACCTGAAGCTAAACCAAAAGAGAAACTTGTTGACAAAACCAGCAGACCAATAGTGATAGATGCAACAGATCATATTGCTGGAAGGCTTTCATCTAATGTTGCAAAATTACTACTTGAAGGAAATAGGGTCACAGTGGTAAACTCAGAAAAAATTATGATTAGTGGTAGAAAGAAAAATATCGTTGGTGAATACAAACAATTCCTAAAAATATCAAGTATTTTACATCCAAAACACGGTCCATTTCATCCACGTAAACCTGATACGATAATCAGTAGGATGATAAGAGGAATGTTACCAAGGGATAAACCGTCAGGTAAGGCAGCCCTTAGTAGGCTTAGAGTGTATATTGGAGTCCCAAAAGATGTAAAACCATTAGGAAGCATACAGCTTGAAAAAACAAAGATTAGAAAATCAAGTGCGTTGTATACGAGCGTGGGTGAACTTGGTAAATATGTTGGGTGGCATTAATGGTTGTGAAAACTGAGATTTATTTCGCGACAAGAAAAACTGCCAATGCTCATGTCTTCATCAAAAAAGCTGAAAAAGGAAGGGAAGGTAGTGTTAGAGTAAACAATGTACCAATAGATATGGTAGAACCGGAGATGGCACGTGAAGTGATCTTGGTTCCACTTGAAATTGGAATATCTGAAGATAGTAGAAATAAAATTGAAATTTCAGTTAGGGTTAGTGGAGGCGGTTTTATGGGTCAATCATATGCTGCAGCCACTGCCATAACACGAGCGCTAATAGGATGGACTAAAAATAAAAGGGATCCTAAAGATCATCCATTTACAAAATCTCAAAGAAGTGACATTAGAAAGAAGATTGACGAATTTGATAAATATCTTATTAGTGGTGACGCAAGAAGAAAGGAGCCAAAGAAATTTGGTGGACCTGGCGCTAGAAGAAGAAAACAAAAATCATATCGTTAGAAAGTTTTCAAGTTTCAGGCATTACTGAAGAATGGTGCGAGATAATTTTCCATTCAACTTGTGGGTACTTTTCACTTTTTACATTGAATAAGGCGTAAACAAACGAGAACCTTGCGTTGATTGTCTTGCCTTCTGTTACAAAGTTGTAAAGACCAGAATTTACTGACAATGTTTCAGAAGTAGAGAAATGCTCAGATACAATCTCCACTTCAACTGGAGATTTTAGGAGATTCTCAAAATATTCAAGAATTAATGTATGTCCAATCCTTTCCTTATTGGAAAATGTTCCCAATAGGATTGCATTTTCGTGATAAAGATCTGTAACTTGCTTTGGGTCACCGCTTTTTATTGCATTAACCCATTTTTGCAAAAGTTCGGAATCAATCGAGTCAGACATCTTGTTCAATCCTGTTGGTTAGACTCATGGTTTGTATTTGAAAATACCGCCAGCTGATATGATTTTGCCAATAAGCTCTGGGAATGGCTTCATGGAATAAAGTTCATTTTTTGTAATATTCTTGATTTCATTTTTACTAGTATCAATTTCCAACTCGTCATTTTCTGAAATACTAGAATATGTTTTTTCATCAATTTCAATTGGAAGTAAATAAGCACCATCAACTGAATTCCTATAAAATATCCTTGCAAAGGATAGGGCTAATACCGCCTTTATGCCACTAGCGCTAAGGGCAATTGGTGCATGTTCCCTTGAAGAACCACAGCCAAAATTCTTTCCAGTAACAATGATGTTAGCATTTTTTGCTTTGGAGTGAAAATCAGGATCCATTCCTTCCATTGCATGTTCCGCTAGCTCAGAATGCTCATGTAATTTCAGATATGGCCCAGGTAAAATCACGTCTGTATCAATATTATCCTGTTCATATTTGATGACTTTTCCTTTCATTACAAATCCCTTGGATCAGTTAATTTGCCAGTAACTGCAGAAGCTGCTGCAACTAATGGTGATGCAAGATAGGCCTTTGATTCCAAATGCCCCATGCGACCAGGAAAATTACGATTAGTTGTACTCACACAAACTTCATCTTTTGCTAGTACACCCATCTGCGCACCACAACAAGCACCACATGTTGGAGGACCTACAACTGCTCCAGCATCAATAAAGATCTGCGTCAAACCATTTTCAGTAGCCTTTTTGTAAATTGAAATTGTAGCTGGAAGAACTTCAGTTCTCACCTTAACTTTTCGTCCCTTGAGAATTTTTGCGGCAGCCAATAAATCCTCATATTTTGCTCCCGTACAAGAACCAATGTATGATTTGTCAATGTCTATACTGCCAGTTTCTCGAACAACCGAAACGTTTTGTGGTGAAAATGGTTTAGCCACTACTGGTTCAAGTTCTGATGCTTCATATTCAAATGTTTTTTCATATTGTGCATCTTCATCATCATAAACCGCATCATATTTTGTAACACCACGTTCAGAAATATAATCAAATACTTTTTGATCAGGTTCTATTATTCCATTTTTTGCACCAGCTTCTGTAGTCATATTAGTTAATGTCAAACGTGACTCTACTGACATGTCAGAAATCCCATCTCCACCAAATTGCATGGCTTTTCCTGCAGCACCCTCTGTTGTAATATCACCAATAATTCTTAAAATGAGATCTTTTGCCATGACATTTTCAGGTAATTTTCCATGTATTTTGAAATACAAAGTTTCAGGAACTTTAAACCATAACTTTCCATATAACATTGCATATGCAACATCTGTATGACCCAATCCACAAGCAAATGCGCCTAATGCCCCAGTTGTATTGGTATGAGAATCTCCACCAACATATAGTTCGCCCGGAGACACAAGACCTTCTTCATGTGACATAGTATGGCAAATTCCATATTGACCCATACCATATTTGAAGTGTTTTTTTATTCCGAATTTATTTGTGAAATTAGATAGTTTGACAATATTTTCTGCAGATATCTTATCTACAGAAGGAACGAAGTGATCCTCAGTAACCCAAATCATTGAAGGATCAAAAAGCTTGTCTACTTTAATTACACCATCCTTTTCTAATTTTTCAAATGTCTTGATTACACCCGGTCCTGACACATCATGTAACATGATTTTGTCTACGTTGGCAAATATTACCTCATCTGGTTCAAGCTTGTCTTTACCAGATGCTCTAGCTAGAATTTTTTCCGTTATATTCATATTCAAAATCGCTTCTTCTTTAGATTAAAACCTTTTCAGAATAATAAAAAGGAAGTGAGTTGAAAATTGATTATGGTTCTAGAAGTGTTTCCAGTTCAGGCAACAAAAAAAGAGGGTAAATTTGACCTTTATAATGAAATTAGAAAACTTGTAAAAGAAAACGATATTTCCCTAAATGAAGGTGACATTCTAGTCATTTCAAGCAAATACATTTCCATTTCACAAGGAAGAATACTGGATCATAATTCTATTAAACTCTCTGAAAAGGCAAATGAATTATCGGAAAAATTTTCAATTAACAGAAAATTAAGCGAGGCAATAGTTCGCGAGTCGGATGCTGTATTTGGTGGTGTTTCTGGATTTGTTATCACATCATCAAATAATATTATGGCGCCCAATGCTGGTATTGACAAATCCAATTCTCAGGGTAAACTGATTTTATATCCTAATGATCCTTATCAAGTTGCAGAGCAAATTAAAAGGAAATTCTTTTTAGATTATCACATACATGTTGGTATCATAATAGTTGACAGCAGACTTATGCCAGCAAGAATAGGTACTAGTGGCGTGGCAATAGCTTGTTCTGGAATTGAACCAGTTTCCGACCGACGTGCAACCAAAGATCTTGATGGAAACGTATTGAAAGTGACATTTCAAGCTACTGCAGATAATTTAGCATCAATTGCAAATCACAAAATGGGAGAGGGAGATGAATTACTGCCAATGGCTATTATTAGAGAATCTGGTGCAAAATTGACTGATAGAAAAATCAGTTCTGAAGAAACGGCGATCCCATATGATGAGTGTGTTTATGTCAGAGGTTTGAAAAAATAGTATGTTATTCAAAAAATCAGCTTAGAATTATATTTGCTTTTAAATATAGGTAGTTTTGAGAACAAAGCTATGGCAGAATACCTTACAAAATACCCGAAGACAATTTCTTTTTTTGATGGTCTTAAAGGAGTGGTGAACATAGAAAAAAGTTCTAATGTAGAACAGCTTCACGTTGTGGTAAAAAAAAATGTTAGTGAATTATTTCAAATGTTTTTACAAGAGGGTTTTTCAAAGGTCAAATTTGAACATAAGCAACCGTTTCAAATTGGTAATGGTCTTTCCCTAAAACTCAAAAAACCATGGGAAATGCATGTAAGACTTGTGGAATTGAAAAAAGAGCTTGTGGCTATACATGCTGAGGTAGAAATTTCTAGAGATTATTTACAACATCTGTTTGGACAAAGAACCCCAGTGATATACGAAATAGAAAACATGCTAAAAAAATATGAAATTGAATATAAAGTTTGGAATAATAGAATTAAGAAATATGTACATACTGTATTTGATAATTATAGGATAAAATTGGTAACCCCAAATCTGCCGGTATTTGCATGGAAACCAATGTTATTTGTTATAGGCACGGTAGCTTCTATGTATCTTTGGAAATATCTGGACACAATTTTCTAAATTAGAAATTTTCCAATTACCTTTAACCTTTAATTACAAATTTCTACTTTAGAAATTAATGGAGGAAAAACCACAAACTGTTCGTTTAGCATACTATGGGATTTCACCATGGGAAATTGAAGTGATCTATGGTTTGTTCAGTGGAAAATTTAGAATTCAGCAGGAAGAAACGGAGCAAAATAAAGAAAATTTTGTTAGCGCATTAACTATTGATATACCGCTATCGTTTAGTGAGGAGTTTTTCAAATGGTTTGAATTTAAGGCATGGGAGAGAGTAAAGTCAATTATCAAAGAGATGAAGAGACGACGTGGTAAGGGAAATGCTATCGTAGTTGAAATAATCTTTACAGGAGAACCGAATGTTAGATTTGTAACCGATTTGAATGAGAATCATGATTTTAACAGTGCAATAGAAAAAATTGATTTCGTAGTGGAATTACTTCCGTACCATCTCAATGATAGTAATATTCCAAGTGATCCATCTGAAGTCCTATACAAATATGATATAGAATCCGGTAAATGGAAATTGAATCAAGTTTGGACTGGTTTTGGTGGTTCCGCAGAACGAAAAAAATTCATCTTTACCGAAAAAGGATGGAATGTAGTCACTTGATGTCTTTCTCCAATGGTTCAACCATTGAATGAAGTTCTTTGTATTTTACCTCTAAAAATTCTAATGCTTCACTAAGCTTTTTTGTCTTACCATACTTGTATCTAATCATCTCACGATGATGCCAAAACTTTTTGTTATCTGTAGTAGGTATAGTTGTAAAATAGTCTGGTCCTATAATTTCATCAGATATTTTCATATCATAAGGAAATAAAAAATCGGCGATAAACCATTCATCTCCATCAGGATAATCCGCACCCGTCTCAATATCAAAAAAAATATGAAGTAGACGAGATTGCATCAATCCATCCCCACTAATTGTAGGATGTTTTATGGCAGATTTTTTAAAATCTAGATTTAGAAGTTTGTCTTCAAAAAAACCTTTAATGATTGATTTACGAAAAATTATGTTGACGTCAGTTATATTCAAAGTAACGTAATAGTTATAATTTCTTGCTAATAACTCATATGGAATTTATATAATTATAATATATTATACGCTCAAAGAATCAAGAATATCTGAAATGTCAGTAGTAGTTTTTCCATTCTTTGAAATCTTCTGTTTTGCTGCAGGGTTTTCAAGGTAATTAGGTACTTTGTCTGTTATTCTTTTTGTGTATGGCGTAACTAATTCGTTCTTATAAAATATTCCAGTAGGTATCTTATCACCCCACTCAAGTGATTTTTCTAGTGCTTGTGCTAGTTTTTCATTAAGTTCGGTAGTAGTGCTATAATGTACTGCCGGATCATAGCCTACATCTGCAAGATTGTAAATTCTAGGTGTTGGTTTTTTTGTTTCTTCATTAATTTGATCAAGACCACCAAACCAGTCTCTAGTGTAAAGATCATTATAGGTAGGACATGGTTGTAAAACATCAATAAATGCTAAACCATTATGGTTTACTGCAGCCGTAATAAGATCCTTTAACTGTCTAACATCATAAGAATAACTTCTAGCAACAAATGTAAAACCACTAGAAATTGCTAGAGCTATGGGGTTTACATTGTAATTTGGATTAGGGTTTGATAGAGATTTAGTTTGTTCTCCCAACTTCAAGGTTGGTGAGGCTTGGCCTTTTGTTAATCCGTATACAGCATTATCAAATATGATATATGTCATATTGACATTTCGTCTCCCCGCTGCAACAAAATGTCCAGCTCCAATTCCAAGACCGTCACCATCTCCACCAGCAGCAATTATTGTCATTTCAGGATTTGCGATTTTTGCACCCTGAGCAAATGTCAAAACCCTACCATGTAGAGTATGAACTCCATAGGTATTGATGAAATGTGATGTCTTTCCAGAGCAGCCAATTCCAGAGAAAATAGCTGCTTTATGCTTAGGAATTTGCATTTCTGTCAATGACATTTGTATTGCATTAACTATTCCAAAGTCTCCACATCCTGGGCACCAATCATTATGCACTCCAGTTTTATAATCTCCTAATTTAGTCGCCATACAATAACACCTGTCTTTTTTCAGCTTTCTTTTCTAATATTTTTTTCAGAGAATCAAAAATTTCTATACAGGTCATTGGCCTTCCTGTATATTTCAAAACATAGTAGTCTGGATCCTTTAACAAATTTTTTCTGATCAATGAGCCAAGCTGAGCAGTCATATTTGCTTCAATGTCAACTATTACTGAAGAATCTTTTAGTAGTGATTTGACATACTCTGTAGGAAATGGTTCTAGTAGTTTGATATCTATGAAACCAATTTCATTACCTTCGTTTCTATGCATTTCAATTGCGTCTAAGATTGGTCCCTTTGAAGAACCCCAACTTACAACACAAATATCAGATTTACCATATGCAACTACCTGATCATTTTTAGGAACTAAAGTAAGAATCTGTTCAACTTTTTTCTGTCTTTTATCCATCATCTGAATTCTATTTACTGGATCCTCTGAGATGTGACCGTACTCATCACTTTCATCGCCTGTATTCCAAAAAACACCATTTTCAAGACCAAGTTTTGATCTTGGAGAAATACCATCGGGTGAATGAGCAAAACGTTTGTAGTCACCATCTATTTTTTCAAGTAATTTTCCACGATCAATTGAGACCAAATCTGGTTCAAATCTATTGCATGTAACAACTGAACTAGCAATAAATTTGTCAAGTATGTGAATCACGGGAAGTTGAAAAATATCAGCAAAGTTGAAACATTTTCCAGTATCATAAAAACTATCTTCAACATCTCCTGATGCATAAACTATCCTTGGAAATTCCCCATGACCAGCATTGATTGCAAAAAGTAAATCATCTTGACCATGTCTTGTTGGCAATCCTGTAGATGGTCCACTTCTTTGAAATAATGAAATGACTACTGGCACCTCATTTATTCCAGCCCAGCCAAGTGTCTCTGCCATCAATGAAAATCCTGGTCCTGAAGTTGATGTTGCAGAACGTGTACCTGTTAATGATGCTCCTACTGCCATACCAATCGCAGAAATTTCGTCCTCAGTTTGTACTATAGTAGTGGAACCCGGTCTATCTTCTTTTACTTGTAAAATTTCATGTGTTTCCAAAAATTCACTTTCGTCTGATGCAGGAGTAATAGGATAATACGATTGAAACCTACATCCGCATACCATTTTTCCTAGGGCTGAACCCTGGTGCCCTTGAACGAGCATTATGTTTGGTTCCTTGTCTGTTTCATTAAGTGATGCATTGAAACCAGAAAATTTTGCAGATGCATGATTATAAGCAAAATTTGCCGCCTTTTTATTCAAATCAGCAATGGTAGGTTTTGTTGAAAAGATTTCTTCTATGGATTCTAGTAATGGTGCCATGGGTGCTTTCAAAACTCCAAGTGAAAATGAAACACCCAATACATTGAACATACGTGTCATACGTGAAAGTTCAGGTCTTTTCAATTCATCTGCAATGTTTGATAATGCATCCCTAAATGAAATTGGGTAAACATTGACACCGCTTTCCTTGGCTAACTCAATTATGCTTGAAACTTTTGGTTCCATATTTTTTGATTTAAAAAATTCAGCTAATCTGACTCTATGATCTGCTTCAATGGTTGGAATTTCATCAATGCTTGTATTAACTATAGATGAATCATAAATTATTGCTCCATTTTTTGAAATACTCAAACCATGTCTGATCATGGTTTCGGCATCAAAAGCAACCATGATGTTTGCGCCGTTTACATTTGAACGAATTTTGTTGTCTGAAAGTCTCACTACGAAATAACTGTGTAAACCTTTGATGTTAGAATGATATTCCCTTTTTCCAAAAACATGGTAACCCAGTTTTGTACCAACCCGTGAAAATATGTTTGCTGCTGTGTCAACACCACTTCCCTGTGGTCCACCTATTAACCAACTATAATCAAAAACCATAACTGATCAATCCTTAACCGCCAGTAGCCGCGCCATCATCATTAGAAAGTTTTAATCCACATTCACATTTATCGCGTTCCCCACAGAATGGGCAAACACAGCTACAATTTTCTATAGGATTTTTACAATCTTCACAAATAGTAAAGTCTTCATTGGCATTATCAGAATTCATTATTTTTTAATTGTTCAGATATTATAAATGGTTTAAGTAATTATAGCTGAATTAAATCGTCAGGATCTCCACGAATGCAATCTGTTTGTACAGATTTGAGATTTTCAAATTTGACTGTACCTTTTGGTATATTTCCATCATTTTGAAGTGAACTAATTTTTAATGAAACAGATTCTTTGTGTTTTTCACATGTAATCCCTATCATAAATTCATCATTGTCAGATACTATAGTAATTAGATATTCTGGTGGATTAACACAATCTTTGTCTCCCTTCCTAATTGAGCACTTGTTAGGTAACAACAAAAAAATTGTGATTGAAATGGATATTAAGCTTATCCAATAATTTCATTGAAATTCCAAATTGAATCTTTTTGATTTTTTGGTTGTGTCAAAATTCCTTTTTCCTGCAATTTTTTCACAACAAAAGCGGAGTAAGCTGGAGCTCCAGTTGCACCAGGAGTGTTATAATTTACTACATGAAAAGAATTTTTGCCTTCAATTTCTATCATTTCAGATACAAAATTTCCCTCAGGTGAAATTACTGGAGTTCTAATTCCTGATGTTCCACGTTTTGGAAAATTTTCTGGTTTGATAGCGGGAATAAATTTTTTCACTCTTTCAACCATAGCTGATTTAGAAATTGAACTAAGAAATTCCTTAGATACTAATGAAATAAAATCGGGGTTTAGAACAAGTTTTTTTGCACTGCCAGTAACAATATCTGAAATTTTTGAAAGTGCCGTAGGAATATCGGTGATGAAGCTGTCATATGCTTCTGGCGAATCGACCGGCACCGCATTTGGACCAATTTCCGTTTCTCCGTTTGCTTTTTTAATCCAATGTGGATCTAAAAATGGAAATTCCAGATAGCGTGGGACAGTGTAGATGTTTGTTTTGACTAAATTCTTAATGTCCGAGTCTGCAACCCAATATTCACCACGAAAATGAAGATCAGAATAATCATCTAGCAATCCAAATTTTTTGGCTATGTCAAGGGAGTTTCCACCAGAGCAATTGATTACAAAACTAGTTGTTAGTGTTGAGTTGTCTGAAAAGGTTAGGTTGACTTGGTCGGATGTTTCTTCTACATTTTTTACATCATGCTTAAGTAAAATATCTGTCCCATTTTTTTTCGATAACTCTGATATCGCTTTTGTAAGTAAGCCATAGTTTGTTGAGCCTTCTTTAGTACAATAAAGACCTGAATAACAATTCAAGTTAGGTTCTTTTTGTTTAAGTTCGTTAGAATCAAGAATTGAAATGTCTTCTTCAGTTAATCCGTTTTCCTTTCCCAAAACCATATATCTTTCAAGAGTCTTGTGCTGCTCTTCATCTAATGCAATTTCAATTGTTCCGCCCTGAACCCATGGAATGTTTTTTTCACGAGCCAACACTTTCCACATATCGTGAGAAAGAAATGCTGCTCTAGCAAAATTCTTTTTTTGTTTAGGATTCAGGTAAAATGGATAATGAATTACACCGCTATTACGAGTGCTAGAATGCATAGCAACGTCAGGTTCTTTTTCAACTACACAGACCTTCAGGTCATATAATGTAGAAAGCCAATATGAAATTGTAGTTCCTAATACTCCTCCACCAATAATGGCAATGTCATATTTCTGCATTATTTGAGTTATTTACCGTCATTGATAAATTATGGAAAATCTCACTTTTTTTTTGAAGCTCTGTCGGTCATGTTTTGCCGCCAGTTTTGGAAATCAAATTGTAATCTGACTCGCTCAACCTTTTGATGCCTCCAGCCAAATAAGCCCCATAATACTTGGGGTTCTTAATAATTCCCAAATTTCCCATGATTTTTTTGATCTCGATTGTCTTTTTCCACACTTGAATCGAATCGATTTTTACGAATCTGCCTTTTTTGTCTTCAGAAAGCGAATACACCACGGCAGAACCAGCGAACTTGTGCATTCCGGTGCCAGCAAGGTAAAACAATATCTTATCATCTTTCTTCAACTTATCCGCATACATTGTTTTTTCATAAACTGGCCACCGTTTCTTTGCCAGTCTATCTTCGAATTCTTTTTGTGTGTCGTTAATAGTGAAAATGTAACTGTTCAATGAATACCATTCAGAATCAAGATAAAAAAACATTTGTTGTTCAAAAAATCAATTGGTTTTTGATATAACCTTAAAGTTTTAAGGGCATTAGACAAATAATTACAAAGTGTAATGCCTCAAAAAAAATCAAAAGACAGTAATCGCCTTAAATTTATTGATCTGTTTGCAGGCATTGGCGGGTTTAGGCTTGCTCTTGAAATGTTTGGCGAAGAATGCGTTTTCAGCTCGGATTTTAACAAAAATTCTCAAATCGTTTACAGGGATAATTTTAAGGAAACACCGAAAGGCGACATAACAAAAATCAAAGCTAAAGAAATCCCGCCTCACGATGTTTTGTGTGCCGGTTTTCCTTGCCAGCCTTTCAGCGTTTCGGGAAATCAAAAAGGGTTTGATGACCTTAACAACGGAAATTTATTTTTGAACATCGAAAGGATTGCCAAACACCACAAACCAAAAGTCATTTTCTTGGAGAACGTAGGGCATCTCGAAAGGCATAACGACGGCAACACGTTGGAAACTATCAAGAGAAACTTGTCAAATATGGGATACAACTTTTTTTATGAAGTGTTAAATTCCAGCGATTATGGGGTGCCTCAACACAGAAAAAGAATCTACATGGTGGCCTTCAGAAAAGACCTGGGCGTTTCAAGCTTCAAGTTTCCGGAACCCACAATGAAAGAGGTGAAACTGAAAGATTTCCTTGAACCAAACTCAAAGGCGAAAAATCAAATCATAGATGAAACATTGCCTAAAGCCGTAAAGATCGAGGGCGGTTGGAAAGTAGTGAACAAAAAAACGGGCAAAACGCTCCGCAAATTTTTATGGAAGGATAAAAAAGGCAGACGCGTAAATGCCAAGAAAAAGGCTGAGGATGTAGTCAAGAAAGGAATGTTGCACCCCATAGATATCCACGATCGTGAAAACGTACAATCTAGGGCAATAAAGACGATAAGAGTCGGAACCATCGGCAAGGGTGGCCAGGGCGAAAGAATTTACAGCGTCAACGGACACTCCGCCACGTTGACCGCTAGCACCGGAGGAGTGGCAAGCAAAACTCAAGCCTATTTGGTTAAAGGCAAAGTCAGAAAACTGACCCCGCTCGAATGCAAGAGATTGATGGGCTTTCCAGACAACTTCAAGATGGACGTAATCGATGGCACCGCTTACACCCTTTTGGGCAACAGCGTTGTTATTCCTGTTTTGAAACTCATTTACAGAGAAATCAAACAATCAATATACAAGAACGGTAAAAACTAACTATTGGCGGGACCGGAAGCTAAGGCAGGAATCAAAAATGAAGACCATATCACAAATGCATTAAATCATTTTCGTAGTACAGAGGCAAAGAAATGGCTTGGAGCACTGGGTTATGATGTTAAAACAATTAAAAAACTAAAAGCGGATAGATCGTTAAAAATTAAACTTGGGAATATCAAGTCTGACATAATTCTAATGGTTGATAATCAAAAGCCGCATGGAATTCAAGTAAAAAAATCTCGTAACGACACTAATTTTCATCATGTACAGCGTGGATGGGCCGATAATATATGTAGAGGATGGAATGCACCAATTTTTATTTCCAACGCATTAGAAAAATTTGCGGGACAAAACGGATTCCAACCTGCAGATTATATGTCAAAAAAGGAATTAAAAAAACTTCAAAGTGAAAGAAGGAAAAAAGGATTTCCTGAAAAAAAAATTAAAGATCTTGTTCGCCGCAAAAGGATTCTGCTGTCAGAATTAGAAGAAAAAGAAAGAAAGAAGGTTTTCGCTTGGTTGAAAAAAAATAAAAAGAAAATTGTGGATTCTGTATTATGTGGAAATGGTAAAAAATATCGTCCAAGGCATCTGATGGTTACAGAATATACTGAAAAAGGCAAAACAAAAGTTACAAAAGTTACAAGAATTGGCATAGTCCGTATGTCCAAAGCGGTTGACCATTTTGCTAAAGGAGATGTCGCAGAAACCAAGGGCGGAACAGTTTTGCAGATAGGAAAAATTAAGCTGCAAAGACACGGTGCAGAAAAAAGCGAGGGTAAAAATGCACAACACTTGCAGTTCAAAATTAACCCGCTTGGCGTGTTTGAGATACCAAGCTGCAAAATTTTTCCGAAAAAAAAGCCCAAAAAGACTAAACGTGGCAAATAGGAATTAACATGAAAACAAAGGCGCCGGGAGAGAGATTTGAACTCTCGATCCCTTGCGAGAACGCGCTTTATGGTTTGATAGAATTCCAGGCGCGCGCCCTACCAGGCTAGGCGACCCCGGCATTAATTATTCGCCACATAGATTCCTGAATATCTTACTTTAGAAGGTTTATGACTATAGATTTTTTCACTTTATTGTTTTCATGGTCAAATCCCTCAACGACGATCTTGTATATGCCCTCCAGTGAATCAGAGCCATCCATTCTTTTCTGATTCCAGACAAATGTTTTTTCTTCCTTTGGTTCAAGTGTAGAAATTACTTGAGCTGCCATTGGAGTATAATATAATACACCGTCAAGTCCTGTGATTTTCAAACCATATGAGGCATCAGGAAATGTCAGTGGTTTGGTGCCAGAATTTACAATTTTAATGTAAATGTGCTCTCCCAATTCAAAATCAATCTTTTCTGTTACAATGGAAATTGAAGAACCTTCCTGAAATACTAGTTGCTCATGATTGTATTGGAAATTCTCAAAAACCCCAACTATCAAACCAGCCATCATACCAATTAAAATTGCAATTAAAAGACCCCTTGGTACGTTTTTCATCTCGTCTATACATTCGTGATGTTTTCTTTAATTGTTGACCGTGATTTCCAACTTTTGGGGTAGGTCTCTGGTGCCATGATTATTCGTTTTGTTTCAAAGGCATATCCTTTTGTATTTTCTTTGATATCATATTCAGACAACAAAGATTGTGCAAGTGCAACAATCTCTCCTTTTTGTGTATAAATGCCAACGAGATCATCCTTTTTTAAATTTGGAGAAATTTGTAATATTCCAGGTATGGCAAGCTGAGCTCCATGACATAATGCATCAACAGCAGAATCACGTATAACCACAGACTTGATCTCACTTAGAGTCTCCTCTATTGGATGTATCATGGCAGACAGTTTAGAACCATCCTTATTCTCTTTCCAATCTGCAAATGCGTCTGCAATTTGATGAAGAGTAACCAATGGATGGTTTTCATGAAACTGGCTTACACGAGTTCGTCTTAGCTCAATCATAGTACCGCCATGTACCAATACTTCGCCAAAATCATAGATTAATTTTCTAATATAGGTACCTGCCTCACAAAGTACACGGATTAAAATCAAGTTTTCTTTCTGTTCAAGCAACTCTAGCTCAAAAATTTTACGGATTCGTGTCTGTCTTAGGACAGATGAACGTTGAGGTGGTTTTTGGTAAATGTCTCCACAGAATTCATTTAAAATATTGTCAAGTTTTTCTTTAGATGGCAATGAATGCAGTCTGCCCAATGCATGATACTCCTTTGGACCAAGTAGTAAAACACCCAAAGCCTTTGTGCCCTCACCAAGACCCAATGGAAGTACACCTGTAACTTGTGGATCCAAAGTACCGCTATGTCCAGCCTTTGAAATTTCTAAAATACGTTTAGTCCATGCTACAACTTCGTGGCTGGTTGGACCTGCTGGCTTATCCAATAGTATCAAACCATAATTTAACAACTGTTCAACTGTACGCTTGTCATAGTATGTACCATATTGATCATCAGTGATATCTTCATCGATGGTGATTAGATTCTCAAGTTGTTTCAGCGTCAAAAATACTCCCTCACAGTTGATTTTGCAATTTCAAGAACTTGTTCTGCGTTGAGACCATCGGTTTCAATGATCTTATCAAATACAGATAGATTTTCGCCAAACTCAAATCCATATAATGTTTTGTAAATTATCTTATTTTCATTATATCGTTTTTGTACAATTTCTAAAGTGGTGGTTTCTGATAAATTGTCTCTAGTAGTCATTCTTTGTGCACTATTTTCTTTAGACCCATCTAACCAAATCTTAACTCCGCCATCAACAAGCCACGGAAGTGTATAACTAGTTATGACAACATCTCCTTTAGAAAAAAGTTTTTTGAGTTTATCATCTACTTTTCTGTCAAATTCAGAATTTTCTTGACGCTTGCTAAGAAAATTTATTCCTTCTTGTGTATCCCACCAATCATCCCTTTTTGTATCAAATCCTTCCTCTTCAGCTAATTCTTTGAGGATGTCTCCTCCGCTCAGATGTACAAGACCGAATTCTTTTGCAAGACCTTTAGCAATAGTAGTTTTTCCTATTGCTGGTGGTCCGGAAATAATTATTGATTTTAACAACCCTATTCATTCATAGAAGTCTTGGTTAGTTTCATGATCGTGCCACTAAACGCAATAGCAGTAAGGAAATACCATGCCCACAAAAAGATCTCATTTTCAGTATTGCAGTATGGTCCAACACCTGCAGCTGCATCTATAGCCATTTTTTCAACTGTGCAAGTAAGTTGGAAGAAATCACCAGGTAGTACATTGAGAGGAATTGGAGATATGGCTACAGTGTATGAAAACAGTGTAGGCATTAGAAAATAGAAAATCAACAACAGTGGAATGATTGTGATCATCATTGGACGCATATTCATCTGCATCATCTCCATGCTCATTTTGTTCATGTACTTGGATTTTTTGCTTAACTCATCAATCTTTGCTTGGTCTTTTGACTTGAAGGCTGCCATTCTTGCCTTTTGCCAAGTCTTTGTCTCTTTCATTATTCTTTTGAGTTTTACTGAATCAACTAGTTTTTTTCTAACTCCGGCATTGAATAGATTTAACATTATAGAGAAGCCAATAATACCAAGCGCAGAAGGTAACATTCCTTTTACTATCGGATCAGCACTTCCAAGTGGACCCTCTCCTCGTAATCCAAAAAGATCTCCTTGTAAGAATACAAGATCCAAGAAATTCAGGATAAAATTGAATTCAATCATAGTCCTATAGCACCTAATACAGATTTAGCTGCCTCTTCAACATTTCCTTCATGATTAAATACTACCTTCATCGGAGAGCCTGAAAGAACAGAGCAGCTAGAAAGCATTGCATCTTGAACAGCAAGTTCTTTTTTAATATCTTCAATAGAAACTGGATCTCTGTTTCTAGTTGTATCCTTCATTCTTCTGTTATGTATCTCATCAGGACTAGCAGTAATTGCTATGAAATTAGTAGGCTGTATGATTTGTATCACGTGGTTCGGAAGACCTGGATAGAAACCAGATTTTGTAGATATGAAGGCATGCGTATCAATTAAAATTACATCATCTTCCATGTTTGAAATATCTTCTGCAGCCATTTTTTGAAGTTCTTGTTGTTTTTCTATTGGTAATGTTCTTAATTCATCCCTATCTTTAATTCCATTTTTCATTGCCTCCTCAAGCATTACTGTTCCAAAACTGTGTACACTAACGGTCCTGCTTTGTTGGGTGATTAGTTCTACAAGTTTTGTAACAAGAGATGTTTTACCAACTCCAGGAATCCCAACTATTACGACTTTTTTGCTATCTACCAAGCCAAGCACCAAGTCTGGGCATTACCATTTCCACTTTTTCTCTTACAAGCTGGTTATAATAATTAATCAAAATATCCACAGTCAATAAAATACCTATACCAGAACCAAATACTCCCAAAATATCAGAAACACCGGCTATTAGACCTAATATTACAGAGCCAAGGATTGTTACAGATGGAATATACTTGTTCAGAAGCATCTCTACTGGTTTGTTAGATCTCCTAAATCCAGGAATTACTACATCAGCATCCAAAAGGTTTTGTGCAGCCTTTTTGGATGAAAGGCCACCTAACTCCACCCATAATTTTCCAAATACAACTACAATACCAATCATGAATAAGACGTACAACACTCCTCTCAAGGGATCTAATGCTACAAGATCTAGTCCCCTAGGTGGTGTTATGTAGTAAACAATTCCACCTATGGGTGTTCCCGGACTAGTGGGATCATATTGTGCAAGTATATTAAAAAGTGGACTAGCATTACGTGGATTCAGCTGTGACCAAAGCATCTGACCAATAAATAATGCATTTGCTGTAAGAGCTGATGCCAAAATTACAGGTATGTTTGATACATACATCAATTTGATTGGATAAGTTGCAGCAAATCCCCTGTATTTTGTGGAGACGATTGGAATCTCAACTTTCATGCCTTGAGTGTATATGAGTACCAGCAAGACCCCCACTGTGAGTAAAAGTCCAAATATACTTGGTAATTGATTTGACCTGAAGAAAACATCAGCAAAATCTCCCATTCCTGAGGTGAAGTTTTGAATAATGAAGGGAAAAATACCTATACTGCCTCCATCACCTGCAGGAAGTGGACTGAAAAGACTCCAGAGTATTTGTTGAGAAACTCCACACGCAATAAACAAACTAATGCCTGAGCCTAATCCCCATCCTTTCTGAATCAATTCGTCCATGAACATGACAATGATAGATGCAGCCATGAGTTGCCCTATCAGAATAGCTAAAACGCTGGGTTCGTTTATGTTTGGACCATAAACTGCCCAACCATAAACAGAACCTTCTATGATTATGACGAAATATGTCAGCATTTTAGTAGCTGTCTGAAATATGCCACGTTCCTCCGGACGTTTAAAGTCAAACTTGAGAATATCAGAACCTCTAAGTAATTGCATTAAAAGTCCAGCCGTGACAATTGGTCCTATTCCAAGCTCAACTAAGGATCCTTGTTGTGAGGCAAAAATAACACGTGCAAATGCTAAAAAGTCAAATTCTGGAGCTGTAGCACCAAAGAGAGGTGTTTGACCCATTACCATATAGATACAAACACAAGCACCACACCAGAGTAATTTTTGTTGGAGTGGTATCTTTCTTTTCGGTTTTGGAACCTGAGGTAAATATGGTTCAGCCTTTGCTACTACCTTTCGAATAATGTCAGTAAGTGATCCTTCAGCCATCGTTGTTTGTTACAGTCTTTTCTTCAGTTTTTTCTTCAGTTTTTTTTATATGTTTTTGAGCAGGTATGATTACTTCTCCCCCAGATTTTTTTACTTTTTCTTGAGCAGCATTTGTTGCATATTTTACTTTAATCGTATATGCATTTGTTATTTTTCCGCCGCCAAGAAGTTTATCGTATTCAAGAGTAGTTAAATCTAAAACTTTTTTAGAATTTTCAGATTTTCCAGACTTTGCAAATAAATCATCAAGATCTCTAACATTAACCCATTTCTTTGTAATTATTGCAACTGATGCAGGACGATGTGTAGATTCATGACCAAAATGATCCGGATCCTCTTTGATGACAGTACTCCAAAGATGCTTAAGATGCCCAGATCTTCCAAGACCGCCTTTGTGTCCACTAGCACGATGCTGTCCAACTTGACCCCATCCCATGTGTCTGCCGCCTCTAAGCTTTCTTGTTTTTCTTAATCTTGTTGGCATTTCACATCATTCTCTTAACTAAAGTAGTAAGTTCCTTATTATGTCCAAGAATTCCTTTTTGACCGTACAAACGTTTTGTACTTCGTTTGAATCCCTGTCTAGGAGGCGATAAAGCAAACCATGGTTTTAGAGGTTTAATTTTTGTCATATTTATTTTCCCTTCAGATAAGGATGTTGCAAGTTCATCAATTGTTTTAAAACCAGCCTCTGAAATATCTTCAGCAGTAATTTTTTTGTAACCAGATCTTCTGCCCTTTTTATCCAACAATTCTTTAGTTGTTGATATATCAATTTCTTGCCAAGAAATAAAATGTTGTATTTTTTTTAACATACCGTCAGTGTTTTCTTTAATTGGAAGTATCGTAGCACGATATTTCTTTTCTAATTTTAAAAGACGTAATGTAGTGTTAGCCCAATATGGTACATCTGCTTGACCTTTTATTCTGATAACCAGGTATGCCTTTGCCATTTTTTTAACCCTGACTAAATGTCTGTCTTAAACATTCCAATACAGCTTTTGATGTAGAATTCATTGTAGGTGTAGAACCTTTTGCTGTAGTCCATGCGTCCTTTAATCCAGCCATTTTAAGTAAATTTTTAATTTTTCTTCCTGCTACTAATCCTAATCCACGTGGGCCAGGTATAATTTCTACTGTTACGCTACCACCCTTTCCTTTTACTTTAAACGGTACAGAGTGATTTTGATCACATCTACATTCCCAGCTACCACAACCAAGTTTTACTGGACTTACGCTAAGATACGCTGCGTTGTTTGCCTTTTCAATAGCAATTCTCATCTGTTTTGATTTTCCCATACCAATACCTAACCATCCATTTTCATTTCCCGCTGCTACCAGTGCTTTAAAACGCGTTGATTGCCCGTTAGGCGTCATTTTTTGAATTATTCCAACATCAATCACTTCTGTTTTTAAATCGGGTAATAGTTTTTTTACAATACCTGCTTCTTGAATTCTTAGACCTTTAGATAAAATTTCTTCCATAGAATTTATTTCGCCAGCTATTACTCTTTTTCCGATACTAGTTTTAGGTATCCACACTTCTTCTGGTTTCTGATATCTTCTACGTTGTGGACCTCGTGATTGTGGTGGACCAGACGAATTTCGTGATTGTGGTGGACCAGACGAATTTCGTGATTGTGTTTGACTCATTTAGCTTTTGCTCCAGTATCTATAGAAGATTTAATATTTTTCACATTATTTTTGATTTTTAGATGTTCGCCATTTATTCTATCATCTGTAGGAAAGGTTTTTTCATCTGCTGGAATTTTAAGTCCTGCATCACTAACACCTTTTAGCGCTGCAGCCATTCGTGAAGTGTATTGCCTTGTACCGCTATACAAAATAGCTGAACTCGTGCCTTTTTCTAATGCTTTTTTTCCTGCAAAATAACCAGTGAGATAAGCTGCTGGGATGTTTTTACGTGATCCCTTCCATCCTTTTTCAATTAAAAACCTAGAATGTACAGATGAAATAACTTTATCCCCAGTTAATTCTGGTTTATGAATTTGAACTTGTGTATTTTCGTTAGATATTTGCACAGTAACAAAATCCTTATGCCCCATTAGCATCTTCTTCCTCCGATTATAATTCGTTTTTTTATCTCGTATCCTACGTAATATTTTCGTATATGCCATATCTATACGGAAAAAATTTGAATCTGCTTTTATAAACGTTAGATACCAAGTGATGACAGTAATGCTTTTTGTGAATGCAATCTATTTTCAGCTTGGTCCCAAACTACTGATTGTGAGCCATCTATAACTGCACTAGTAACCTCTTGATCACGTTTTGCAGGCAAACAATGCATGAAAATTGCATCATTCTTGGCTTTTTCCATTAGGTATTCGTTAACTTGGAAAGATGGTAAAAAATTTTCAGTTCGTTTTGGATCAGATGTATGGATTGATGTAAAAGTGTCAGTCATTACTATATCTGCATCCTTAACAGCATACTCTGGATCGGTTGTTAAATCAATAGTAGTATTCTCTGAGGCTTTTTTCACAACTTCAGGGTTTGGTTCAAAACCTTTTGGAGTAGCAATTACAATATTAGTTTGTGTTTTACTGCAACCAAAAATTAATGAATTGCATACATTGTTTCCATCGCCAATCCAAGCTATCTTAAGATCTTTGAATTTTTTCTTATACTCCTTAATTGTCATGAAATCAGCCAAAGTCTGGCATGGATGGTATGAATTAGATAATCCATTAATGACTGGTACTGTAGCGTGTTTTGCAAGATCCTCAATAAAACTATGTTCGTATACTCGTGCCACAATTCCATCAACGTAACCCGATAGAGTTTTTGCTGTATCCTCAACTGATTCTCCACGAGAATGCTGCATTTCATTTAATGATAGGATTATAGTATGACCGCCCAACTGTTTCATTCCTGTCTCAAAACTTACTCTGGTTCGTGTTGATGGTTTTTCAAACAACATAGCTAAAGTTTTATTTTCTAACAATTGTTTTCCTTTTACTGTTTTATTTTCTTCTTTTAGTTTTATAGAGAAATCAATTAATTCCAAAAATTCTTTACTGGAAATTTCATCACCCGTTAAAAGATCTTTTGTTTCAAGTTTCATTTTCTAGATTTTCCAGATAATTCTATTACTTTTTAGGTTTTGTTTCTAAGGCATGTTGTTTATTTTGGTCGTCCATCAGCAACCCATTTTCTAATCTTCTTTGCCATTTCAAACGCTTCCTTATCACTGCTAGGCGGTGGTGTATCAAATAATTCAGCAAAATCTTCTATGTCTTCAGTTTTAATTCCCTCAAAAGGATCAGAGGAAGATTCTTTGATTTCTGGTTCTGGTGTTGGTTCTGGTGTTGGTTCTGGTTCTGGTGTTGGTTCTGGTGTTGGTTCTGGTTCTGGTGTTGGTTCTGGTTCTGGTGTTGGTTCTGGTGTTGGTTCTGGTGTTGGTTCTGGTGTTGGTTCTGGTGTTGGTTCTGGTGTTGGTTCTGGTTCTGGTGTTGGTTCTGGTTCTGGTGTTGGTTCTGGTTCAGCTTGTGAGCGTAATTCTTTTTCTTTTTCAAGGAAAAAATCTGGAATTTTTTCAGTTGGTTTTGTTTTTGTTTCATATGTTTTAGCAGCTACCGGTTCAGCTACTGGTTCAGCTACTGGTTCAGCTACTGGTTCAGCTACTGGTTCAGCTACTGGTTCAGCTACTGGTTCAGCTACTGGTTCAGCTACTGGTTCAGCTACTGGTTCAGCTACTGGTTCTGGTGTTAGTTCTGGTTCAGCTATTGGTTCTGGTTTACCAAAAACTCTTTCAAGGAATGCTTCCTTGCTAAATAATTCCAAGTCATCATAACCCTGTCCAGTACCCACACAAATAACAGGTTTTTTGGTTACTGCTACGATTGATAAAGCAGCACCACCACGTGCATCTGCATCACTTTTAGTCAAAATTGCTCCGTCAAATGTTGTATGCTCATGAAATTCTCTTGCTTGGCTAACCGTATCATTTCCAGCTAGTGAATCACCCACAAATATTTTCAAATCTGGATTTACAACTTTTGTAATTTTTGCAATCTGTTCCATTAAATTCTTGTTTGTCTGCATCCTCCCAGCAGAATCGATAAGGACACAGTCAACCTTATGTGATTTAGCGTAAAGTAATGCGTCATGTGCCACGGCAGCAGGATCCGAACCGTAGTTTTGGGCAATCAACTTTAAATTCAAATTGTTTATGTGCTCACGTAATTGTTCAATAGCACCAGCCCTAAACGTATCAGCTGCCGCAACTACTACTGAGATTTTATTTTTTTGTAAAAGATTGGCCATTTTGGCTACAGTTGTAGTTTTTCCAGTTCCATTAATTCCAACAAACAGAATAAGGTATGGATCTTGTGGATCTGTTTTTGATTTTATGCCTGACAGTATATCAACTGAACCAGCCTCATCAAACATATTAGAAATATTCTCGATTAGGCTTTTTTGAACAAAATCTTCAATTTCCTTCTTATTGACTCTGCTACCAACCAATTTTTCACCTAGATCAGATTTTATGCTATCAATAACCTCTGTTGCAACATCTGATTCTAAGAGAGAGATTTCAAGCTCAGATAATACATCATCAATATCTTTTTCATTTAGATCTTTTTCACTAAAACTTTTAGCGGCTTTTGAAAATGCATTGCCTAGTTTTTCAAACATTTTTTTCTTTATTTTTTACTACGAGAAGCAGCCATTAATTGTTCCATTTGCTGTTTTCCCTGTTCTAAACTTGCTGCAATTTGTTGTTTTTGATTTGATGTTTCCTGTAAGGCCACTTGCATTTCTTTTAATCGTAATTCAAGAAAATTGATAGCAGAGTCCTTGTCTTTTTCTACAGCAATTCCAGCACCAATATTTAGAATCAGTTTTTCGTTAGGTATCATTTTTGTTTTTACGAAAGTACCTAATCCTAATGGTACTAATGTTTCAGCATCAGCTTTATCATCAATTGTTTTGAGTGATTGAATGGCAGAAGCAGCTTCTCTAATAATGGATACGATAGATGCCTCTTTTTGTGATAATTCAGAAAAATAACCTTCCAGCATTTGCATTTGATACAATAGCTGTTGTGTTTGCTCTTCGCTCATTATAAAAAAAAATGAGTCAGTTTCCTATAAATGCATTTAAAAATATAAAATTAAAAAAAAATAGAATATTATTTTGCCTTAGAAAGTCTGTTATCCACTTCTTCCCAGTTGACTACATTCCACCAAGCGGCAATATAGTCAGGACGTTTGTTTTGATATTTTAGATAGTAAGCATGTTCCCATACATCAAGACCTAGTAATGGAATTAATCCTTCAGTTCTAGGACTTGTCTGATTTGACATTGCTTTGTACTCAACTTTACTAGCTTCTGGATTGTATACGAGCCAACCCCAACCACTTCCTTGTATAGGAGCTGTTTTACTAGAGAACTGCTCTTTAAAGTCAGCAAAAGATCCAAAGGAAGCATTAATTGCATCTGCTAGTGCTCCGCCAGGTTCTCCACCACCATTTGGTTTCATGTTATTCCAAAACAGTTTGTGATTATCGTATCCACCGCCATTGAAGTTAATTGCACCTCTAACATCATCAGGAACATCATTGATACTTGATAAAATATCAACAATATCCTTGCTCTGTAGTTCCGGACTTAGTTTTTCTAAAGCACCATTCATTCCATCAGTATATTTTTGATGGTGTTTTGTATGATGAATCTCCATTGTACGAGCATCTATGTGAGGTTCCAATGCATCATATGCATAAGGCATCTCAGGAAGTGTGTATTTTCCCATACAGTATTTAAAAAAACATGCAATTTAATGCTTTAGCAAAGAATGAAATTTCACTAAAGAAATGTTTTCATATGCGATATCAAAAAATATTTTTTTTGATAATTTTGATATCTATAAGTGCAGTTTTAATATCAAATCAATTAGAGAGTACGGATAATATTTCTATTTTAGTAAATAACAGCGGACCATTCATAGGAACCAGTATACCTTACCAGAATGGATATGATGGTAGTGGAATAGTAGTATCAATTATTGATACTGGAATTGACTTAAACCATCCAGATCTTGAAGGACAGATAATTGGTGGATATGATTTTGTTGATAATGATGAGATACCTGAAGACACTAATGGTCATGGTACACAAGTTGCAGGAATCATTGCATCAAATGGAAATCTCAAAGGAATAGCTCCAAATTCAAAAATTTTAATGTACAAAGTTTCAGAAGATGGGGAATCCGTACCTTCTCATCTAATAATTAAAGCAATTGAAAAATCCATAGAAGACAGTGCTGATATTATTAATATCAGTTTGGGAATTAATCAAACAAATACAAAAATTGATCAGGCAGTCAACAAAGCAGTCAAGAATGATATTTTTGTAGTGACAGCAGCTGGAAATTTTGGTCCTGAATTAAGTACAATTGGAAGTCCCGGGATAAATCCAAATGCAATTACTGTTGGTGCAACATTTAACAACGTGACAAGCAGTATAGTCTCAACTTTTGAGATAGAAGATAAATCGTTTAATGTTTTTCCAATGGTTGGAACACAATCACTTACAGAGCCTATTGTTTCACAAATTATTTTTGGAAAATATGGCAAAGTTAATGATCTTTTAGAAAATGATGTTGAAGGCTCAATTTTACTTATTGAACGTGGAAGCGACATAGAAAATGAAATAATTTACTTTTCTGATAAGGAAAAAAATGCATCTGATGTAGGAGCGATGGCTATCATAGTCTATAACAATGAACCAGGTATATTTTTTGGAGAATTAATTCATGAATATGTGGATGATGGGTATGAACCTACTATTCCTGCATTATCCGTATCCAGAGATGACGGATTAATAATTAAGGAAATCTTACAAAGTGGTACAAAAGGAACGCTGGATGTTTTCTATCATCCAGATTTTGTTGCTTATTTTAGTTCAAGAGGTCCAGTTTCTCCCTTTTACATCAAACCTGATCTTGTTGCACCTGGTGCGTTCATAAACACAACCGATACCAATGGAAATTATAAAATTTCAAGTGGTACAAGTTTTGCAGCGCCACATGTTGCTGGCACTGCTGCGTTGATACTGCAAAAAAATCCTGAACTCATACCGCAGGAACTTAAATCTATTCTAATGACAACTTCTGAAATCGTATATGATCAGTTTGATGACAGATTTCCTATAGAAGTATCTGGAAATGGAAGGATAGATGCATCGAAAGCTATCAATGCTGAACTAATCATAATGCCGCCAAATCTAATATTTGATTTATCATCTACTAATCAAATTCAAACCAAACATTTGAAAATTAATGGGATTGATGGGGAATCCATGTCAATCAGGTTTGAAAAAAGTCATATTGTTGATTTTGATTATGATTTAGAAGACGAAAATCTTGTAATAAATGCAAAATTAACTGAACAGAGTTTAGGCGAATTTGAGAGCAGAATTATTATCAATCATAATGAAATTGATTACCACATACCTATCATAGTAAGAGTTTCTGAAGGAGCCATTACAATTAATGAGGATGGTGGAAAATTAGGCATTGACATTTCAAGTCCTTCTTCGTGGTCATATGCAAAGATCTCAATCATAAATCAGGAAACTGGAAAAACGTTTACGGATTCTATTGTTCCCGGTAAAAATTCAGAACTAATTGTTTATGAACCAGGTGAGTACTGGATTGAAGCCAAAATTAAAGATGGTGACAAAACACTAAGTGCATACACAACTATTCAGGTGGAAAAAATAGAACATAGCGAAAAAAATCTTGCAAATACATTGAATCTACCTGAGAAACCAATTCTGATAATAGCTGCTATAATGATTGTAACTACTATTGTAGGCCTATCAGTAAGAAGACGTTAGAGTTTTGGTCCCGCCAAACGAATTTCTTCCGATACATCCTCAAACTTTTTGAAGTTGTCTACGAACATTTGAGCCAGTTTTTTGGCTGAAAGGTCATAGCTGTCTTTATCAACCCATGTATTTCTGGGTTCTAAAACTTCTGAAGGAACATCAGGACATTCGGTTGGTACATCTAGATTGAAAAGATCATTATGGGAAAACTTTACAATATCTAATGATCCGTTTATGACTGCAGTTACCATTGCACGGCTATATTCTATCTTAATTCTTTTACCAACACCATATGGTCCTCCAGACCAACCAGTATTGATTAGATATACCGCTGTATTATGTGTGGAAATCTTTTCGCCAAGCATATTTGCGTACACTGAAGCAAGACGTGGCATGAATGGTGCGCCAAAACATTTGGAGAATGTAGCCTTTGGTTCTTTAATACCTCGTTCAGTTCCAGCTAATTTGCTTGTATAACCTGACATAAAGTGAAACATTGCTCCATTCTTAGAAAGTTTGGATAGTGGAGGAAGAACTCCCATTGCATCTGCTGTTAAAAATATAATGACTTTAGGATTACCGCCAACACTGGGTATGACAGCTTTTGGAATGTAGTCGAGTGGATATGCTGCTCTTGTGTTTTCAGTTAAACTGCCATCATCAAAGTCTGGTTTTAGTGATTCTTTGTCTATGACTACGTTTTCTAATACAGCGCCATTTTTGATAGCATTCCAAATTTGTGGTTCAGATTTTTCCTTGAGATTAATACATTTTGCATAACAACCTCCTTCTATGTTGAAAATTCCTTTATCTGACCAACCATGTTCGTCATCACCAATCAGCATCCGTTCGGGATCAGCAGATAGTGTAGTTTTACCTGTACCTGATAAACCAAAGAATAATGCTGTATCGCCATCCTTGCCAATATTAGAAGAACAATGCATTGGGAAAACATCTTTTGACGGTAGAAGGAAGTTCATTACAGAGAAAACTGATTTTTTGATTTCTCCTGCATAATTTGTTGCTCCAATAAGGACAAGTTTCTTTGTTAAATTAATTAGTATGAACGCATTTGAATTGGTACCATCAATTTCTGGTATAGCCTCAAAATCATTAATACACATTACAGTAAGTTCCGGTTCGTGAGATTCTAATTCAGCAGCTGATGGCCTTATGAAAAGCTGGTGTGCAAACAAACTTTGCCATGCATGATCAGTGATAATTCTAATAGGTAATCTATTCTCAGGATCAGCACCTACAAAACCATCAAATACGAACAATTCCTTTCCACCAACGAATTTTTTCATTTTTTGAGATAATTTTTCAAATGTTTCTGTTGGAATCTGTTTGTTGACTTTTCCCCAATGAACCTTATCATGTGTGAGATCATCAAAAACAATGAATCTATCATCTGGTGATCTTCCCGTATACTTACCCGTTTTGATTGATAACGAACTAGTTGAGGTTACCATACCCTCATTTTTTTCAACAGAAATTTCAACTAGTTTTTCAACTGACAAGTTTCTGTAAATTTTTGATGGGTTTATACCAAATGCAGTAACTTGTGCGTTAAACTTGGCTGTTGATTCGAATTCAGTCATCTCTATTCAACTCCCATGCTAAAAAACCCAAACCAGTTTTATGCATTAGGATTTTCACGCAATAAAAAACACTATTATCTCTTTCTAAGATCACAAATTTTGCATTGAGTTTTAGCAACCTATTTATGTAAAAATTCAAGATTTATGGTCATGCCAATAAACAAGGAAAAATTAGAGCTTCGTGATAAAGTTGCTAAAGGTAGACCTGAATTTAAAAGACCTGAAAGCTGGCGGTATAAGAGATTAGAAACAACTTGGAGAAAGCCAAAAGGCATTGATAATCATCAGCGTAAACAAAAAAGTAGGGGCCGACCAGGTCTTGTTAAAGTGGGTTATGGTGGTCCTAAAATTGCACGTGGCTTGCATCCATCTGGTTATACAGATAACTTAGTTCATAATATTGATGATTTAGAAAAATTAAATCCAAAAATTGATGGGGTAAGAATAGGTCATAGTGTTGGAACAAAGAAAAGAAAAGAGATAGTTATCAAATCAATAGAAAAGAAATTCAAAATATTTAATGCGAGGGTGTCTGAACGTGCCAATAAATCTTAAAACAAAAAAGCATCTAGTCGCACGAATGTATAAGGTTGGAGTAAACAGAGTGATGTTTGACTCTGATCATCTTGATGATATAGCTGATGCAATTACAAGGGAAAACATTCGAAGTTTATTTACGGCAAACACAATTAAAATTAAACCGATTGTTGGAACGTCAAGAGGAAGAGCAAAAGTAAAAAAAATTCAAAAAAAGAAGCGTGGTGTAAAACAGGGTTCTAAGAAGGGACGTAAGGGTGCTAGAGTGGGCAAAAAAGAAGTTTATGTAATAAAGGTAAGATCACTTCGTTACAGATTAAAAATTGCTAAGGATAGGAAAGAGATTACAAATAAGGAATTTTGGGAACTTTACAAAAAGATTGGTGGAAATACAGTTAGAAATATTGCGCATCTAAGAACATTGATTGAAGAAATAACATCAAAACAAAAAGATCAGAAATAGAATTTTTCCTTATCAAAATCTATAATTTTCCAATCTTTAATTTTAATCCCTTCTTTAGTAAGCATTTTAAATTTCACCATCTCACCATAAGTATATCCACCAATTTTACCATCAGATCTCACCACCCTGTGACATGGTATTATTACAGGAAATGGATTATTTTTCATAATCGTGCCAATTACACGTTGTCCATTTTTTAATCCAACTGCTTTTGCTAGATCACCATATGTTGTAACTTTTCCTTCTGGAATCTGCAAAAGTTTCGTGTAAACTTTAGTACTCAAAGTCAGAGCTTGATTACCTCTAAATCTGTTCTTTCAAGCATTTCAAGAATTTTTTGTTTATTTTTTCCCATACCATTCCAATCCAATAACGCTGTAGTAGCACCAATATTTCTTTTAATTATATGAGAAAATAAAGATTGATCTATGTGATCCAATGCATGCTTTGGAATCACTGTTCCTAGGGAATACTTGCCATGAATTAATTCATTGGTGAATTTTTCAGGGTAATGTGTTCCGCCAAAACATATTGCAATCGGATAGGATTTCTGTTGTTCTTTCATTACATCAACTATAATCTGCCCAACTGAATTACACAAATTCACATCGTTCCATTCTTTTTCTGTTGTTCCAATTTCAATGAACAGTGCAGGTTTGTTTAAAGCAGTTGGTCCATGATGCGTCGCCTCAATTGTTATTTGAAATCCTGGAAACTTGCCTCTGGCATTCCAAAGATTCTGAATATATGATTTTTGAATATGTGGGTGTGGGACTGATACTTGACGGCTATAACCACCGAAATTAGCATTAGAAAAATTTCCTGTATTATGACAAGTAAGTGCCAAAACACCTGATTCCGCCGCATGTTTTGATAAAAAAATATACCCATCATAATCAAATTTTTCTTCTAACCAATCTGCAGAAATTGCCGGACTTGAAATTATTGCTAAATCAAAATCTTTTCCCTTGTAAACATGATCGTTTTTCTCCAATTCTTTTGAAATAAATTTTGCAATATTATAGCCGGCTGGGTCTTTTTGATATGCAACGAGTAATTCCATTAGATAAAAGATATATTGATACTTTATTAATTTCCAACAAATGCAGATTAATCTTCAGCGTACATTAATGAATATGAAAAACACCATCAAGCTTACCAAAAAATCTGATAAGGACGTCTATATGCAACATCTAAGGCTTGTGTTATTTGGGATTGCGATAATAGGCACTATTGGATTTGGAATCCAGTTCATTTTTTCAGTTTTGACATTTGGAAGATAAAATGTCAGAATCAGAATCATCAGATGGACAGCAGGCAAAATCTACTACTGAACCAGAAACTGTAGCTGAACCAGAAACTGTAGCTGAACCAGAAACTATAGCTGAACCAGAAACTGTAGCTGAACCAGAAACTGTAGCTGAACCAGAAAAGGAAACAGATGGAAACTCGCACCTATTTGCAGTAAGAACAACTGGTGGCCAAGAAAAAATTGTTATGAGATTGTTAGAAGCAAGAATAAAAATGGAAAAAATAAACATCCAGTCAGTAGTTTTGTTATCTGATCTGAAGGGATATGTTGTAGTTGAAGCGCGGGATGTATCTGCTATGTTTGACGCGATTCAAGGAATTAGGCATGTACGTGGTCAATTAAGAGGAGAGCTATCATACAATGAGATTGATAAATATTTGATCAAAAAATCTGTTGTGTCTGAACTTGCTATTGAAAACACTGTTGAAATAATTGGTGGTCCATTCAAAGGTATGAAAGCTACTATTACAAGAGTGGATAAAGAAAAAGAAGAAGCCACAGTTATTTTATTAGATGCGTCTTATCAACTACCAGTAACTGTTGATGCAAACTATCTAAAATTAATTTCAGCATAGCAAAGATTAAATTTTCAAAATACGGTGTAAAATTGTGGGAAATAAACAAACCATTTCATCGCTTGTAACTGGAGGAGAAGCCTCAGCTGGACCACCTCTAGGACCGGCATTAGGTCCAATAGGAGTGAACATACTAGAGGTAATTGAGGCTATTAATGAAAAAACTAGTGAATTTAAAGGAATGAAAATTCCAGTAACTGTTTCAGTAGATTCTGATACTAAAAAATGGGAAATTGAGGTAGGAATACCATCAGCTTCTGCACTTTTGTTAAAGGAAGCTGGTATTCAAAAGGGCTCTGGAACATCTGGAACTGAATGGGTTGGAGAAATCACTGTTGATTCTATCGTTAAAGTTGCTAACGTTAAATTGGAATCATCATATGCTACTTCTTTAAAATCCGTGGTAAAACAAATAATTGGTACATGTGGATCATTAGGAATTAAAATTGAAGGAAAAACTCCTAAGGAGTTTACTTCTGAAGTGAACGAAAGCAAGTGGGATAGTAAATTCAAGTAATTTCTTGCTAACTAAATATTGATAAATGATTAAATAGAGATTTTACGGTTTTCTATACATTTTTGGTAAGATAGACAGGCTCCTTGTCAGTTTTTTGTAATTCCACAAAAGTTTCAGTGTTTTGTATGCCCTCAATTTTTCCAATTTTTTCTATAACAACAGTATGCAAATCTTCAAGATCTTGAGTATAAACTCGTATCATGATATCAAATCTTCCAGTAACTTCGGAGATAGAAATTACTTCAGAAACTTCCAAAAGTTTTTTGTGAATTTGCGTTTTAAATTTAGGGTCCCTGTTTATACCAACAGATGCTTTAACGCTTATTCCCAATAAAGAATCATCTACTTCAATGGTAAATTTCTTAATCAATTTCTTTCGCACAAGTCGTTTAATTCTGCTATATAGTACAGATGCACTAACTCCAAGTTTTTTTGAAAGTGTAGGAACAGAAATGTTTCCATCTTTAGATAATTCAAAAAGTAGTTTCATATCAAGATCATCAAATCGCTGCAACAATCGGAAAAAGGTCTATTTAGTAATAAATGTAGATTTTGCCAACATTATAGATATTAATTTCAATTAATATAATATAAAATGGAAAATTTTCAAAAGTTATTGGAATATGATCTTTGTGTCTCTAAACGATTTTAAGTAGGGTTTTAAAAAAAATCTTCATGGCTAATGAATCACAATTTGTTGAAGTGATAAAACAGGCAAAGGAAAGTGATAAGGATCGTAAATTTAATCAATCTGTAGAGATGATAATGGTATTCAGGGACGTTGATGTAAAAAAGGGATTTGCTATTAGTGAGACTGTTCAACTGCCAAAAAAAATGACTACACCTGCTTCAGTATGTATAATGGCATCTGGGGATATGGGAATCAAAGCAAAAAGTGCAAAAGCTGACAAGGTAATGGATGAAAGTGAACTGACAAAATTGAGCACAGATAAAAAGAAGGCAAAAAAATTGATTAACGATTATGATTTCTTTTTAGCAGATACAAAACTCATGCCAGCTGTGGGTAAGAAGTTAGGACAGCTTCTAGGACCTAGGGGTAAAATGCCAACTCCAGTTCCATTTAATGCTCCTATCGAATCATTTTTGGAACGCTTTAGATCATCTGTAAAGATTAAAGCTAAGGGATCTTTAGCTATGTCATGTAAGATTGGAGAAGAAAATATGGATGATGCTGACCTTGCTGCAAATGCAAATGCTGTAGCAACAACAGTAGAAAAAATATTACCCAATGGAAGTAAGAATGTTAGAAAAATTATGTTTAAAACAACCATGGGAAAGGCTATTCGGGTAGAACAGGTGAAGAAATAGAATGCACGAAAATAGAACAACATATCCAAAAAGGAAGACGCAAATGTATCAACTTCTACAGGATCTGCCAAAAAAATATAACGTTACAGCACTAGTACGATTGGAAAAAGTACGTGCGTCTCAATTGTTACCCTTAAGAAAAAAACTTCTGGGTGAGGTGGAAATTGTTAGCATTAAGGATAAAGTTGCAAAAAAATCTCTCGAAAAATTAGATATACCTGGCATTGAAAAACTGAAGGAAAAACTGACTGGCCAATGTCTATTTATGTTTACAAATATGTCTCCGTTCAAGCTAAATGTTCTACTTGGTAAAAACAAGGTGTTGCTTACAGCAAGAGGAGGAGATATTGCAAGCATAGATGTGGTAGTGCCTCCAAAAAATACAGGAATAGCACCTGGTCCAATGCTTACTGAATTCAAGGAAAATAAGATACCTACTAAAATTGACCAAGGAACAATCTGGATTCTCAAAGAAACAACTCCTGTAAAAAAGGGTGAGCCTATATCAGCTAAATTAGCAGCATTATTGGGAAAGCTGGATATCAAACCAATTGAAGCTAAAATAATTTTAAACTCGGCATTATCTGAGGGAATTCTATTTGCTGAAGAGGAACTTGTTGTAGACGTAGAGAAATTCAAGGAGAAATTAATACAAGCTGCTCAAGAAGCAAAATCATTATCAATTGAAATTGGATACATCACACCTGATAACGCTGAACAATTAATTTCAAAAGCAGCGCAATCTGCACGCTCTCTCTCAATTGAATCTGGATTTCTTACCGATGAAACAAATGAGCAGATACTACAAAAGGCTCATGGACAAGCGCAAAATATCGCAGCTAAATTGCCTGATGAACCAAAGGCTGATGCTCCTGCTGAGAAAGCAGATGCAGAACCAAAGGCTGATGCTCCTGCTGAGAAAGCAGATGCAGAACCAAAGGCTGATGCTCCTGCTGAGAAAGCAGATGCAGAATAAAATTATAGTTTTTAAAAAATCTTAACTAAAACCAAGGTCTAGTAATAGAATGACTGATTCAGTATATTTTGGCGATATGATGAGAACTTTACATGAAATACGTGATGAGTTAAAGTCAATCAATAAAAAACTCGACAGCCTTTGTTCTAACAAATAAGGCTTGGATAATTCGTTGAACCATAAAAATAATTTCACCCATCATGTAGACAAAAATAATGTAAAAATTTGGAGTGCTACGCGTCTTCCTTTTGAGCCTAAGGGATGGCTTGTAGACATGAGAGAGCAAATCAGGCAGGATTTGAGATTACTAAATCTGGAAATAGATCATACTTTCTGTGCATACTATGTATCATCTGATAATAGCTTTTGTGATGTTGAAAATATTTTATTCTACAATGTAGGTGTATCCAATTTCAATAATCTAACAAAAAACGGTCTAATTTTCGAACGCGTATTTAAACAGCCACCAGAATTTCAAAAGTTTGGATTTCCACACTTTCAACATTATAGTGTTGGGAAAAATTTCTTTAGTTATTGGAAACTTGAAAAAGAATTAGCTAAATTTTCAAGCGCACCAATTAGACATTTTTCTTCAGATACGAAGGTGGATCATATTTGGTACGCGTTAAAGAAGGGAAATATTCAAAGTTTGGATTCATTAAAAACCTCACAAAATTTTGGACTTGAAATTAAATTAAACCTAAATAAAAAAACAAGAATGTCATCAATTCTAAAAGTCCTACTTGACGGAATTATTTCTGCGTTTCAATCTCATCTTAATGATAACAATCAATCACTATTTGATAAAATTTCAGAGAGGCTAGAAACTGATTCTGAGCAAGTTAGAGAATTGTTATTGAATGAAGATAATGCTATACTGGGCAAAAATAAACTGATACACAAACGAGCAGATAGTATTCAATGGAATCCAAAGGATGACGGGTTAGTCAAAGTTCAGATTTTTCCAAAATACAGTGATTCAGAATATACTACATTCTCAGGAAAAATATATTCGGTAAAAACGCCTGATCCCGAAGATAATTAATCTGACGTATTAAACTTCGACGCTTGGACTTTCTGATTTTAGCTTTTCCCAGTCATCTAGAAATGCTTTCAAGCCCTTGTCAGTCAATGTATGATTAAGCATCTTGCCAAGAACTGCTGCTGGGACTGTAACAACATCAGCACCAATTTTTCCAGCATCAACTACGTGCTGTGGGTGTCTAATGCTTGCAACCAGAATTTGTGTTTTAAAATCATAGTTTCCAAAAATCTGTTTAATTTCTTTAATCAGATCCATTCCAGTGTGACCAATGTCATCTAGTCGTCCAATAAACGGACTGACATACTTGGCGCCGGCTTTTGCAGCCAAAAGAGCTTGGTTTGGAGAAAATACAAGAGTAATGTTGACCGGAATTCCTTCCGCGGTTAAACTCTTACAAGCTTTTAGTCCTTCGCCAGTCATTGGACATTTAACTATAACATTGTCACCATACTTGCGAAGTCGTCTTCCCTCTTCCATCATTCCGTCATAATCAGTACTGACAACTTCAAGACTTACATCGCCCTTGATAATTCTTGAAATTTCTTCCATGGTTTTTTGTGGGTCACCGCCTTCCTTTGCTAGCAACGAAGGGTTTGTTGTAATACCATCTACAAGTCCCATGTCGTTGTACATTCGTATAGCATCAAGATTAGCTGTATCTAGGAAAATTTTCATGGTTTTTGACCTCTTGCTTCCTTTACTGTTTTTGCTATATTAATAGATGTTATCCCATGTTTTTCAAATAACTGTGAAATTTCATTATCACGTGCTGATTCTCCAAACTTGTCTTGTGCTCCAATTCTTTTTATTGGAACAGGATAAGATTCCGAAACAACTTCTGCTACTCTAGAACCAAATCCCCCCATAACATTATGTTCTTCACAGGTTACAATTGATCCTGTTTCCCTAGCAGCTTTTTCTAAAAGTTCCTTGTCAATTGGTTTAACAGAAAAACAATCAACAACTCTACAAGATATTCCCTCTTGCTTAAGCAAATCAGCTGCATCTAATGCAATCTTAACAGTAATACCACATGCAGCTATTGTACAGTCAGAACCATCTCGTAATACAATTCCTTTCCCAATCTGAAATTCTTGCGAATCAGTATGAATGATAGGAGTTTTTGATCTAGCCATTCTCATATAGAATGGTCCATATTGTTGAGCAATTATCCAAGTAAGTTTTGAAACCATTACCGAATCAGATGGCACAAGCACTCTCATGTTGGGAATTGCTCGCATGATTGCAATATCCTCAATTTGTTGATGAGAACCTCCATCAGCTCCAACACTGAGACCGCCATGAGATACAACTAGTTTAACATTTAGACCCTTTTTGTCTCCAGGAGAGGGATATGCAATTGCATTTCTAATTTGATCAACGCATCGTCCTGGCAGAAATATAGCATATGTACTGGCAAATGCTGTCTTCCCAGAATATGCGAGCCCTGCAGCAACCGAAACAAGATTAGCCTCTGCTATTCCTACATTAAAAAATCTTTCAGGAAATTTTTTTCCAAAGTTGGCAGTCTTCAAAGAATCAGTGGTATCAGCTCCTAGAACCACAACATTTGGATCTTCTTCTCCAACCGCAACAAGTGCTTTACTATATTCAGTCCTCATATCACCGAACTGTTCTGTACTCATTGAAACCCAAGCTCCTTTGCAATCTGAACTAACTTGTCTTTTTTCTCTCCAACAACATGAAGATCAATCCAACTGTTAACAAGTTCTGTTCCACCAAGATCATGCGCCTTTTTAATCAGCAATCTTCTTCTGGACTCGAGAACTTGATTTCTAAATTCTTTAATGATCATTCTGACATCGTTTTGTCCAATTATTGCACTTCCTCCCACAAATGCTCGTGCACCATCCTCAAAACATGCTCCTATATTTTCCAAATTAACCCCTCCATCCACCTCAATGTATCCCTCAAATTTGTGCTCTCTAAGATCTTTAACAATTCGTCTAGTTTTTTCATGGGTTGACTCTATGAATTTCTGACCAGACTTGCCTGGAACCACAGACATGATAATTACTTGGTCTATTAATTCTACAAATTTGTAACACCATTGTGGTAATTCTGTATCTGGATTGATTGCAAGTCCAATTCCAACTTGGTTTGAATTCAACATATCACATATTTCACCAAAGCTAGACTCATCACATACTTCAGCATGAACAGTAATGATATCACTCCCAGCGTCTATGTAATCATGAACATGTTTTACTGGTTCATTAATCATAAGATGAGCATCGAATGGAATTAGCGTTAACGGACGTAATTCTTTGATCTTTGTATGATCAAATGTTTTGTTAGGAACAAACTGACCATCCATAACATCCAGATGGATATAATCAGCTCTGCCATCAGCACATCGTTTAACTTCCTTGTCAAGATTTGACATGTCACCAGCAATAATTGAAGGCGCTATCATAAACTGAGATTCTAACTCATCTTCAATGATTGGAACCATCTCTGGTTTGGGAGCTTTACCATGCCATTGTGGATTATCTTCCATATGTTCTACTCCCTTACCCTTTATTGTTCTAGCAATGATAATTGATGGAAGCCCCTTGGTTTGATTTGCTCTTCTTATTGCATCTGAAATCTGTTCAACTCTATGCCCGTCAATTTCAATAACATTCCATCCAAAAGACCGCCATTTGTCTCCAGTCTTCCATCTGCTTGCATCTTTCCACATTTCTGACAAGTCGTTACCAACCAACTCCTCATCAAGTGGCATGATTTTCTCTGTATAGGAATCTTGTTGTATGAAATTTCTATCAAGGAATACAGTCATGTTATCAATCTTGTACTTGGCAGCTGTCATTGCTGCCTCCCAAACCTGACCCTCATCAGACTCACCATCACCAATAACTGTGTAAATTCTATGATCTTTACCATCAATTCTTGCAGCTAAAGCATTTCCAATAGAATATGATAATCCAATTCCTAAAGAGCCACCACAAAACTCAACGCCAGGACACTTTAGGTCTGGATGGCCCTGAAGTTTGCTACCAAATTTTCTCAGTGTTAAAACATCTTCAGGATCAAAGTAACCAGCTGTTGCCATGTTTGAGAAAAGACCAGGTGATGCATGTCCCTTTGAAAGTATGAGCTTATCACGCTCTTCCCAACTTGGGTTTTTTGGATCATATTTCAGATGCTTGTAAAATAAACAACCTAAAATTTCAGCCATAGAAAAGGATCCTCCAGGATGACCAGATCCAGCAGCTGATGTGGCTTGAATTACGAGCTTTCTAGCCTTGAGAACTTTTCTTTTAATCTGATAGTAATTTAGTCCCATTGATACATAGAATTAACAAATCACAATTATAATTGCATTGTATTGTGATAGACTAGGTTAAAATTATTATAATAATAAAATCTGAATAGAGTGCTATCATATGGATCTGAAAGAAATGACACCGCTTGTAATTTATGATAATGAGTGTTATCTTTGCGTACAGTTTGCTAAATTTGTAAACTTTTTGGCAAAAGGAAGATTGCATTTTGTTGGTCATTATACCGATTTTGGCAAACAAATCAGAGAAAGTATTCTTGATTCTAATGCATTAGAGATGTTTTGGTTTATTGACAACGATACTGCATATGGCGGTAGGGCTGCATTAGGTCCATTATTTTCTGCAATCTTAAATATTAGTGGAAAAAATATTCAAAAAAAAATAGTTGAAGATTCTTGTGAACTTGGCTGTAAAAGTCCAAAGGCAGTTTTTTTTCGTTCTGCAAGTCTTCTAACTAATAGCAAAAAGATCAAAATATCAGAATAAAACTAGTATCCTCTGGAATTTCTATCTGGCTTACCGACATTTGGATTTCTAAATCCGTGCTTTTCCATCATATGATTTAGAAATCGGACATCATCTGAAAAGTGCTCACCACATACTAAACAGGTTGACATGATGATTCTATTCTATGCATGTATTTTTGAGTTTTTTGAAAAGAACATTCCCACACCAATTGAAAAGAAGACTAGTAGTGGAATAAACCTGTAGGGTAAAATTTCATAATGATAAGTGAACGATACCAATATCGGGCTTGCTATTATGATTCCAAAAATTAGAATTAGAATGGAATCAGCGTGTTTTAACTTATTTTTTGAAAGAAACATCAAACCAACCGTCACAGGCAACAGTGCCATTATAAAAAAAAGATCAAATCTTAATTGAGCGATAATTACCTGAAATCCTAAAATAAATTTACTAGAATTTACGTCTATTATATCTGGATATATTGTATCGCCTACAAAAATTAGAGCAATAGCAACAGATACTATTACAAAATATGAAATTAATATCGCAATTTTTGTTCTTCTAGATATTTGTGATCTATACGTAGTAAATAGTGTCATCAGGAAAAATGGTGCAACATATGCTTTAGTGTAAAATGCAAGTATGTAAAAAACAGGGGACAAAAACCATTTTTTTTCTATCACATATAACGAAATCAGAAAGAACAAGACCCAGAAATTTTCATAGACTGCAACAGTATCATATTTCAGAAATGTGTAACTTTGCAACAATACAATAACGGCAATAATTCCTGCAAACCGCTTTTGGCAAAACTGGACAGTGATTAAATAAGTAAAAACTACTACCAGTATACTAGCTATAAATGGTAGAAATTTGATGTTTTGGAATATGTCAAGCGACACATCAAGCAAAAACATTCGAACATATCTGTCGTTTTGTTCTTGGACGTAAACATCATCAGTTTGACCAAATGGCCAGATTTCTAATGCCGGTAATAGTACCGCATTATAATCATTCCAGGCTTCTCCCTCATCGAGGAAAAGTTCTGGTGCTGACAATCCAATATACACGCATAAAATAACGGCTAGAGATATTATCCCTACCCTTTTTGATATTTCAAATGTACGGATTTTTTCAACTACGTCCTGTACCAAGGATGGAATTTTTTTCTTATAATATGCAATGCCGAAACCAAAGATTACAACATTACTTACAATAAGAAAAATTGATTGGTAACCAAGCTCGAATGCGTCCAGATTTTCTGTAAACATACCAAAAACTGATGAATATAACGCGGGAAAGATTACCGGGGTAAGAGTAAGTAATACTACTATAAGTGCAGCAAAAAAAACTACATAAGAAACTTTCTGATTATTTTCCAAATTACTCATTCATTGAAATAAATATTCAAACTAATTAAATTGATTTGTTATTATAGATTAATATTAATATCATTGTTTCATGTCCAATTAGAATTACGGAATAAAAAAAAATTAGTAAATTCATTTATCTACGTGTAAATTTGATATTTTATATGAAGAAATTTACAATATGGTTGTTGAGCACTGTCTTTGTAACACTGATTGCTTGTTCTATTCAATCAATATCTGCAGATCATGAATCAAGTGAAGGGATTTTTAAAGACAAGAGCGAAGTTAATCTTGTTACAACTCAGGATTCAGATTATCAAGTATACCTGCAAGCTGTTCTTAGAAATGGAGATGGTCAGCTGATCAATGTTACAGAAAATACAAAAACTGCAGCGTATATACCGCATGAAATAGCTGATTATGTATTCGATACGTTAATGGGCGAAAAGGAAATTATTACTATTGATAACATAAAGTATGAAAAAGTTCAGTACACATTTAGTCCAACTTTAGAACAAAGATGGATGGGAATGTACCCAATTCTTGAACAAATCAACATAAACATCAAAGTGGAAGGAGATGCTCTCGTACAAATAAATAAAAAAACCAAAGATTATTCACTATGGAAAATACATTATTGCGCAGACTTTGCTGACATCGGGCATTATGATGGATTACAATGCATACCTGTTTTTCAAGTCCTAGTTCCAACTCTAACACTCGAACCAACTGATGTTGTAATTCAGCAATGGACAATTTTAAGAGAACTGAACTAAAATTTTGTAAAATAAAATGCCAGCACTACCACTTCCCAACAGCTCTCGCACGTCAGTAACACGATAGCGACATTGGGTTTGACTTCTAGGTTCGGAATGGGTCTAGGTCGCACCCCAACGCTATGACCGGCTTATTTCGTTAAGAAATAATCTTCTCTATTAAGGTAACTGTACCTGATTAAAACAAACTTGATTGTTCTTTCTGTCTTCTAATGAGATATAAATTAAAGATAAACAAAATGTGTTCATGACACATCGTGTTGCAGTATTAGATAAGGAATTATGTCAACCGAAAAAATGTGGTTTAGAATGTATCAAGTATTGTCCAGTAAACAAATCGGGAGCAGATTGTATTATACTGAATGAAGAAACAAAAAAAGCACAAATTGATGAAGATATTTGTAATGGATGTGGTATTTGTGTTAAAGTTTGCCCTTTTGAAGCAATAACTATTGTTAATTTAGCTACAGAATTAGCTACTGACAAAATTCATCAGTACGGGCAGAACTCTTTTCGTTTGTACAAATTACCTACCCCAAAGAAGGGAGAAGTTATCGGATTGTTAGGAAGAAATGGCATGGGAAAAAGCACGGTCATCAATATTTTATCAGGAAATTTGAAACCTAATCTGGGAAAATTTGATGAACCACCAGAATGGGATGAAATTTTAAAATTTTACAGTGGAACGGAATTAAAATCACATTTTGAAAAGATCAAAGACGGCCAAATCAGTGCTTCTATAAAACCACAACAAGTTTACAACATAGCCAAAGTTTTTGACGGTACGGGCAAAGAACTGCTTGAAAAATATGATGAGAGAGGAATCACTAACCAATTAATAAAAACGCTAGACTTAAAAAATTCAGTAGATCAAAATGTAAAAGAACTTAGCGGGGGCGAATTACAGAGATTAGCAGTAGCTGTTACGTCAGTAAAGGATGCAGATTTCTACTTTTTTGATGAACCATCATCATATAATGATATATACCAACGTATGGGTGTCGCAAGAGTTATTCAAAGCCTAGCAAAGATTGGAAAGAGCGTGATGGTGGTGGAACACGATTTAACGTTGTTAGATTATGTAAGTGATTTAATTGAAGTACTCTACGGAGTTTCTTCTGCATATGGAATTGTATCTGGCGTATTATCCACAAAGGTAGGAATCAACGTATTTCTTGATGGATATCTTCCAAATGAGAATGTTAGATTTCGAGATAAAAAATTCTCCTTTGACGTTTCAACAACTGTGGGACAGTTTACAGGAGAAACTATAATAAAATATCCAACTCTCGAAAAAAAATATTCAACTTTTTCTGTAACTATTGAGGCAGGGCAAGTACACAAGGGAGAGGTTTTAGGAATTTTAGGTGCAAATGCACTTGGTAAAACTACTATGATGAAAATGATTGCTGGTGTAGAAAAACCAGATTCTGGCAGTGTAGATAAAAAACTCAAAATTGCTTACAAGCCACAATACCTTTCAAGTGATATTGATGTAGATGTTATTTCAGTATTAAACAAGGCAAATGAAGGATTGATTGAAGGAAGTCAAGAAGAAGAACAAATAGTTGATCCGTTAAAAATTAAAAAACTCTATAACAAGTCAATAAAAAATTTGTCTGGAGGAGAGCTCCAAAAGGTGTCAATTGTAACTTGTCTTCTCCAAAAAGCTGATCTGTATGCACTCGATGAACCATCTGCCTTTTTAGATGTTGAAGACAGAATAGCTGTTGCGAAATTCATTCAGAAGTTTACCAGGTCTTATGGAAAATCAGCTATGATTATTGATCATGATGTACAATTATTAGATCTAGTTTCTGATTCAATGGTTATTTTTGAAGGAACATCTGGTATTAGTGGTCATGCAACATCTCCCTTATCAAAGGTCGAAGGTATGAATAAATTCCTAAAATCTTTGGATGTTTCTTTTAGAAGAGATGAAAAGAGCCGTAGACCACGAGTAAACAAGGAAAAGAGTAGGCTGGATAAGATACAAAAAGCAGAAGCAAATTTCTATTATTAATGTCACGAATATTAAAAAAAATATTGGGTTCATTGCTTACTGCAAAAGAATCTGATGAGCTCATTTCAGCCTTTGACCAAATTGGCAATATCATAATAGTGAAAATACCTGATTCATTATTGCCAAAGAAGAAACTGATTGGTGAAACACTTTTAGAACAAGTGAAGAGTGCAAAATCTGTTTTTTATCAATCATCTTCTGTTGAGGGAGAATTTCGAACTAGAGATTTAGAAATTATAGCTGGGGATGATAAAACAGAAACTGAATACAAAGAATCTGGATGTAGGTTCATAGTAGATGTTAGAAAAGCATTCTTTTCTCCAAGATTATCGTCAGAACGAATGCGAATTTCTGAATTGGTAAATGATGGAGAAGTAATAGTTAACATGTTTGGAGGAATTGGAATGTTCTCAATCATTGCTGCAAAAAAGAAAAAATGCACTGTATACAACATTGATATCAATCCGGATGCCGCAAAATTTTGCCAAAAAAACATTGCGATAAACAAACTCGCAGGAAACGTAATATCAATTCATGGTGATGCATCTGATGTAATAAGAAATGAATTAGAAGGCAAATCTGACAGAACACTCATGTTACTCCCTGAAAAATCAGATGAATTTCTAAACTTAGCCATTCTAACTGCCAAAAATAATGGCATTATTCATTACTATTCACATATTCATGCAGATAAAAAACCAGATGCGGCAAAATTATCAGAACAACATTATTTGGAGGTTACACCTGTAAAATCTACAATACTAGGTTCCAAAATAGTTAGACCAGTTGGTCCTAGATTCTATCAAACCGTAGTTGATGTAAAAATAGAACAATGAGGTTAGTTATCGTCATCTTGTATTATTGATGATGGGGAAGATTTTGTTGTAGCCATCATATATCCTATCCAAGAAATTACTCCAAGAATTCCTCCAACAATCATTAAAATGGATAATTGTAAAACAATTGGGCTCCATTCTGATAACATTAGAAGGTATGAGTATACAAAAAACGCAGATATGGCTAAAACAAATATCATAATACCCTGAGCTTTTCGTCTTGACAATGAGTAAAAATTAGTCTCTAGTTATTTATTTGAACCTAGTTAGCAAGATCAATAGCCATAACGTATGCATCTTCGCCATCACGATAATATGCTTTTAATTTTTGTGTTATAGAAAATCCCAATTTCTCATATAATCTCACAGCATCATTATTACTACATCTAACTTCCAAGTATAGTTCAGAACACTGTCTGATTTTCACACCATTAATACTCTCATTTACTAGTGCACTACCGAACCCTTTACTCCTATGTTCATTTATAACTGCAATAGATACAACGTGACCTTTTTTCACGAAGCCCAGTTTTTTAAAATTTGAAAATCCATGTTCCATCTTGCACATTATGTACCCCACTATTTTACCAGAGATTTCAGCGACAACGAATGCCTCCGGCAATTCTTCAAGTAAGCTTTCATAAAAATAATCAGAATAATGTTCGGGAAGTGTTCTCAGATTAATTTCCATTACAGGTATGATATCACTAAGTTCACATCTCCTAAGAATACAATCTCCCATTTGTTTCAGTATTACTTGCACATTTGCAATGTAGGCGTGCAAATATTTAATTTTAGAGTAAAAAAGCAATTAATGGAATGTATGTGTGTGATAAATCATGACTGATCTAACACAGGATGAAGTAATCTCAAAAGTATCTTCAATTTTTGATGTCAAAGACATAGTAATCAGCACTAATGATATGCGGCTTAAAATAGAAGACAAAGATTTCAAAAACAAATTTGTGAACCTAGCCAGACAACTAGAAGTTAGAAATTTGGTACCACATCTTGAAAAATCTTTTGACGGACTGTATATTGTTGTAACTAAATTACCTGAAACTAAAAGAAAATGGCTATCAAAATCCTGGTTGCCCAGAATTCTTTTTGCTGTAACTGTTACCATGGTATTGATTGATGGTTATTTTAGAACAGATTTTGTAAATTCTCTTGCCTTTATAGGAGATCCCTTTGAAATGTCAATTTTGTATGCGTTTTCACTTATTGGTATTTTGGGTGTTCATGAATCAGGGCATCTCATTGCAGCCAAAAAACATAAAATCAGAACGACGTGGCCGTTTTTTATTCCGGGAGTGCCAGTGTTTGGCATTCCTACCTTTGGGGCACTAATTCAATCAAAAGGTCTTACAATCAATCGTGACATTTTGTTTGATGTAGCAATTGCTGGACCCATTGCAGGTTTAGTTATAGCAATCATAGTTTGCATTTTTGGGGCATATACATCACCAGAAATCAGTAACGAATTAGCTGATGAATTGTTTAAGGAATCACAACTCATGAAAATGAATATGCCAATACTAATGTCAATTTCTCTTGATGCTTTTGACAAGGGCGGAAAAGATGCACAAGTGGTTATGTCTCCTATAATGTTTGCCGCATGGCTAGGTTTTCTTATTACGTTTTTGAATTTACTGCCAGCATGGCAGCTAGATGGGGGACATATGGCAAGATCACTTTTTGGAAAAAAATGGCATAAGATTGCTACATATGCCAGCATGGGAGTTCTTGCTCTTTTAGGCTACTGGTTTATGGCACTGTTTATCCTACTGCTGAGTTCAAGAAGTCAAGATGCAAAACCACTTGATGATATTTCTCCTCTAACTAAAAACAGGAAAAAAATGTTTGTCGTTATTGCAATTCTTGGAGTTTTGTGTGCACCATTACCGTCAGGAATTTTACCTTAACAGAGTGCGAGCCCCATCAGAGATGACTTCAACTTTTTGGTTCTGACCCTTGTTTTTTAACACATAATCCATTACTTGTTTAATTCCATCAAATGGTATCATGTTTAGTTTTTTTGTATAATGTGTTGGTAGTATAGATAATAAACCAAGTTGAAATTTCTTTTGAATTTCAGCAATGTATAGAAGATTTTCCATACCATCTACATATTGAGAAGGTTTTTTCAAACGATCTATATTCATTCTACCATCTATGAAACTTTGAATTCCATCTGAACCAATACCAAGTTTGCATTCTGCTAACAAAATGGCAAAACCGTCATTCTTTACTGCGTCTGAACAGTTCCACAGTGATGACAAGGATTTGCTTAATGTGTTGTTACTGGACTCCTTTCCAGTGCTTATTATCATAGTTTTATGTTTTCCAATATCTTTTGTAGCAGCAATTCCAAATGATTTTGATATGGAAGCTGTAGATGATGGATGTCCTACTGATAAATCATATACACCATTTGAATTTGCAATGATCTCAATTGCAAGTATATCAAATTTTTCAGAAAATTTTTTCGCAATTTGAAAATTTTCTACATCTTGACCTGGTGAAGGCAAGTCGCCTTTTCTTTTTTCATATGCTGAAAGCATTAATTCAGTACCAAATTTTTTTAATAATCTTGTGGATATGGTTTCGTAACCAAACAGTCCATCAAATTCCATTTCACCAATAAAAACTAATTTTGAATCGGAATCTTCTACATTAGAAAATTCAGATATAGAATTGTGTTCTGGAAGATAGTTTTTTACGGTATTCATTATTTTTCTATCTGCCAAAATTGGTGGTTTAGGGATTGATTTTTGCTCATATCTTTCAAATAGAATTGATAGTGTTTTTCTTACTGATTCTGATGTGTTAAGAACTACAAATTCTGTTGGTTTTGAAATATCTAATGATCCTAGTTTTGACTCAATTTCAGAATCTGAGAGAGTTTTACCCTCTACATCGATTTTTTCTTCAAGATTTTCTGCTTTTATATCTAAGACAACATCGGTTGAGCCATAATTTAACCATATTTCGGGCATAATTTAATGAAAACACAAACCAAAATAAATCCAGTTAAGTTAGATTTTGTATGGAGTTTGTAAAAGAGTTTGCAATATTTTTGCACAAAAATGACATAATTAAATTTGGAGATTTTACGCTTACTAGTGGGAAAAACAGTTCATACTATATTGATCTTAGGCTAGTGCCTAGTTATCCTCATCAATTTAGAAAAATGGTAAAAAATCTTCAAAATTTGATCATTGAAAAAACAGGTTTGGATAATTTTGATAGCTTGGCTTCTGTTCCAACAGGAGGTCTTGTAGTCGCATCTGCACTTGCAATTGAAGTTGTTAAGCCACTAATCTATGTTCGAAATAAACCCAAGGAACATGGCACCACGAAATCCATTGAGGGTAAAACATCTGCAGGAATGAAAGTGGTGATGGTGGACGACATTGCAACTACAGGTACTTCCGTCTTAAATGGGATAAAGCAACTCAAAGAATCAGGATTATTGATTTCTGACGTGTATGTTATCATAAACAGATTAGAAGGTGCGGATAAAGCATTGGATGATATAGATGTAAAAATCCATCAACTAACTGATGTATTAGAAATTACAAATGTTCTTTTTCAAGAAAAATTAGTTAGTAAAGAAATTTTTGATAAAATAAAAAATCAGGTTAACCAGAATTAAGCATCATACAACATAAGATCTTTTTCTTCTAGGAGTGCATGTATGTTATGTACAGATTTATAGACATCACTTTCCTTTTTTGCTCCAGTACAAACCAGTTTGCCAGAAGCAAACAATAGTAGTACAGTTTTTGGATCGACCATTCTATGTATAAGCCCTGGGAACTGTTCAGGTTCATACATACTGCGTGGTAACCTTCTTGCTGCATCCTCTAGGTGAATTTTTCCGCCCAAACTACCAGACGCAACTATATTTTGGACTGTAATTACTGCATCTTTTTTTATTTTGATCTTACCCTTACGAAGTTTTTGTACAACTGTACGAACAGCCTTTATCGACATAGCTTCAGACTTACCACCAGTACAAACCATTTTTCCTGAACGAAAAATCAAAGTAGCAGTTTTTGGTGACGTCAATCTAAACACTAACCCTGGAAATTGGTCAGGATGCCATTCTGTGTCTGGAAATTTTTTAGTAACATCGGCAAGATCTATTGCTTGATCAACTGAGGCAGAAGCTACAACGTTCTCAATGCTTACTATTGGTTTTGTCTCAGTCACAGTGAGGCTATTTAAACTCGTCTTATATACTACGCTAAAATTTTATCCAGTTGAAATTATACAAATTGAATTTTTGGCAGCTCAGACAAATGCCTTCACATCATTTTTCAGATATAACTCTGATTCTTCATTGCAGCCAATTAAATCAACATTGTGTTTGATTTAAAACTAATTGAAAGTGTGTTAAAGAAAAATTTCTAGAAGAAAATAATGGGCCTGATGGGCTTCGATCCCGTGGCTCCCCGATTATGAGTCGGGTACTCTACCAAGCTGAGTTACAGGCCCTACCTAAAATCAATTTTTCTTAGTAAAAAATGTTAGAATCTAACAATATTCATCGTAACAGCTGTCCAATAACAAGTTTTGACAAGTTACGGAGCTTTCAGCAGCGCTGATTATTTCTTGGTCATATCCGGAAAATCCATCAATAGCCTTTTTCCATGATGCTGTATGCCTAATATCGGCTTCCATATGCTCCTTGAAATATTTAGTTACATCTTCACTTGTTAGACCATAAAATTCCGCTAAACCTTCTAATTTAGTTTGACTAATTTTTGGTATTTCTTTTTCAAGTGCATACATTGCAGTTGATCCGCTTACAAATGATGACATAAGAGTATGCATCCCAGATATAGCATGATTTGTTGTATACAATCCTTCATGATTGTTTAATTCCTCATAAGAAACTCCCAGCCCATCAGCAAATCTTTCCCACAAGCTAATATGTGAAAATTCTTCTTGTTGGTTAAAATTAAATTCGTCATGCAAGGGTTCTGGAACATGATCCATTAGTTGTGCCATAAATATTGGAACAGCTTTTACCAATTGATAGTATTCCTTTGAATACCCTGCCAAAGATTCACGTGTTAGCTTTCCATCAGACCAAGCTTGATAGAATGGATGTTTTAGCAAACTTCGTTCTTCTATAATGCGATCAATTTCTTGAATCAAATGATTCATGATTTTAATCCAATTTTGGTAATAAAAAAATCTTTGTAGCTACCAAAGAATTTTATGGATTGATATAACGATCGGTTTTATGCTCCTGTAGTGTAGTCCGGTCAAGCATTTAGGCCTTTCACGCCTGAGACTCGGGTTCGAATCCCGACGGGAGCACTCAAGTTTAATATATTTCTCATAAACATTTGAAATTGAAATCTTTGGAAAGAAAGAATATAGAGATCAATCCATTGCTTGAAAAATACAGTACATATATTAAAAAAATCGATACTGTACTAGATTCAGAATTAGAATTATACGCAGAATCTGAATTCAAAGAACCTCTAAAATATGCATTAAATGGAGGTAAACGGATCAGACCAATCATCCTTCTTTTAGCATCAGAATGTGTGGGCGAGATTGATGATAACACTTTTGCTGCTGCTTGTGCAATTGAATTTCTACATACTGAATCAGTTATTCATGATGATATAATAGATAACGAAACTTTACGTAGACAAAAAGATCCATTTCATATAAAATATGGGTATAACACCAGCGTTCTAACGGGTGATTTTGTTTTAGGATTAATCCTGAACATAGCATCGAGGATCAATAATCCAAGAGTAACAAAAAATCTTGCTACTACTGCTATGATGATGAGTGAGGGAGAAGTACTTGAGGGTAGGCTTGAGACAAGCGAGGATGTGACTTTTGATGACTATCTTAAGGTAATTGAATATAAAACTGCAACAGCTTTTGAAACTGCATCAAGATTGGGTGCGATAATTTCAGGAGGGTCTGAAGAAGAGATTGAGTCTTTAGCAGATTATGGCAAAAATATTGGAATTGCCTACCAAATTAGAGATGATTTACTTGACTGGCAAAATGAAGATAAGTTGTTTAATATTCTAATTAAGAAGAGTACAGATCCTAGAGATATTTTTAATGATATGGAAGAATTATTTAAAAAATACTCGGACAGAGCTATCTTTAGCATTAGGAAATTAAAAAATTCTCAGGCTAAAGATAATTTGGAAAATTTAGTTAGATTTACTAGAACTACGGCATAAATCCTGCATTAATTGCTGGTGTAGCAAATTCCGTAAATTGTATAATAGGTTCTGGAAAGACACCTATAGTTACCATAAATATTATTGAAAATGCCATTATAGCTATAATTGATTTTGGTTCTTTGATTCTCTTTTCTTTTTCACCCTCAAAGTACATCTTACGTATTATCCAACCATAGTAAGCCAAAGACAGCGCGCTATTTAGAACACCTGCGACAGCAAGCCAAGGACCCCACCATACCACTGTGCCAGAATCAATTGCAGCACCAAACAACATTAACTTACTCCAAAATCCACTAAGTGGTGGAACGCCTGCTAGTGCTAGCAAGGAAATTACTAATCCTAAAGATGTTATAGGCATACGCCTTGCAAGACCTTTTAGTTTGTCAACATGTGTAATCGCTAATGCAGTTACAATTCCTGCAACTGCAATGAATGCTGCACCTTTCATTACAGCATGGTTTAGTATGTGGAACATAGATCCTTGAAGACCTAGAGTGGAAAATGGTGCAATAGATAAACCAATCAAGATGTATCCTGCATGTCCAATGCTGGAATAAGCTAACATTCGAGCCAGATTTTTTTGCATTATGGCTGCAATGTTACCAACTGTCATTGTCATTACAGCGATAATACCTAAAGCAAGTGTCCAGTCAAGACTTAGTGCAACTGTACCCATTACTATAACTCTCAAAGCAGCAGCAAAGCCAGCTTTTTTAGTACCGGCAGCAAGTAGTGTTGCAATTGTAGGTGGTGCTCCTTCGTATGTATCTGGCAGCCACATATGGAATGGAACTAGACCCATCTTGAAGCCAAATCCGGCGATAAACATACCAACAGCTAAAAGTCCAATTGGAATCAAATTCGCATCAAGAACCATAAAGCCCTGAATTACTTCACCTATGTTTGTCGAACCAGTAATACCATAAGCAAGAGATATGCCATAAATTATAATTGCGGACGAAAGCGCGCCAAACAAAAAGTATTTTATCGCAGCTTCGTTAGAGATTGGATCCTTTTTCAAAAATCCTACTAGTATGTATGTTGGAATGCTCATGAGTTCCCAGGCAACAAAAAGCATTACCAGATCTGTAGCGTATGCTACAAGAACCATTCCTATGGCAGAAAGTAGAATCAGTGAAAAATAGACAGATGGATTAGCCTTGTTTTTCATATAACTGAATGAACCAACTGTAGTGAATATTGCAACAATTAGCATGGCAATTGCAAATAATGCACCAAATGCATCGTCAACCAGTACGTCCTGTGAAAAAAATTGCGGCAGGTGCCACATGATCAAGCGCAAGCTGATATAGAACATAACCGATTGCGGCGAATAAAGCAATGAGAGTTGCTATACCATAGGATATCATCGAGGGTCTTTCTTTCAGCGCAATACTGACCACCGGTAAAGCAACACCCACACTACCTAGAATTACAAGAATAATTATCGGAGTTGATGTTAGATCAATCATCTCATATCACCTATATCAACAATATCAGAACTACAAACAAAAGTCCTGCTCCAAATACGTAAAGATATGATTGTGGTACACCAGTCTGGGTTCCTTGTACAACTTTAGCTCCAAACCTGACTGAACGTTCTAATCCAACATTCATGCCAGTGTCAATTACAGTTTTCTCAAAGTATCTCCATATAGCTCTGCAAGCCCATAAAGGTGCAATAACGAAGCTCCAGTAGATCATTGCGTTAAGATACCATCTGTTTAGGATTACTTTGTGCAAAGAATAAAAGAAAATATTTGAATTGATAAACTTGGCAGGGTCTACCCAACGGCCGATATAGAAGATATATCCAAGACCAAAGCCAACTGCAAAAGCTATCAATGATGCGCCAACAGCAATTGGATTAAGTCCTGACAAGAATCCTAATGATTCAGAAAGTTCTCCATCAACATGCAGTGAATGAATACCAAATGATTCGTCAAGATATTCAGTAAATAGGTGATGAATTCCTTCTTCAGCTGAAAATCCAATTATTCCTATTCCAATTGTTAGCACTGCAAGAATTCCGTATGGAATCCACATTGATTTTGGTGCTTCATGTATATGGTGACCATCACTCTCCATCTTTTGAACATGTTTACTTTCTTTGCCAAAGAATACCATGCCAATCATTCTTGTGGTATAAAATGCTGTAATGACAGCGGTCAAAACTGCTATGATGAAAATTGGTAATGCCCACTCATTTCCTGATTCGTAGACAGCAGCAAAAATTGCATCTTTGCTCCAGAATCCTGTGGTGATAAATGGAGCTCCCATCAGTCCAAGACCTGCGGCCCACATGAACGCGTATGTCTTCCGCATCTTTTTTCGCAACCCTCCCATATCCGTCATAAACCGTGAACCAACAACGTGCAGCAACGAGCCAGCAGCCATGAATAATGAAGCCTTGAACATAGCGTGGGATATCATATGAAAGAATCCAGCAGTATATCCATCAACATATTGTTGTGATAAACCAGCAACACCAAGAGCCATCATCATGTAACCAATTTGTGAACCAGTTGAATATGCCAAAACTTTCTTGATTTCAGGATTAACCATTCCCTGAGTTGCAAGCAATAATGCAGTAATCGCACCAACCCAAGCAATAATTTCAAAGAATTGATTTGCCAGGATTCCAGCAGCTGCTAATGCAAATACAATTGGTCCAATTCTTGCAACCAAAAATACACCAGCCTTGACCATTGTTGCTGCATGAATCAATGCAGATACAGCAGTAGGACCGGTCATAGCCTCTAAAAGCCATTCGTTAAGTGGGAATTGTGCAGATTTACCCATTGCACCACCAAACAACAGTACAAAGGCGGGAACCAGTAATCCTTGAGCAGACATTTCAACTGCCCAACCAGTTTCGTTGACTAGTTCTCTTAATCCAAATGTTCCAGCAAATGCAAAGATGAGGAACATTCCAGCAAGCATCATTATGTCACCTACTTTGGTCATGATGAAAGCCTTCATTCCAGCATGTGTTGGGGAAAAGTATTCCATAACACCAAGTGCACTACGACCTTCTTGTCCAACGTGGTGTTTCTTCTTATCGCGATACCAAAAGCTGATCAGAGCATAAGATGCAAGTCCTACTCCTTCCCATCCAAAGAATAATTGAAGTAGGTTATCAGATAATACTATCAGCTGCATAGAACCGATGAAGAACATCATCCAAAACCAGAATCGAACAATGTCCCTGTCTCCTTTCATGTATCCAGTACTGTAACACATGATCAGGAATGAAATCCATCCTACAACGTTTGCCATAATTATTGAAAGAGGATCAGCTAAAACTCCAGCCTTTAAGCCAAGAGCAGAAATCCAATCAATCTGATCATGAATCTCATGCCCGTCAAGTGCCATTGGTAATAACACTGCAGCTGAAATAGCACTCATTGCAGCAAATCCAACAGCAATCCTACCAGTTGAAATTTTTGAAAACTTTCCAACTGCAGGAATAATTAGAGCTGCGATAAACGGAAGAATCCATATCATCCATGCATAGATTGCTTCGCCTTCAGTTGCAATAATTTCTGTAGCCATTTTTTATCCTCCCAAAACCCCCTGCATGTATGGCATGATTTTTGATAAGAAAATGTCAGGATAAATTCCAAGCACGATTGTAAATCCGGCAAGTACCATCATTGGTGAAAGCATATACCAACTGCCTTCTTTCACTTTGGAAAAATTTTCGGGGAGTTTTCCAAAAAAGACTCTCTTTAACATCCAAAGCATATACGACATTGTAAGAACTGTGGCTACCAATCCAAGTGCAAACATTAAGGATCTCACATCATTTCCTTCTTCCAGTGCAGTTTCTAATACGCCGTAAAACAACATCCATTCTCCCATAAATCCGCTAGTAGGTGGTACACCCATAATTGTAAGAGCCCCAATCACTGCACATACAGCAGTTATTGGCAATTTACTTCCAAGTCCTCCAAGTTTTGAAAGGCTTCGCGTACCCACTTGTACAATTATGATACCAGCTGACATGAAGAGCAAGCCTTTACCAAGTGCGTGAGAAACATACATCATTTCTGCTCCAGCTAGACCAAGTACAGAGATGGAACCAATTCCAAATAGAAGATAGCCCATTTGGCTTATACTGGAATATGCAAAGACTCGTTTGATATCGTCTTGCATTAATGCCATTGCGCCACCGTAGAACATCGTTGCCACACCCCATATGGTAAGCCAAATGGATAGATCAGCGTATGTTTGCGGTAAAAATTCAACAATTAACCTAAAGAGTGCATACGCTCCAATTCCGATCATTGCAGGGGAAAGTAAAGCACTGATGGGAGTTGGTGCAGACCCGTGAGCATATGGTAACCAGATATGAAATCCAAACGCTGCAAGTTTTACACCTAAACCAATTATGATTGCTACAGCTGCAGGAAATAGAATATCAGGTGGAATATCAGCCTCATTAATGTCAGCGAAATCAAAGCTGCCAACGCTAAGACCTATAGCTAACAATCCTAAGAGAAGAATTACTGCACCAACATGTGTCCAGAAGAAGAACATGAGCGCAATTCTTAGTCTTGGGTAATCGCCCCAGAAGCCAACCAAAAGAAATGCTGGAATTAGCATGACTTCGAAGAATATGTAAAATTCAATCAGATTTGTTGCAAGTACTGTTCCAAGCATTCCCATTGAAAAAACTAGAAACAGTGCATAATACACGCCAGACTGCCTGTTTACAAATTTTTCTAGAGATATTGACTGTAAGGTTGTTCCATCACTTTGATAGACAGGTTTTGGTGCTTGCTCTTTGAAAAAATCCTGAAATTTGTGTAGCATGTAAGGTTTGGAATATAACGCAAGTATTGTACACAGAACGTATATCATTATTGCAAACGGAGCAGCCAAACCATCAAGCAACAATCCAAATTCGCCAAAGAGTTCAGTCCAAGGATAATGTTCTTCGTATGTTCCATCAATAGATGCAGTGATAACTAGAATTGTACAGTAGAGCAACAATCCAAATGTAAACCAGGTTGCGGCAGTATGACCAACATATCTTCCAATAATGTATGCTAGGGGAGACAGTAGGAGGGGCAGGAAGACTGCCTGAAGTAATGCATATTCCATTATCCTTTCAAGCTCCTAAAGTCAGCTACATCGATGTTCTTGTACATTCTGTATGCTACAATGATAAGTGCAAGTCCAACTGCAACTTCTGCAGCCGCTATTGCGATGGAAAATAATGCAAATGTTTGCCCACCGCTGTGTGGTAAAAATCTTGCAAATGCAACTAGATTTAGGTTGGCTGCATTTATGATAATTTCAACCGCAAATAGCATTCGAATGAAATTTCGCTTTACTGATAAACCATAAATACCAATTGCCAAAAGGGCAACAGAAACAATTACAAAATCAATCAGTTCGTTGCTCATCTTCTACTCCATCATGTCTTCGTGCCAAGACCATCGCACCAGTAATTGAACTTGATAATACAAGCGCCATAACAACAAGCGCAGGCCAATAATATGTCAGAAAGTCCTTACCAATCTCTCTGTAATCAACTGGTGGTTCTTCAGTAGTGATAGAGGAAAGACCTGAATTGAATATTAGAGCTCCTAATGAGATCATTATTATCAACATAAGACCTATTCCCGCATACCTTCGTTTTGGATCCTCTTTCTTCTGAAAGATTAATTCCCTCTTTACTAGCATAATAGTAAACAAAATCAGTACAGCAATGGAACCTACATACACGGCAATCTGGAACAATGCTACAAACGGCGAATCTAACAGAATGAAAAAGCCTGCAATACCTCCTAATGTTCCCATTAAAGCTATGCCGCCATAAATTAGTGAGCGCATCTCAAGTGCTGCTATTGCAGAAACTATTGTTAAAACTGCAAATGCAAGGAAAAATGTATCAACCATGGTTAGCACCCTTTTCATCAATCTGAATTTCTACGTCTTGGTCAACTTTTGGTTTTACTTGTAGCTGTGCAGGAGTATAGATTAGAGCTTCTTTGGTAAATGAAGATAGCTCATAATCATTTGTCATGTACAAAGCATAGAAAGGACATGCGTCAACACAAAGCCCGCAAAATACACACTTACCATAATCTATCTGAGGCATTATGGCCTTTTTGTTGTGTTTCCATTCTTCCTCTACTTTTGGCATAGCTATTGCTTCAGCAATATCCTCGCAAGCAATAGCACAAAGCTGGCATCCTGTACATTTATCATGAAAAAGTATGTGGCGTCCTTTGTAGCCGGCTATACCTACACCGCTATTAGGATCATATTGATAACCATCTCCTACAAACTTTAGTTTCTGCTCAGGATATCTAAATGTAAAACGTTTAGTTGCAATATGTTTAACGCCAGAGTTAAGTGCTTTAATTATTCCAGATGCAGTTCCCATTACATTATACCTCCTGGTCCTATGATGCCACCGTACACCAAAGCTAAGGCAATGAAGATGTTGATGAAAGCTAGCACAATTAACTTGTACCAGCCAATTTTTAACAGCAAATCAATTCTAACACGTGGAAAAACTCCCCTTGGAAGAAGTATGAAAAAGATTACTGCAGCTGTTTTGAGAATAAACCAAATTGTTCCGTTTATCATCTCCTGTGGGAATAACGGTAAACCTGGAATATCTTTTATAACAAGAGCGTCTGGCATTATAACAATACCATCGGTGATAATCTCTGCCATTGGTTCGATTGGATAAACCCATGGACCGTTCCATCCACCTAGAAACAATACAACAAAAAGTGCTGCAAAGGCGTAAAGCTTGAGATAAGAACCTAGTTGAACAAGACCGTACATCATTCCAGATAATTCAGTCAGCCAACCTGCAACAATTTCGCTTTCTGCTTCAGGTAGATCAAATGGAATCCTTTCAAGTTCAGCAAGTATACAAATGAAAAATACAATTGCCCCAATCGGCATGAAGATGATCCATGGAAAATTGACTTGGCTCTCAACAATCTCAGATAAATTAAGAGTTCCCGTTAGCATTACAATTCCCAAAAGTGAGAGAATTAACGGAATTTCAAATGAAACCATTTGGTAAAGAGCCCTAATGCCTCCGATAAACGGGAATTTGCTATTAGAAGCCCATCCCGCTAAAATGGTAATTATTGGGAAAAACCCTATTACAGCAAATACAGCTAACAAGCCCAAATCAATGTCAGCTACTACCCATCCAGGTGCAACAGGTATCAGAGCAACGAATGCGCCTGCGGTTGCAGCAAACAGAACAGGAACTGCCCAGAAAAGTGGCTTGTCAGCTTTTGCTGGAATTATTATTTCCTTGGAAATTAATTTTAAACCGTCAGCCATTAGTTGTAGGATGCCCTCAACTTTTCCACAGTAAAATGGTCCTACTCTTAGCTGTAGTTTTGCCAACATCTTTCTTTCTACAAATATAACTGCGGCTGCAATTAAGGCTGCAAATCCAAATCCAGGAAATGCCACAACCTTGAAAAGATCAGTTTGCATGAAATTTTTTACAAGTGGTAATGCTCTTTCAGGATGCGTCATGGCATCAAATACCCTAAACGGATTCCAAATTTCTCCATCGATTACGGGAAAATCTATGTAGATCAGAACTATCTGAACTGCTGGAATGCCAATCAAAGTAAGTAGTACAATAATCCAAAATATATTGTCGGTAATACCTTTTACAAGATAACCAAGTCTAAACTTGGGTGCAATTACTGACATTTATCTATCTGCCTCCACTGGCCAATAGTTTAAACTCCAGTAAACAGCTGGCATATTTCCAAGCTTTTCACCCGTAAGTAGATGTGGCATAGCAATCAAATTTCTAAATGAAGGAACGCTGATCTTTAATCGGTACGGTTGTGGCATGCCACGTGAAACAATGTGCATTCCAAGTGAACCTCTGCCAGATTCAACCCTACGATATACCTCAGTGTCTCCGCCCTTTGGCTTTGGTTTTAGTTTTACTCTGACAGAACCAGACTTTGGCATCTTTTTCAGTGCATCCCTAATTATTCTACAACTTTCAAACATGTCAAGCCAAGGAATTTTAGAACGAGCATAAGAGTCACCTTCTTTTAGAACATTAGTTTGAAAATCCATTTCTTCGTAAACATCATATGGTTCCTTCTTTCTAATGTCAAAGTCCACACCGCTTGCACGCAAAACAGAACCAGTTGTGCCAAGTTTAATGGCATCTTCACGTGATAAAATACCTGTATCCTTAGTTCTTGAAATTAGAATTGGATTGTCGTAAAAAACATCAGCATATTCTTTAAGCCTTTTCTCAAAATAGTTTACTTGTCTCAAACATACATCCTCAAAGTTGGGAGGAACATCATTTCTGACTCCACCAGGAACAAAGTACGCATGGGTAACACGTGCTCCCGTCATCTTATCTAATAGGTCTATCAATAGTTCACGATCCCCAACAGGCCACATGAACATTGTAGAATGACCAAGGAAAATACCATAGATGGCAAGCCAATATTCTATATACACACATCGATTGAGTTCAGCAGCGATTACCCTAAGATACTTAGCTCGTTCTGGAACCTCTAATCCAAGTAATTCTTCAACCCCAAGACAGTATGGATATAAAATATTGCATGAATCGTGAATAACCGGTCTTTCCAGATGAGGAATGTTTGTTATATAATTTCTATACTCAGCCATCTTTTCTTCTCCCCTATGTACATAACCAGGATCTGGATCAGTGTGAACAATATAATCACCATCAACTTTGATGATGATTCGCATGTGACCGGAACCCGGATGTTGAGGACCAACATTAAGTGTCATTATTCTGTCATCAACTTTTTCTATCTGAAGACCAGGAAGAATTTCTTTATCCTTTGGATATACTTGACTGCTCATTTTTATCTACCCTTAATTCTAAAGTCTTTTCTGAGTGGTGGCATGTCTGCCCAATCTTCTGGTAATAATAACCGTCTATTATCAGGATGACCATCAAAATAAACTCCTAACATTTCAAAACATTCTCTTTCATGAAATGAGACACTTGGAAAAACATCACGTAAACTTGGTAGTTTTGTGCTATCGTTACCAGGACGTGGGTTGTCTTCACGTGGTGTTCGTGTAGCTAAAGCAAGAATTTTTTTATCAAGTGATGTATCAGTGTAGGAGCCCAAGTGATACACAACTTCAATTTGTTTGTCTTCTGGATAATCAACTCCACTTACTGATTCTGCATGATCAAAATTAAGTTCGTCACGAATAAAAGATGCAACATCAATAATATCTTCCTTTTTTACATTTACACGAATTCTGTCTGGTTTTACATATGCAATTTCAACGTTTGAAAACTTTTTTGAGATTGAATCAGATAGTGATTTATCGAGATCAGAAGCAAGTGACGATTCATCAGTCTTCGCAATCTCTGTGCTGTCGGTGGAACTCATTTTAGTCACTTACCGTGGTTTCATCCGCTTAATTTTCTCTTGAAGTAACATGCATCCTTGAATTAGAGTTTCGGGTCTTGGAGGACATCCAGGTACGTAAACATCTACAGGTAATATGCCATCTATTCCAGGCAATACATTGTATGAATCAAAATATAATCCTCCAGTAATAGCACACGCACCCATTGCAATAACATATTTTGGTTCAGGCATTTGATCATATACCAAACGAAGCCTAGGTGCCATCTTTCTGGTAATTGTGCCTTGTACAACCACAAGATCACATTGTCTTAAACTTCCAAAAGCCTCTATAATACCAAATCGTTCCACATCATATCTTGGACCTGATGCTGCACCAAACTCCACACTACAACATGCAGTCTCAATGTGAACAGGCCACAAAGACCATAAACGTCCCCAGTTGAGGGCCATTCCCAATGGTTTGTCAACTGCTTTGTAAAGTATATCACCTAATTTTCCAACAAACACATTAGCGTTGTGAGAATTAATTTGATCTACTATGGTTAATCCCTTGGACTGTTTTGAGGTTACAAGATCGTCTACCATATGTTCTTCCTCTTTGTTTGATAAAGTGCAAATGCCATTGCGGCAAACATTATTCCTAAGAAGGCAAGTATTGGGAGTGTAGCTTCTTTTGGTAGATCTAATAATGTGCTACCCCATGCGTACAAGAAGATAGCCATTACATCGAATATAACAAACATTAGGATGTAGGCATAATATTGCATCATGAAGTGAGTACGTCCTGCTCCTGAAGGGACCTGACCACATTCCATGGGCAAGAATTTAACTGGGTTACTTTTTGTACGTGGTGAAATCATTCTAGATATGACTAGGGCAGGTGCTAAAGCTAGCACTGCAAAGCCAAACATGAATAATACATTGCTATAACCTGCAACGGTTTCGCCTACCAAAGTAGCTTGAGTCTCGTTGGAGAATATAAAAATCTATTTAGATTATTAACGATCCAAAAATGTCAATTCAGTCCTTGTTTCTTACAATTGATATAGTGTACTTTGGGAATTAATTTATGGTCTTAAATGTTGGAGATTCTGCCCCAGACTTTGAGCTTACAGATACTGATCTAAAAATGCGGAAGTTGAGTGAGTTTTTGGATAAAAAAGTGGTTTTGTCATTTATTGTAGCTGCTAGTTCTCCAGTTTGTGAGACTGAACTGTGTACTTTTAGAGACTCGTGGAATGATATTTCAAATCTTGGTGCACATGTTGTTGCAATTAGTAATGATGGTCCATTTGCAAACAAGGCATTTGCTGAGAAAAACAACTTTGACTTTCCAATACTTGGTGATTACAATAGCAAAACGATAAAAGATTATGATATTTTAGTGCCAGACCTTTTACATCTAAAGGACTATAATTTTGCAAAACGCTCTGTATTCATTATTGATAAAAATGGAATCATATTATACAAATGGATTTCAGAAGACCCACTAAAGGAACCAAACTATCAAGAGATTATTGATTTTCTCAAAAAAGAAAATTAGTTTTATTCAATTTCAGCCAAGATATCATTTTTGTTAACGGAGTTTCCTTCTTTTGTTTTTAGATTTTTTATTTCACCGTCTTTATGTGATTTGACAGATACTTGCATCTTCATTGATTCCAAAACACACACAACATCACCTTTTTTGACTTTATCACCAACCTTGACCTCAATAGAAACAACTTTTCCAGGAATTTGGCTTCTCAGGCTTTTCTGCGCAGAACCAACATCAGCTCCGCCTGAACTCTTGTAAACAATCTTATCAAATTTGGAATTCTTGTTAATTGTTAGTGGTACTCCATCTAGAACGATCTTCATTTCTCCAGTTTGATTTTCGAGATAGTTTACGTTGTGATAGTGATTATCCAACACGAATTCCATTCCACGAGAATTAATATCAAGAATTTGGATGTGATGTTCTTTATCCTGAATCTTAATTAGATACTCATTATTTGAAATCTTACTAACAATCTCTCCATTGAAAGTTTCTTCTATATCTTCAAGTTTGAATTCCATATCTATCTATCCATTCGGCTTTTCCACCGTGGATTTGTAACAGTTGATGATTTTACTCTACTTTGAAAAAATGTTGAATGCATTACTGCTGCAGCAATTGCTGCAAGTTGTTTATCTTTTCTTTGGTTTTTCAAATCTTCTTTTAGTCTATCTATGATATCAAATCTTTTCAAAAAGTTTGTTGAGAGTTCTCCATTCTTGTATTCTTCAGTTTCTAAAATTGTTTTGTAAAGAGGAATTGAAGTTTCTACACCCTGAATGTAAAAGTCATTTAATGCGTTAAGCATCCTTAATCTTGACTCTTCAAATGTTTGTCCCCACGTGACAAGTTTCGCCATTAGAGAATCATAAAATGGTGATACCGTACATCCTGGGTAAAGATATGTATCACATCTAACACCCGGTCCTGATGGAATAGTAACAGCTGGTATTGGACCTGTTGATGGTGCAAAGTCCAAAAATGTATCTTCTGCATTGATTCTGCATTCAATTGCATAACCATTCATTTTAAGATCAGATTGCTTGAATGGAATTGGCTCACCGTTTGCAATATCTAATTGTAGCTTAACAAGATCTAACCCAGATACAAACTCAGTTATTGGATGCTCAACTTGTAATCTAGCGTTAATCTCTAGAAAGTAAAATTCTCCATTCTCTGCTCTAAGAAATTCTGCAGTACCAAGATTAGTATAATCAACCGCCTGTGCCGCATTTACAACTAGTTTTCCAATCCTATCTCTTGTTTCTTGATCAACTATTGGTGAAGGAGTCTGTTCAATTAATTTCTGGTTACGTCTTTGAATTGAACACTCTCTCTCAAATATATGAACAGTATTACCATGTTTATCTCTGGCAAGTTGGTATTCAATATGTCTAGTTTGTGCAAGGAATTTTTCTACAAGAATTGCAGATTTACCTACTGCTGCGATTGACTCTCCTGTAACTATTTCATATGCATCTTGTAATTCTTGATCAGTGTTTACAATTCTAATTCCACGACCACCACCACCATAAACAGATTTTAGCATTACAGGATAGCCAATTTCATTTGCAATTTTTTCTGCCTCATCAGCATCTTTTACCACATCTGGGCTTCCAGGCACGGTTGGAACTTTTGCCTTAATCATTGCAGCCTTACATTGCTGCTTATCACCACAAAGATCCATTGATGCAGCAGATGGTCCAATGAATGTAACTTTGTTTTTTTCGCACAAACCTGCAAAATCTGGATTTTCTGATAAAAATCCATAACCAGGATGAACAGCATCTGCGCCAGAGGATAAAATTACTTCAAGAATTTTTTCTTGATTAAGATAGCTTTTAGCAGGTGCAGCCTCGCCTATATGATATGATTCTGTGGCCTTTTTTACATGAAGAGAGTTTCTATCCTCGTCAGAATATACAGCTACTGTCTTTATGCCAAGTGCTTTGCACGTCTTAATGACACGTAATGCTATTTCTCCACGATTAGCAATTAGTACCTTACTTATCATCTAAATCACAGATTCATGTTTCCATGTTTTCGAGGTAATTGCCTGTCTCGTTTATTGGAAAGCATTTCAAGGGCTTTGATAACCATAGGTCTAGTTTCAGCAGGATCAATAACTGTATCAACTGTTCCATTAGATGCAGCAACATATGGATTTGCAAATTTCTCAGTAAACTCATCTACCAATTGTTTTTTTAGAGCTTCAGGATCCTTTGAACTAGCAAGTTCCTTTCTGTTCATAATCTTAACAGCTGCCTCAGAACCAAGAACTGCGATTCGTGCAGTTGGCCACGCATAATTAATGTCTGTTCTCAGATTCTTACTGCCCATCGCAATGTAAGCTCCACCATATGCTTTTCCAATCACAATAGTGATCTTTGGAACTGTTGCTTCAGAATAAGCGTACAAAAGTTTGCTTCCATGACGAATAATTCCATGATGTTCTTGATCTGTTCCAGGCATATACCCAGGAGTGTCAACCAATGTAAGAATTGGAATGTGATAGCAATCACAAAATCGAATGAAACGTGATGCCTTGTTAGAGGAATCAATATCAAGTGCGCCAGCAAGGTATAATGGTTGACTTGCAACTATACCGATCGTTTTTCCATTCATTCTAGCAAAACCTACAATAATGTTCTGGGCAAACAATTCATGAACCTCAAAAAAGTTATGATTGTCAACTATTGAATGAATGATCTCTTTCATATCATAAGGCTTCAATGTATCTTCAGGTATCATACTGATTAGGTTGTGATCCAGACGGTTTGGATCGTCATCGTTTGATACGATTGAAGGTTCTTCGGTGTTATTTTGTGGAATATATGAAAGTAATGTTTTGATATAATCCATGCATTCATACTCATTTTGTGCAACAAAATGAGCAACACCACTTTTGGTACCATGCGTCATAGCTCCACCAAGTTCGTCAAATGAAACTTCTTCACCAAGTACAGTCTTTACAACGTCAGGTCCTGTGACAAACATAGTTGCCAATTTATCTACCATTATAACAAAATCAGTCATTGCTGGAGAATATACTGCACCGCCAGCAGAAGGTCCAATACTAGCAGTGATTTGCGGAACTACACCTGACGCCAATTGGTTGTGATAAAAAATATCACCGAATCCATCAAGACTTTGTATTCCTTCCTGAATTCTGGCACCGCCTGAATCCATTATTCCAATAATTGGGCATCCATTACGTACAGCATGATCCATTAATTTGGTAATTTTTTTTGCACCCATTTTGCTTAGAGTTCCTCCTAAAACCGTAAAATCATAAGCAAAAACGTAGACTTGTCTACCATCAATTATTCCATATCCGCCAACTATACCATCACCAAAGAACTTCTTTTTTTGCATATCATATTCATGATAATGATGTGTAGTTAGAGCATCAACCTCTACAAAACTTCCCTCATCAAGTAATAGATTAACTCGTTCCCTTGCCGTGAGTTTTCCCTTCTCATGTTGTTTGGAAATACGATCCTGACCACCTGCCTGATCAGCAATCTTCCTTTTTTTTAAAAATCCATCAATTTTATCAGAATGCATGATAATAGATCATCTAATTCTGGTCAAATTTTAATATTTAGCACAGGAAATTTTTCAACTAGTGCTTTTTTGTATGAAATAAATGGATCTTCTAATTGTTCACATTTTTTACATATACATAATGGCGATACAGCTTGAGGATTACAATCTTCAATAAATTCACAAGTTGGACACCCGACTGAACCACCACAAATAATGCACTTAAGATCTTCATTTTTTTCTGCACATTTTTCATGTTTAACCCCAATGCCCTTAGACCAAAATCCCATCTCATTTTTCTTAATCATCTGATTACAGACAATGCATTTGCCCTCATACTTGAAAGCCATTTTTATCCAGCTCATTTGATTAAAGCAACCTCCTTCTCTACAATCTCTTCTAATGATTCATCAAATTCCAAATCTATTTTTTTATTTTTAATACAATAGAGTAAGAATGGAAAATAAAGAGTTGAGAAAGTGCTTTTTGAAACATGCATCGTTTTTGCCAGAGAGCCAATAATGGATTTTATTTTTGTGCCATCCCACCTGAGCCTGTTAAGAAGTGGCCATGAAAGATTATACTTTGAATAGCGAATAGGAATATTTTCTTTATACAATCCCAAAAGGATGGCATCCAGGTATCGTAATAGACGCCATTGCTGTGTTTTCATAATTTTCCCATATAACATATCAGCTTCGGAAATTACCTGTAAAAAATTTTGCATGTCGTCCACAGAAATCTTGCTTGTTATAATACTAGAATAAAATGCATTAATTTTTTCTCTTGGGTTTATTCTGAGAGAATACAAAACAGATCTAGCTTCATCGATCGAGTTTGCTTTGTAAAACGCATTGACCCCTTCTTCAACATCCAATGTTTCAAAGGATTTTTCAGTGGGTGGATCAAAACCAGTAACTCTTGCCTGTGTGAAATTAATCATAGAGCGGATATCACCTCTTGATTTTGTAACAAGTTTTGCTAAAGAATCAGAGTCAATTTTTACTCCCTCAAGTTGCAGTATTCTATTAAGGTAAAGCCGTAACAGTTTTGGCGATAATGGTTTCAGCTCTATTGTTTTCACAGTTTTTTTGATGCTTTTCATCTTGTCTGATGAATCTGTGTTTGCGGCAAGAACTATTGGTACAGTAGGCTCCTTCAAGATCTTGATTATAGCCTCACCACCACCGTAATCTGCTCTTCCATGTACACCATCTACCTCATCGATGAAAATCATTGGAGTTCCTAAGACAGTTTGATTTCCCAAAACTGGGCTCAGAATCTCATTAATGTTTTTTTTATTTCTTACATCACTTGCATTAAGACTGATTAGATCGTAACCAAATTGTTTTGCAGCAAGATTAGCTAGGGTTGTTTTACCAATACCTGGTGGACCAACTAGCAGAATTGGTTTTGTTCCCTTTTTCCAATTTGTAAACCATTCCACAAATAATTTCCTAGACTCTTCATTACCAATTAAATCAAGAAAGTTATTTGGACGGTATTTTTCTGACCACATCATTAAAAATCACTTTGGTAATTTAGTTGCAAGATCTGACCAGATGTTTTCCTTTTGCAGTCTTTTAAACCAAAATTCATTATAATGCTCCACGGTTAAAAATAAAAATTCCAAAAATGGTCTGTGAGAAAAGTTTTCAGGCAAAAGTTCAAGTGCTTTTCTTGCATCACCCAGATACGTTTGGCTTCTTTCCATAGTTAATTCAAATCCCTTTTTGACATCATTTGTAGATAGACTGTAATACAATGGCCATGATGGAATTTTTACAGCCCTATCTCTAATAGAGTCTTCAATCTCATTTCCACATCCAACTGACTCAGAAGCTTTGCCCATTCCTATTCGAAAGATTTCTCCTAGTGGTTTTCGTGAAAGTGCCATGTTAGAACCGGCTGTGCCCATAACAGAGCGATATTTTTTATAACTCTCGTCAAGTTCTTTGTCAGTAATTGCCGTGGGATTTTGTTTTAATTTAGTATCAAGATATTGACCAACTCTAGCATCCTTGAACCCATTTTCAAATTGTTTTAAAACTTCCTCTCCGCCTTTTGCAATTTTCTCTCTAGCTATCTTTAGTATGTATGGGTTCATCAACTTGTAATCATCCAGATAATCCAAGTCTTCATCTTTGTCAACAATTCTGTCCATAGGCTCACTGAGATCAATTGCTATAATGTGCCCATCAACAATATCTTCTCTGAGTTCCGAATTTTTATCCTGAAAATATTCCGTTGATGCATCAAACAGTGCATTAAACACAGGAAAAGTCATTTTCACAAAATTAGAATTTAGAATTCTTAAAACCCTATCATTTAGAATGTCAAAGCTTTCAAGCTTTGACTTGATTGGATCAATTTGTGATGATTCTAAAATAATTTCGGTTGAGCCCACTTCCTCTCCAAATTTCTGCTGCGTAACATTAGGAGATGAATCAGATTTGATCTGTTGTAATAAAGCATTTGTAAATCGCGTTGCAAATTCAGGAAACTTTGTCTCATATTCTTCCTTGTACTGTTTGAATTGTCTATATCCCTTAGACTTGAATAAGCCCTGTTTGATTATCTTCTTTCCTGATTTTGTTCCCATTAAGGAATTTTTACTGGTAACAGATTCATCTTTTCCGCTCACAGAGTAATCTTTACAAATTGATATTTATGCCTTCAAAAAATTTTCACTTAAATTATGTTCTGATTGAAATTATCTATGGATGCAATTGAAATTCTTCGTACTGTTTCAAAACTTGTTTATAAAAATGTCAAAGATCTAGCCGGAACTGCAGAAGCGGCATCAGGAGATTTTGGGAGAGGGGCAGGAGGAGATATTTCAAGAAACATAGACATGATTGCAGAAAAGACTGTAATTGACTACTTAAAGGAAATAAATTTTGATTGTGTAATACTTGGTGAAGAATGTGGCAGAGTTGAGTTATCATCAAATCCAAAGGGCTTCATAATAATGGATGCGATAGATGGTTCAGCAAATGCTGTAAGAGGAATGCCATTTTTTTGTTGTTCGCTAGCATTTTCAACGGAAGAAAAACTTAGCTCGGTGACAGATGCTGTAGTTACAAATCTTTCAACGGGAGATCTTTACTCTGCTTCAAAGGATAAAGGTGCTTTCAAAAATGACAAACAAATTTCTGTACATAAAGAAAAACCGTTATACAAAATTGTTGGGATTAATAGTTCTGGTTCATCACCAGAATTAATGAATAGACTTACACCGATTTTTGAAAAACACCACCATATTAGACACATGGGTGCAAATGCCCTAGAGATGTCTATGCTCGCAGAAGGTCTAATTGATATTTTTATTGATCTTCGAAAAAAAATAAGAATTCAGGATCTAGCTGGAGGATATCTTTTGATTAAAGAGGCTGGCGGTTTGATACTAGATGAAAATTTGCAGCCACTTGACTCTGATCTCAACTATGATACACGGTTATCTTTTGTTGCTGCAGCAAACAAAAACATTCTAGATGAAATTTTTTCATTAATAAAATAATGGCGCCCTCGGCGGGATTTGAACACGCGTCTCAGCCGTGACAGGGCCGAATTCTAGACCGGGCTATACTACAAGGGCTCAATTAATCGATAAAAGCTTTCAATTTTAAAGTTTCCAGTTTTTAATGAAATCTGCAAAGACTAAATTATACAGTTTTTGGTATCTTGCTCGGGGTCTATAGCGCAGCCAGGTAGCGCACCGGACTTTTAATCCGGCTGTCGTGGGTTCGAATCCCACTAGACCCGCCATTTTAATGCTGATGTGTACATGTACAGGGAATCATCTCTGTGTTAAATGAGCAATCATGCGGTCCATCAGTTTTCACATTCATTGGTATCTGCTTCATACATTCTGAATGTCTTCCTTTTTTACAAAACCAACACATTCCATGCTCTGAATCATTTAACGAGTCTGACTCCATATTTATCACTAAATTAATTTAGTAAAAAACTTAGTTTAAGGAAGGTAACGTAGCCAAGAAGCAAATTTCTGATCTTTACCCATTACAACATCCATAAACGATTTCTGCAGTGTCTTTGTAATATTTCCTATCTTACCATTTCCAATAGTTATTTTATTGATTTTTGCTACAGATTTTACTTCTGCCGCAGTGCCGGTCATGAAAACCTCATCAGCCTTTAACAATTCTTTTACTGTTATGTTTTTTTCAATTAATTTAATTCTGTTAGACTTTATCAATCGAATTACGCTATCTCTTGTAATTCCGTTTAAGATGTCTGCATTCAACGGAGGCGTTTTAATTATTCCATTTTTTATGATGAAGATATTTTCAGCACTCCCCTCTGCAACTTTTCCACTTGAATTGAGCATGATAGCTTCATCATATCCGCTTTTGAGTGCTTCAACACGAGCTAAACCTGCATTTGAGTAATTTGCAGCGGATTTCGATTGCATTGGTTGAGATTTGGAATCAATTCTAATCCATTTTGAAATCTTGCATTTAGCCCCAGAAAATTTACCGGCTTTTGATTCCCCCATCTTCCATTCCCAACATGAAATAGATACATCAACTTTGTTTAATGTAGGTGTAAGCCCCATACTTCCATATCCATAGTAAGCTATTGGTCTAATGTAGCATTCTTTCAAGCCACTAGTTTTTACTGTTTTAATTATAGCATCTATGATTTGCTTTTTTGTATAACGGATCTTCATGCCGTATAATTTGGCGGAATTGAAAAATCTGTCAACATGTTCTGGTAGCCGAAAAATTGCAGAACCGCTAGGAGTATTATAGCATCTTATTCCTTCAAAGACGGCAGTAGAATAATGTAAGGCATGAGTTAGAACATGTATTTTTGCATTCTTGAATGGAACCAATTTTCCATTCATCCAAATCTTTCCTACTTCTTTCATATGGGTTGATCCAATTTTGGTAATTTAAATAATTGTGCCTAAATGAATTTGATATTAGAGCGTTCTTCATGAATTGCACTAATTGCTCTTTCAATATTATTCCCCGAATCTTCTACTACAACTATAATTCTTGAGGTTTCTTCTTGTGCGTCTATATTCAGTATGTTTAATCCAGATTCACCTATCTTTGCGCTAGTTTTTGAAACAATTTGTTGGACTCTCCACATTTCATCCCCAATCAATGTGATTACTCCTCTATTATAGGTGATAGTTGCAAGTGGATCAAATCCTAAAACATATTTTTCATTTCTTTTAATATAATCACCATCAAGGAATAATATCCTAGAAAATTTTATTCCGTCTTTAGTAAATGGTGAAAGTATTACAAACTCACTGTATCTTTTTTTATTTTCAAGTGACTCTAACAGTTTGTGCACAAACTCATCCTCTATTCTTAAAATTGCACAATTCTTTTTTCCAGTAATGATTTTAATCGGATGACCGTTATCGTTATTTGGCTTTCTTTCAATTGTTGTAGTTTTCTCAGGATTTCTTATGTCTGTGATAACTATCGGAAGTGAAACGCCGTTTTCTAAAATTTCTTTAATGGCAATTGGATCTAGTATATTCATTCCGAACATTCCAGCTAATCTTGCCTCGTTGTATGAAATACTGCGTACTTCAGTCAGTCCGTCTTTGACAATTCTAGGATCAGCAGAAACAACAGAACTGTCCTTTTCTAAATCAATTTTTACATCAAACTTCTTCTGCAGCAAAATTCCCAAGTCGGCAGCTGTCCTGTCAGAGCCACCCCTCTCATATGTTGTTACAATTCCACTTGTGGTACGACCTATGAAACCACCAATTGTAATTACTTGGTTTTCATCAAGTAATTTTTCAAGAAATTCAATCTTTTTGCTAGATTCTGATGCAAGGAAGTTTGTAGATTCAATATTACTGTCGGTTATTATTGGCCAGTTATCCAGACCTACAACTTTTGATTTGATTCCCTGACTCTGTAGGATGTATTCCATCATATATGACATCAAAATTTCACCAGAATATGCTAAAGTTTTAGAACGAACCTCGTCAGCAAATTCCTTCTTTTCCATAGCTTTTTCTAATTCAATCCTAACCACATCTAAACAGTCATCAATTGCAATTCTACACTTTTCTTGAAATTCTGAACTTACTAGTTCCAAAATTTTTTCATATGTTTTTCTTAAAATAATTAAATCAAATGCCTTTCCTTCTTCAGCTCTTTTTCCAAGATCTAACGCAACATCCGTTAATGATCTGTGTTTTCCTTCAACAACAGTTAAGGGAGCTGAAAAAACAGCTATCACTTTGGCATCCTCACTTAGGGAGTTGATCCTTTGAATTATTATCGGTATGGATATTCCATCAACCCCAATTACACTCCCGCCAAATTTTGCAACTACTATTGAATTCATTATTTAATAAGAAAAACTTGCACTATTATTCGTTAGTTTGATTTTGTTATTTTTTGTGCTGACTTGTTATCAGTTATAATCAAAAAACAACTTCTCAAAGTTTAAATGGTTTTTAACAAGGAAATTTGCTGGGTCCATGGTCCAGGTCGGTTATGACGTCGCCCTTACACGGCGAAAATCCAGGGTTCAAATCCCTGTGGACCCATTATAGTTATTCAACAAATCAATTTTGGAAGTTTGGATTATAATCTATCAGACTATCCTCACGTAAGATATGCAGATATTTGAGTTACACACTCGTCAAGAGGATTAGTTTCTGTATTCACAATTAGTTCAGGATTATCTGGGATCTCGTAATCAGTATGTATTCCTATGAAATCCTTGATTTCATTTCGTCTGGCTTTTTTGTACATGCCTTTAACATCTCTTTCCTCACAAGTAGAAAGTGAGCACTTGAGGTGCACTTCAATAAACTTGTTATCGCCTATAATTTTACGTGCGTCTTCTCTATTTTCCTTAAATGGGCTAATAAGAGAAACACAAACAGGCTTAGACATTGAAAAATCTTTTGCCAGATTAGCAACTTTCCTGTTGTTTTCGTTTATACCTTCTCTTGAAAAATCGCTTGACGATGACTGCGCTCTAAGTTCATCTCCGTCAAGTACGACCAACTCGGGCATAAGTTTCTGTAACTTTCTTGCTATAGTTGTCTTGCCAGAACACGGCAATCCTGTCATCCAAAGTACAAACGGCATTTAACATTCTCCAAATTTTTAGAAAGCTCTGAATCCTTCTGGTCTGACATTTTCGGGATGCTCTTTTAACCAAACTATTTTTTTAAGTATTTCGTCTTTTTCGTCAGGGAAAATGCCACCAATATTGTATGCATTAGAACCATGATTTGCTCTAAATACCATTTTTTCTTTGACATCAATTTGCTGAACTAAATCATGTAGTTCAGCCAAAGCCTCATCATCATTGATTGGATGAAATTCCTCCCCAAACTTTGTTAGGAATTCTTCCTTAACGCCTGTTTCTAAAATTAAAGTTAACGTGCCAAGATAATGTGGTGATGAAGCATTAACAACACGTGCTGTGCCTTTGATGTGTTCCTTGGTGTAGGTTTTTCCTCCAAGTCCTAAAATAATAATACATGATAATGTAAAGCCTGCTTCTATTGCTTTTCTGCATGCTCTTATGATCGTTTCAGATGTAGCTCCTTTTGTAATCTTCCTTAAAATAATATCAGAGCCGCTTTCTATTCCAAGGTATAACATATTCAAACCTGCCTGATTCATTTTTTTCAATTCGTCTGGAGTTTTTTTGAGTAAATTCATAGGCATTGCATAACAAGATACTCTTTCCAATTTTTGAAAACTGCCGTAAAGATATTCGACTATCCTAATCATATAATCCGTTGATAAATTCAGTGCATCTCCATCTGCAAGAAAAATTCTAGTTGTTTCTGGAAGCTGTTTTGCCATCAGGTCAATTTCAGTTTTGACTTCATCCCACGGTCTTTCACTGTATTCCTTATTTCTATACATATCACAAAATGAACATTCGTTGAATGAACAACCAATTGTGATTTGAAAGATTAGTGATTTCGCCTCAGATGGCGGTCTATAAACTGGTTCAGCGTAATTTAACATCATGATTTAGACTTGTCAAAGTTCTAATTTATCGTTTCTCTACGCATAAAAAGAAAGTAATTCTGAGTAAGGTATGAAACAAAAATACAAGGAATATCTGAGCCTAAACAAAAATATTCTTTTGGCGTTTGCTGCTTCAATAACAATTTCAGCTATTGCGGCTGATTACTTTTCTGATCAGTATGACTACCTTAACACCACATTAACTTTGGCAGTTGATTATGGGGTATTTTTTTCAATATTTGGCATATTGTTCTATATTGATAACAGAAAAAAATACAGGACTGAAACTGGTGAGCTGAAAAAATCACTGTTAAAGTCAGATTTGATCAAAATTATAACTTCTCTTGGAATCGGGGAAGTTGTTTATACAATTGTAAGGTGGAGTTTGCAATACTATTTACTACAAATTGAGTATGATGCATATCTAGCATCAATTATTTCACAAATGATTTCTACCGTAGTTTACATGATAGTTTTAAACTTGAGTGTGAAGATGGCTAGATTGTATAAAGATGACACTTAGCATTTACGTTGATGGATCTGGAGGAGCCAACTCTGGTTATGGGTTTTTTGTAAATGAGACAGGTGAGTCATTCTACGAAAACAAATCTGATATAACTAATAATCAAGCGGAATACATGGCAATAATCTCCACATTAAGAAAATTTGAAAACTCAAATGATGAAATTAAAATTTTCAGCGATTCAAAGAATACAGTCAATCAACTAAATCATGAATTTGCAATTAACAATGATAAGCTACGTTCCCTAGCAAGAGAGGCATGGTCACTAATGGCAAACTTTTCCAATCTTACACTTACGTGGGTTCCAAGGAGTAAAAATCTTGCAGGAAAAATGTTAGGCAGTTAAATAATCATGAATAACTTTATTATGGAAAATTAGTTGAGGAATTCATCATAATGTCTGAATCAGTATTTCTTTCTCCAAAATCTATTGCGATAGTGGGTGCATCTGACAAGCAAGGTAGTGTTGGGCGTGCAATTACATCTAATATTATGAATGGTTACAAAGGAACAGTCTATCCGATTAGTCCAACAAGAGAAACGGTTTTTGATCAAAAAGCATACAAGAGTGTTCTGGATGTTCCCGATTCAATTGATCTCGCGGTTGTGATCACAAAGAACACGATAGTTCCTGTAGTTCTGGAGGAGTGTGGAAAAAAGAAAATCAAAGGCGCTATTGTAATCACCGCGGGATTCAAGGAAGTAGATGAGGAAGGAAAAAAACTGGAACAAAAACTGAAGGATATTGCCACCAAGTACGGTGTAAAAGTCATTGGTCCTAACTGTCTTGGTGTAATGAATTTGGAACCAAAAACTATGATGAACTCAACTTTTCTAAAAATAACTCCCAAGTCTGGTCAAATTGCTTTAGTATCACAAAGCGGTGCAATTTGTGCTGCACTTGTAGAAGACGCGAGCGCGCAGGGAATTGGATTTTCTGCTGTTGTTAGTATGGGAAACAAGGCTGACATGACAGAGATTGATATATTGAAAATACTAGCAGACCACGAACAAACAAAGGTAATTGTGATGTATCTAGAAGACATGGGCGATGGTCAAGAGTTTCTTAAAGTCTGTAAGCAAATTACAAAGTACAACAAAATTAAAAAACCAGTTCTAGTCTTAAAGTCAGGCAGAAGCCCTGAGGGTGCCAAGGCAGCGATGTCACATACGGGTGCACTGATGGGTTCGGATGAAATCTATGACGCTGTACTCAAACAGTCAGGTGCCATTAGAGTTGACACCATGGAAGAACTTTTTGACTACGCAACTGCATTTTCAAAACAGCCTCTTCCTACAGAAGGTGAACTTGTAATTGTTTCAAATGCTGGTGGTCCGGCAATTATTTCAACTGATTCATGTTCTAAACTTGGAATCAAAATGGCAAAGATTGAAGAGATTAGACCAAAAATAGATGCGGTTATTCCACCTTGGGGTAGTTCCAGAAACCCAGTTGACATAGTGGGTGATGCAGATTTTAACAGATTTGAAAATGTTTTGAACGAAGTTCTTGCGCACAAGAATGTTGGTTCTGTAATCTCAATGTGTACACCTTCTGCAACATTAGATTATGACAAGCTTGCAGAAGTAATTGTAAAAATGTCAAAAAAATACAAGAAAACAATGCTTGCAAGTTTAATGGGTTTAGATGAAGGGATAACAAATAGAGAAATTCTTGCAAATGGTGATGTTCCATATTATACATACGCAGAGGGATCTATTCGTACACTCAAGGCAATGCTTCGATTTGTTGAATGGATAAAAACCCCAGAAGGAAACATAACAAAATTTGAAGCTGACCGAGAAAAAGTCAAGAAAATATTTGATAAAGTGAAACAAGAGGGAAGAACCAATCTTCTTGAAGAGGAGGGTCTTGAAATTTTGAATACATATGGATTTCCACTTCCAAAAAATATTCTTGCAAAGACGGAGGATGAGGCTGTCGAAGCCGCAAACAAGATTGGATATTCTGTTGTCATGAAGATTGCTTCGCCCCAAATAGTTCACAAATCAGATGCCGGCGGTGTTAAAATTAACCTGACAAATGATGAGGAAGTTCGCAGTGCCTTCAAAGAAATTGTTGAAAATGCCAAAAAATATGACAGCAACGCCGAAATCAAAGGAGTCTTGATTGTTGAGATGGTCAAGGGTGGCAAAGAGATGATCATAGGCTCCAAGCTTGAGCCTGGATTTGGGCCAGTTCTTATGCTCGGCATGGGCGGAATTTACGTTGAAATCCTGAAAGACGTCACGTTCAGACTTGCACCTGTGACTGACCAAGAAGCGAACGATATGATTTCGTCAATCAAGACAAAGAAGCTGTTGGAAGGAGTAAGGGGCGAAAAGCCTTCTGATGTAGAAAAACTTTCTGAATGTATTCAACGGCTATCACAGCTTGTCACTGATTTCAAAGAAATTAAAGAACTTGACATGAATCCTGTGTTGGTTATGGAAAAAGGTGAAGGCTGTAAAATACTAGATGTGAGAATTGGTATCTAAATTAGGTAAAGCTATGACCAAAATCTTTTTAGAATATTTATAATAGAATTGAGTAGTTAGGGTATGCAAAAAACAGTAAGACCTATCAGAACTGGTGAGGAATATATCGAGAGTCTGAAGGGTCGTAATCTCAAAGTTTACTTGTTTGGTGAACTCGTCAAGGAACCTGTTGACCATCCAATAATTCGTCCTTCAATTAACGCGGTTGCAAAAACTTATGATCTTGCTGTTGAAGAAGAAGATCTTGCATCAACAAAATCATCTATTACAGGAGAACGGGTAAACCGCTTCTTGCATATCGCAGAAAGTGCACAGGATGTAGTTTTACAAAACAAGATGCAACGAAAGCTAGGTCAACTTACTGGTACTTGCTTCCAAAGATGTGTCGGTATGGATGCACTAAACTCACTTCACTCTACTACATTTGAGATGGATGAAAAACACGGAACAAAATATCATAAAAGGTTGTTAGAATTTATCAAGATGGTTCAACATGAAAACCTGGTAATTGGTGGAGCCATGACGGATGTCAAGGGTGACAGAAGCAAGGGACCAGCTGAACAAGAAGATCCTGACCTGTTTCTTCGTATCGTAGATAGAGATGACAAGGGTGTTTACATTTCTGGTGCAAAGGCTCACCAGACTGGCTGTATTAACTCTCATTGGATGATTGTTATGCCAGCCATAAGATTAACTGAAGCCGATAAAGATTATGCAGTTGTTGGCTCCATTCCAGTAGATGCACCGGGAATAACTTACATCTATGGCAGACAGTCGTGTGATACAAGAAGTATGGAACCAGGTGATATGGATCAAGGCAACTCTCAATTCTCTGGTCAAGAAGCAATGGTGATCTTTGATAGAGCTTTCATTCCAAACGAATTGATCTTCATGGATGGTGAGTACGAATTTGCATCTATGTTAATTGAGAGGTTTACATGTTATCACAGACGAAGCTATGTCTGTAAGACTGGTGTAGGTGATGTTCTTATTGGTGCTGCGGCTTCTATAGCAGACTATAATGGTATACCTAATGTTTCTCACATCAAAGATAAACTAGTTGAGATGACACATCTAAACGAATCAATCTATGGTACTGGTATTGCATCATCATATCAATCTCAAAAAATGAAGTCTGGAGTTTGGCAAAACGACGAGATGTTAGCGAACGTGTGCAAACACAATGTTACACGCTTCCCTTATCAAATAGGCAGATTTGCACAGGACATTGCTGGCGGACTGATGGTTACACTACCATCGGAGGCAGAATTTAGAAGTCCAGAAACAGGACCGCTACTCAGAAAATACCTGAAGGCAAAAAAGGGCGTTGACGTTGAAAACAAGATGAGAATTTTACGTTTGATTGAAAACATGACCATGGGTAGAAACGCTGTAGGTTATCTTACAGAATCAATGCATGGAGCTGGCTCACCACAAGCCCAAAGAATTCAGATTGCACGTCAAATGCAATTAGGTTACAAGAAAAAACTTGCAAAAAATCTAGCCAAAGTCCAAGAGCAAGGCGAAGAAACCCTAGAAAACGCTGATTACTTCAAACGAGTTTTCAAATTAGACAATTCTAAAGAATAATCTATTACTTTTTTTCTTCAGATTCTTTTTCTCTGTCAAGAAAAAATTCTGGTATGCCTTCTGATTTAGTATTTTCTTCAGGTTTTTCGGCAGATTTTTTTTCTTGTGTGGTAAAATCTTTGGAGGCATTTTTGTAGTTATCTAACCACGATAAATCTCCATCAATTTTCTCATTAGGTTGAGATTTGTCATAATTTTTAATTTCTGACTCTGCTTTTACTTGCTCGTAATTCTTTCCTGCTTTGTTTTTTGCAATTTGTCTAATTATCATTATTCCAATAATTACAGCAATGATAATGTAGTTAATCGGTGGTTGCAAAATTTTTGTGATGTATCCTACCTGTGGTATTACATGAATTACTGTTCCCTTATACTCTTCTTCGGTTATTGGATAGTCTGTTCCGACCATAGAATTTTGGTTATTGTCGCCTTTTGTTCTTAATGTTAATGGATCGTCATCAACAATTGCAACCACTCTATGGACAATCACCTTATCGTGATCTTTTGGTCTGTCAAATACAATAATATCTCCAATTTTCACGTCTTCAAATAATGCATGTCCAGAAATCACTATAATATCATGCATAGCTAATTCCGGATACATGCTTCCGCTAGAAACAACATAGAATGGATTTTGTGCGCCAAAATAAGCTGTAAGACCAATCCAAATTACTGTAACACATGTAGCTATGATAATAATGTCTTTTACTATACCCTTAATTGAGCTCATAGTTAAGTCACGTTTTTTCCTTTGTGATGATTAGATAAATCTTGCTTCTAAATTTTGGTTCCACAACTCTCACAGAATTTTGAATCTGGTTTGTTATCAAAATTACAGCTTGGGCATCTCAATCCCTGCTGCGCAGATACACTCATTGTAGCCGAAGAATCTCCAAGTAAAATAATCTCACCGACTTTTTTTATTCTATCCCAGTTAATACTCACATCATTGCCCTCATTATCTGAAATAACTAAAATCACCTGATTGTTAGAATCTACACCTACCTGTTTGGCTATTCCGATTTGTTTGGCATTTTCATCAAAGACTGACATGCCAGAAATTGCATTAAACGTTGCATCTACTGTACTTGTTTCAGGAACAGTTTCCCTAAAGTCATCAAATGTGTGGTATTGATCATCAGATTCTTGCTTAGCTTCATTCATTACTTCCTGTCCAATCTCTGTTTGCGCCTCAATCGGGTTTGCATTACCAACTTCAACTGATTCATTTGGTTTCTGAAATTCTCTATATTCCGCAATGGAAGAACCACATGTAGTGCAAATGTATTGTCCCCTTTCTACAAGAATCAAATTTTCAGCTACTTCTTCGTTAGGATTTTCATATTCAATTTTAGGACTGCCTTCATATTCTTTATCGCAAGTATTGCACGTGTATTTTTTCACACTTTCAACATCTAACCTTCCAATTGGTGCTAAAAAGAGATCAGGACCGCCCAGATTTCCTTTTCTTTGTTGTTCGTCTGTTACTTGTGCTATTACAAATCCGCCTGAACCTCTTAACTTTTTAATCCGTAAATCCTCACTCATATCTCCACTTACCTAAAATATCATTTAAGTATGTTTCATTAATTTGTAATTAAGATCCAACGAAAAGTTACAATTTTTACACCTAACATATTTAGGTGCGATTTCTTGTTAATTTTATTATGGCAATAAGCAAAGTTTCAGATGAAAAAACTTGGGAGATTGATGTTGTTAATTCACCTGTACCTGTTTTTGTTGATTTCTGGGCTGAGTGGTGTGGACCATGTAGAATGGTTGGACCAGTTGTAGAGGAACTATCTAGTGATTACGACGGTAAGATTAAATTTGTAAAAGTAAACGTTGATGAAGCTAACGCATTGGCATCAAAATACAACGTTTTCAGCATACCTACCTTGATGATATTTAACAAGGGAGAAATTGTCGCTCAGCAAGTAGGTGCTGCATCTAAAGAAACCTACAAAAACATGATTGACAAGGCGATAGAAAACCTCTAGCCTCAAATTATTTTCTTGATATAACCTAAAGTAATTATAATTGTAACAAATTATTAAATTTCATGTCTCTAGGAGAAGTTGATACTCTAAACCTCTTGTCAGATAAATTAAATAATTTATTTGATGAATCACAGGATTATTATGAATCTTTTCTTGATGCCAACAATTTGTACAAAAAAGGAAAGTTAACGGATAAGCAGTTCTTTCAAAAACTAGGTGATTATGTTGTTGCATATTCCGCATTAGAATTTTTATCAATCAAAGTTATTTTTGAATTAAAAAAATCAGTTGACAAAGTGGCAGGAGGCTTGGCACCAGGAGGAACACAATCTCCTGGTTTAATGCCAGGAATGGGCACGCCAGGAATGATGGCTGGTGGAATGCAGCCAGGACCACGTCCTGGAACTGCACAGAATCCTGTTGGTGGTCCAGCCTCTGTAATATCTGCTGGAGATGGTTTTAACAATGTGGCAACATTGCCTACTCCCGATCCATCACTAGTACCTAAACAATCTGGTGGAAAATGTTCTTCATGTGGTTCTGATTTGCGACCAAACGCAAAGTTTTGTACTAGTTGTGGAACTAGAACATAGTTTTTGTGGATAGTATTCTATTATTACTGATCAGCGCCACAATCAGTACAAAATCTAGCAGAAGCAGAAATTTTCTGACCACACTCTGAACAGAATTTAGTTTCAGCATCAGGATTTGTGTTTGCACTACCATAAAGTCCTGCCTTAAACAGAGCCCCAGATGGTTCAAATTTTTCATCATCAATAACTTGGGCTGGCGCAAAATCCTTTTCCTCAATATACTTCATCAGTCTTGGCATTGTTTCTTCTTTGTTATTTGGGTCAGGAACTATGTCCCCCAACCAAAATGAGAACCGTTTAAGCGTAAGATCGGGGGTTGAAAATGTAAGTGTGTGACTTGACATATACTGTTCTGCAGCTTCCTTACCGTTGAAGACTTTCATGCGATATAGTTTCCTAGTTTATGTATAATTGTTTTCTAGGTGGTGGACTGGAAGGGAATTGAACCCTTGACAACCGCGTTGCGAACGCGGCATTATACCACTAAATCACCAGCCCTCAATATTCATAATTAAATCGGTTTTTATTCATTTGCTCAACTACAAATATCGGATTTTATAATAGAATTAGATGACGTATGATACGGTGATTGTGGGCTCGCATGTAGTTTTGCCTACAGGAATAATTGATAAAAATCTAGTTTTAGATGATGGTAAAATAATTGGTTTGACAAATGAGATACCATCATCCGATAAAAAAATTAATGCGGATGGACTTGTTGCTATTCCAGGTGTTATTGACACACATGTACACTATGGAGTTTATTCTCCCATAGAACATGCTGCAACATCTGAATCACATGCAGCTGCAATTGGTGGAATCACCACTATGATGCGAATGCTTCGACGAGGAGATTCGTATAAGAATTCATTATTGCCACAGTTAAACGCAAGCTCAAAATCACACTACGTTGATTATGCAATTCATGCATCAATCTTCAACTTACAACAAGCAGATGAAATGCAGCACTGCGTAGAAAATGGAATTACATCCTTCAAGCTATACATGAATCTAGGGGGAGAAGTCGGTCATGTTTACATGGATATGGAACCTGGGAAAAATCTATTACAGGAAGAGCGTGTAGAAGTGACTTCTGAAATAGTTGAAAAAGTTGTGAAAAACGCATCTTCACTTGGCTGTCCTGTTTTGGTTCATGCTGAAGATTATGAAGAATGTGGTTGTGGAATAAAAAAAGCCAAGGAAAAAAATCTAGATGGACTTGATGCGTGGTCTGAAAGTAGACCAACCAAATCTGAAATAAAATCAATACAAACTATTTCAAAATTTGCTAGGGACGCTAACTGTGTGCTTTACTTTGCTCATATAGGTTCACGTCATGCTTTAGAACAAATTGGCGAAGAAAGAAAAAATGGAACAAAAATTTTTGTAGAGACATGTCCTCATTATTTAACACTCTCCCATGAAAATCAAGAAGGCTATCTTGCTAAAGTAATGCCACCAATTAGAAGTGAAAGTGATGTTTTGTCCGTCTGGAATGCAATTAACCAAAACCATGTAAATACAATTGGAACAGATCATGTTGCAAATCAGATTAAACTCAAACTAGACGGAAATACAGTTTGGGATGCACTAGCTGGTTTTCCGGGTATCGGAACATTGTTACCATTAATGCTAAGTGAAGGTGTAAACAAAAACAAAATTACTATTTCTCAATTAGTAAATCTCACTAGCATGAATGCCGCAAAAATTTTTGGTATGTATCCAATAAAGGGTTCACTTGAACTTAATTCCGATGCAGATATCACACTAATTGATCTAAAAAAAGAGCAGAAAGTAACATCGGATCTATTCGGAGGATTTTCTGATTATATTGTATATGATGGATGGAAACTGAAAGGCTGGCCGGTGAAAACCATTGTTCGTGGTCAAACCATTGCTGAGGATTTTCAAGTTATAGGCAAGCCTGGTTATGGCAAACTTGTGTCTAGAAAAACCAATTCTACTTAATCACATCAAACTTTCCAGCTGATTGTGCTTTGTAGATCACATCTGGTTTTCTAGTAAAAATACCAACCTCCAACACTCCAGAAACATTCTTAATTTTTTCTCGCAATAATTTTGGTTTTTTTATCACACCAAAATTACAATCAAGAATGATGTTTCCATTTTCTGTAATGAATGGATAGCCCCTATCCAGTGTTCTGAGCTTAGATCTACCACCAATTTTTGAAATGTTATTGGTTACCGTGTTTCTAGCCAAAGGATGAACTTCTACAGGTACATCTCTATTGAAATTTGTAACAAATTTTGATTCATCTGCCATTATCACAACTTTTTTTGCTGCGTTAATCAGAATATTTTCTCTTAGCAATGCACCTCCACCGCCTTTTATCAAATTTTTTCCTTTGTCGATCTGATCAGCTCCGTCAAAAACAATATCTATTTTATCCAAAACAGTGTCGATAAGATGCAAGTTCCCCTTTTCAGCTTCTAATTTTATTTGCAAAGAAGTTGGAATACATTTTATATTGAATTTCTTTTTTTTGACAAATAATGATAATGACTTTACAAATGCAGTTGCAGATCTGCCGCTGCCTAATCCTATAGTTTGATGATTTTTTACTAGCTTTAGCGCGTCGTTCGATAATGCCTTGATGGCATCATCATATGTCAATTACTCTACCTCAGCTTGATCCAAACTGGACAACGATTTTTCTATTCTTTTCGTAATTTCGCTGACATCAACATCGTCGTCTTCGAGATTACTGTCATCTGATAATCCATCATCAATTTCAGCTTGTGGTACTTTTTCAACTTCCAAACCAGAAAGAACTACTTTCTTTTCAATGTTAGTGGATTCTTTTACGTTTGGATTAGTATGTACTGAACAGTGCTTGTTAGAAAACTTTGGATTAGTACAATCAGTATATTCACAAACGTTAGACTGCGTCACTTTTACCTCACTTACATTTTCTACAATTTTTACCACTTTCTCATTATAGCTAGGTTCTACATGCTGTATCCTTGATACAGTTGGCTTGAGTTTTTTACGGAAAAACTCTGGAAGCTCAGTTGGGACCGGAGTGAGAGTAGTTATTTCGAGAGGCGTGTGATTATTTGAGTCTAGTTTCATATCTGATATGTAAACAGATTTTTTCTTCTTTTTTTGAACTGATGATTGTATGTTTAATGCTGATTTTTGTGCTTGTCGACCTGTCTGTTTTTTGGGTGTAATGATTTTTGATGACATTTCTTGTACTTTTTCATCTATCCTCGATAATTTTTGTTCCATAGCAGCGAATAGTCCTTCATCCGAATGATTCGTACCCGTATTCCTCATTGCATTTCCTATTTCCTCTATCTTGGTTACTACTACCGCTAATTGATGCTGATATCTTGTTAAGAGTTTGTCTCGCTGGATTTTAGTTAAATTGGAATCTTTCTGATATACCCTAAAAATCGTTTTTGTAAGAATATCTCGTTCTATAATTAATGAATTAGCTTCATTTCTAAAACTATATTCAATTTCTTGCATTTACGTATACCATTTAATCCAAGAGTATTTTCTTCTTTTCGCATCAGGGAATCCACAACTTGCACAAGTGTGATGACGTACATGGTATGAGTTTTTGCCACATCGTCTACATCTAATGTGTGGGTGCTTTCTAGTAAAACCACCCATCGATGTTGTTCCTTTCACCATATTTTTATCACCTTTATGCAGGAGGTGGAGATATCATTACTACGTTATCTCCTCTCACAACTATGGATCCTAGACTATTTGATTCGCCATCAGAATGGATCTCTTCTGACTGGTCGAGTAGCAGGTTCATGTGCTGGTCAAAGCCAAGAAGATTGCCTCTAATGGTCTTGTTCCCTTTCAGTTTGATCAGTACTATTTTGTTAATACTTTCATCCAGTACTTTTACTGCCATATCAACGGACATTATATCACTTATTGAGATCTTTATCGATGGATTATATTAAACATTCACTGGTGAAACTTTCGGTGTTAGTCAGTAAGTCAAGATTGACACTCTTTTGCTAGGTTTCTAACAATTTCTGCAAGAAACTTCTCTCCATCCTTCTTTGTTGCATTCGTTGGGTCACCCCACACACCGTTCTCTGCAACCTTAGGAAATCCGCCTGGCTCTGTAGCCCGTTTCTTCAATTTTTCTTTATCTGCTTCGGCCATGTTTGTTATTATCAATCCCATTTTCGCCTTTTTCATCTTGACCTTGTCTGAAATAGCTAGCATTATTGAGGTCTCTACGAAGCCAGCATGGTCAAATTCATGCTTCATAAAATGCCAATAGGAATAAGCTTTTAGGCTAACATCCTTGAATTCCTTCTGAAATCGAGTCTGAATTTGTTTTGTCGTCTTCATGATAAAGTTTCGTCCATCCTGAGAGGTCTTCGTTCTATTTGTTCCTCGAAGTTGTATTCGATTAGGATTAGTAACATAAGACATCACCCGTTCTACAATAGAAATATTTCCATGATGACCGTTTAAAATTATAATAGATTTTATGCCGTTTTTGCTTAGTGAACTGATAATAGACTCGATATAATTACCGAATCGTTGATGTGTAATACTAGTATTGAATAAAGGCTCGTGCTCAAACGAAATTCCATAATTGATGGCTGGAAAAACTATGAAGCGACATTTTTTTGCCAAACGTGAAGCAATCTCTGTAACAATGTCAGAGTCAGTTGTTATTGGCAAGTGAGCACCATGCTGTTCAAGAGAACCAACAGGGATTATGACTGTGGGTTTTTTTGACTTGATTAGTTTTCTAAATTCAGGATCATAAATCTCGCTAGCGTCCATTACATTCACTTTGACTTTGTGTGAACTTTTCTCCAGCGAACTTCTAACTTGTTATCCAAATGCATCTTTACAGCCTTCAAAAGTGTAGTGGCTTCCAATTTCTGACCTCTCTTTTTTATTGATTCAAGAGTATCCTCTGGGGTTACTTTGAAGGAATCCTGGAAGATTATTGGTCCCTGATCAAGGTTTTCCGTTACATAGTGTGATGTGACACCGACAATTTTTGTTCCACGCTCAAATGCCTGCGCATATGCCAACGAGCCTGGAAATGCCGGAAGTAAAGATGGATGAATGTTAATTATCCTATTTGGATATCGCCAGACAAAGTTTGGTGTCAAAATTCTCATATATCTTGCCAGAACAATCAGATCCACCTGATATTTTTTACAAATTTTGAGTAGTTTCTCTTCAGCTTTCTCTTGGCTTCTGTCTTCAACAACAACAAATGGAATTTTTGCCTTTTTAGCAAGTGATGCAAGTGCTCTTTCTGTACCAACAATAACAGAAATCTTGCCTCTAATGGCACGTCTGGCTGATAAGATTTCTTTCAGGCAGTGTTCTTCCTTGGTAACAAATATCGCAATACTTTTTTCTGTATTGGTTTCAGAGTGTGTGCTTACCTCCATCCTTAGTTTTTTTCCTAATTTTTGAAGTCCAGAATCAAGTTGTTTAAAATTAATCGTGGAAGTAAAAGATATTTCTAGATACATTCCAAATAGATCCTTGATTACATTCTGATTTACTTTCTCAACGTTACCGTTATTCTGAAATACAAAGTTTGTAAATTGTGCAACAACACCCTCTTTGTCTTTTCCAACAACAGTGATGCCAACTATGGTTTTCTTCATTGGCGATGTTGGTAATTAATTCCATATATACCAAATGGTGCGGGAGGTGGGATTCGAACCCACGAACTCCTAAGAGACAGGGTCCTAAGCCCTGCGCCTTTGACCAGGCTGGGCGACTCCCGCAAGCATTGTGTAACAACAGACAAATTTATCGGTATTGAATCGAATTACATGGGTAAATTATTTGGAACAAATGGCGTTAGAGGGGTTTTTTCTGAGGATTTCACTTTAGAGTTTGTACATGATCTTGTGTTAGCAATTTCAACTTACTTCAAGGAAGGTACAATACTTGTTGGATATGATGGAAGAGACTCTAGTAGCGTAATTTCAAAATTAGTTTGTTCTACGTTAAATTTCGCTGGACTAGATTGTCATGTTGCTGGTCTTGTTCCTACCCCTTGCTTGGAATTTGCAACTAAAACGTTAGGATATAATGGTGGAATTATGATTACCGCCTCGCATAATCCTCCTGAGTATAATGGAATTAAACCAGTTGCCAGTGATGGCGTAGAGGTTTCACGTGAAGATGAGAATGTGATTGAAGAGATTTTTTTCAAAAAAAATTGGAAACAAAATTCTTCTACGTGGGGTTCAACAAAAAATGATGATAGAGCGGTTCAAACATATCTAGATGGGATAAAATCACAGATAGATGTATCGAAAATAAAGTCAAAGAACCTCAAGGTTGTATTAGATCTTGGAAATGGTGCTCAATCAGTTACTGCAATAAAATTGTGTGAACAGTTAGGATGTAAGATTATAACAATCAACCGAGAAATTGATGGAAGCTTTTCTGGTAGAGGTCCTGAACCAACTCCATACAACCTTCAGGAATTATCTTCCACAGTTGTAAAGAACAATGCTGATCTTGGCATTGCATTTGATGGTGATGGTGATAGAAGTATATTTTGTGATAGTAAAGGAATGTTACTATCTGGTGACAAATCTGCGTTGTTACTATCAAATTATTTACTAAAGAAAAATCCAAATTCTAAGGTAGTTACGTGTGTAAATTCCGGAAATTCAATTGATGAGATAGTTACACAAACTAATTCAACTGTTTTCAGAACCAAAGTTGGAAGTGTTGAAGTTTCAAGAAAAATGATCACTGAAAATGCACTTTTGGGATTTGAAGAAAATGGTGGATTCATGTTTGGGAAACATAATCATGTCAGAGACGGTGGTATGACATTAGCTCTATTCCTAGAACTTCTTGCAAGTTCGAACAAAAGTATGAGTGAAGAACTTGCGACTTTGCCACCTTCTTTTACAACTAAAGACAAAATTTCATGCGAAAAGGAAGATGTGGATAAGATAATCTCTAAACTTTTAGCTGAATTTCCAAATGCGGATACTACAGATGGTATAAAGATTGTTTTTGATAAGAAAAACTGGGTTATGGTGAGGCCTAGTGGCACTGAACCAATAATTAGGATTTATGTAGAATCTGATTCAGAAAAAAACCTTGAAATACTTATGAAAAAATATATCCAAAAAATCAACTCATTTCTAGACAGAGAACATTTTTAATACCAATTAGAGTGATTTTTGGAATGGAGATGATCCCTCAGGGTGATGTAAATGGCAAAATCATACTATGTAAAATTTGATGTACCAGAAAATCTGGTCAGTCCTATTTATGAGTCCCTCAGAGTAGCTGTTGAGACAGGAAAAGTGAAAAGAGGCACAAATGAGGCTACTAAAGCAATTGAAAGAGGTATAAGTAAACTAATAATTATTGCAGAAGATGTGGAACCACCAGAAGTTGTGGCACATCTTCCAATAATATGTGAAGAACAAAAAGCTGCATATGTTTTTGTCCCAACCAAACAAGAGTTAGGAAAAGCATTAGGTATTGAAGTTACATGTGGAGCAGCTGCAATTTTAGATTCTGGTGATGCTCAACATATAGTTGATGAAATTATAGCGTCAATTGCAAAAATTAAGGATGGCAAATCAGAACCAGAAGCTAAACCAG
>ARWO01000002.1 GCA_000402075.1 Thaumarchaeota archaeon SCGC AAA007-O23
TTTTACTGTATCTAGATACACAATCACTTTTTCCCTATAGTCGTGCCTAGAAAACAAATTTTGTTGTTTCTAGAATAGTAATCACATCAAAAAGCCGATTGTTATGCCTAGAAAACAAATTTTACTGTATCTAGATACACAATCACTTTTTCCTATAGTAGTGCCTAGAAAACAAATTTTGTTGTTTCTAGAATAGTAATCACATCAAAAAGCCGATTGTTGTGCCTAGGAATTATGTTATTCTTGTGGGAATCGATGATTTCTAACTGGTCTATTCAAAAGATTCGGAGCCGTACCCCTCATATCCTGAATGATAAAACGGTTCCTTGCGTTTTTTATCTCTGTATTCTTGGCCGTGCGTTTTGGCGTGTCTATCCAGCTTTTTCTTAATCCGTCTTGCACGATCTTCCGAAATATCGGAAATCTTTGCGATTTCTTCTGCCGTTGCTGAAAACACCTTATCTGTAGTGCCAAATTTTTCAAGCAACTTGTCGGCGGTTGTGTCTCCTATGCCATAAACTTCATACATGAATTCCCGATCCAGCTCCTTTTCATGTTCTTTTTTCGCTATTCGGTAAATGCTGCGCAAGTGTTCGGGCGTGCCCGATATATCAAATACTCCCAAAGGTTTTGGTCTAGTAGTTTCGTTTTCATAATAATGAACAAAATCCGAACTTGGGCCCCATCCACCGGAGTAAGGATTGTCCCTGTACATTGGCATTTTCCCCCATACTTTTTCAATTGTTTCCATGGTTGCATAGACTGGAACTTCATCTGCTGCCGGTCTGTCATAACTATTGTCTAATCCAAGGAGAGCTCTGGTTCGTTTGCTGTAGTGTGATTTATCAACAAGATCATCATCGAAAAGGTCTTTGTCGATCTCATAGCCAAAATAATTACGAAAAGAAACCTTGCAAATCTTGCGTCCACATTTACATTTATGCCATTCGTGTTTATGGTTGCCAGTACAAGGTGTTAACTCTACAGAACGATATTTATGGTCAAGATACAACCTGTTATAATCAAAGTCATATTCCCTCTCCGGAGCGCCGGTGGCTTTCAAATCTTCTGTGAGCAGTTCACTTCTCATTCCATCAATTTTGTCATACACAGAGTCTTCAAATTCAGATCTCTTGCAGAACGGACAGACAGCAAGTTTTTCAACATGCATGACATGTCGGGATCCACTTCCAACTTTTCGTTTGAGTGAAAACCGCATGAGTTTTTTATTAGTTGGTACGTTATGACACTCACATTCACACTTGTACTGATTACCGCTTTTACTGAATTCCTTTTCGTTGCCATATCTATCCTCACATCTTCGCCAATGAGGTGTAGTATTACTCTCCGTATACTGGGTGTTTGGAAAAACATCAGTCCACGGATAATGATCACAGCTAGCACACCTTGGGTCGTACTCGGTACATCCTAATTTTTTTAATGTAATTCTCATGCTCTTCCATACTGTTGCGTCATTCGGGTCTATCTTAATTGCCTCGTCATAGCACATCATTGCATCGTCATACCTTTCTAATTTTCTTAATGCAGATGCCTTTCGTACCCATGCTATTGCAAACTTTGGTTTTATCTCAATTGCCTTATCAACGGACGCAATAACTTCTTCATATTTTTTTAATTCCAGTAACGCGTGTCCCTTGTTACTCCATGCTACTGCCTTCTCCGGGTCTATCTCAGTTGCCTTGTCATAGGACGCAATCGCATCGTCATACCTTGAGAGATAGCATAACGCGTTTCCCTTGTAATTCCATGCGTCCACATTCTTTGGGTCTATCTCAGTTGCCTTGTCATAGGACGCAATCGCATCGTCATGCTTTTTCAAATAATGCCATACAATTCCTTTGTTCATCCATGTTAATGCATTCTTTGGGTCTATCTCAATTGCCTTGTCATAGGACGCAATCGCCTCTTCATATTTTTTTAACCAACGTAATGCATCTCCCTTACTTTTCCACAAGTCTGCAAACTTTGGTTTTATCTCAATTGCCTTGTCAAAGGATGCAATCGCCTCTTCATATTTGCCTGCATCATGCAACCTCTTTCCCTCTACAAGCAAGTCGTTAGCCTTTATCGAATCGTGGTCGACGGACATGGATCTGGAATTCTTTTTTATGTTATTTATCACTGCCCTAACAAATCACATTTGGGATCATGCTTAAAATGACTTGTAGAGAAATTGGGCGGTTTTTTCGCTTACTTCTATAATTTTTGTTAGTGTTGCAATAAAGTTTGGTTGGTTTAACTGCTCTTTTTTATCCAATACAATGTAAACCCCCACCTTTTTCATACCATCTTCATCAAAAAACTTGTTAACCACCTGTATTGAATAACAAAAATCTGTCATTTTTTTCTCAAAATTTTCTTTTTCCTTTTGATTCAATAGACGGTACCTCATCATCTGTTTACTTTTCAGCGGAATCTTTACACCAATTACCAGTACATTGGCCTGCTGCTTTGGCTCAAAAATTTCTAAATCGTTACCAAATGCATCGATATTTTTTATTATAATTTTGAAATTATCTTCCGTTTTAGTTTCAGTAACTGAATGACCATCTTGAACTAACCAGCGTTCAACACTATCGTGTAAATTATTCATATTCCAGATGATGCATCGCAACCAGATCTTTCTTGAAAATCTCCAGCTCTTTTGGAATCTCTATCTTAATCGAGTCCGGAAGATGAAGTCCCTTCTCCTTCTTCTCGTTCCAAACCTTAGAGTTGAAATCGCTGATGGCCTGGGTGTGCTGGGTCAGGTCCTCGTTTGATTCCTCCTTTGCCTGCTGCTCGGTATGGATGCTCTTGTCCGAGTAGAGAGTTTGCCAGAGGAAATCGGTAATGTATGGGGTGATTGGAGCCAAAAGCTTCAGCAGGGTGGACAAAACTTTATGCAAAGTATAGATTGCTCCGTTCCGCTCGGCATCTGAAAACTCAATTCCATATGCTCGGGCCTTTGCCATCTCGATATACTGGGCGGCAAAGATGTTCCAGGTGAACTCACGAATTGCTATGGCCGGGATGAAGAAATTATATTCATCAAATCCAGCCTTGCAGTCCTTTACCAGCTTGTCCAGCTCGGAGATGATCCACTTGTCGGTATCAGCCAGGTCTGCCGATTCAACTATAGGAAAACTGGAAAGAAACCTAGACACATTCCAAAGTTTAGTGAGAAACTTTTTCGTTGATTCAATCTTTTGCTCCGAACATCTAAAGTCATTTCCATGGTTGACCTCGCTGGCACTCCAAAACCTAAAGGTGTCGGCGCCAAACTTTTCAATGATTGGCAGGGGATCCAAAGCATTTCCTTTGCTCTTTGACATCTTCAATCCTTTCTCATCCAAGCCATATCCCATAATCCAAGCCTCGGACCATGGCTTCTTGCCGGTGAGATTCTCACATCGCAGAAGAGTATAGTACAACCAGGTTCTTACAATGTCCTTTGCCTGCGGTCTTACTGCGGTTGGGTAGGTTCTTTTGAAAAACTCCTCATCCTTTTTGAATTTTGTAATGAATAATGGTGAAACACTAGAGTCCATCCATGTGTCAAATGTTCTCTCTTCGCCAACAAACTCGGTAAAGCCACACTTGGAACATTTCTCTGCCGGACATTCCAGGTACCATGGCTGATAATATTCTCCCGGCTCTGGCAGGTGTGGCTCTGAACATTTTTTACAATACCAAATTGGAATCTCTGTTCCATAATATCGTCTACGGGAAATTGGCCAGTCTATTTTAATCGAATCTAACCAGTTCATTAGAATTTGCTGGTGCATCTTCGGGTAAAACTTGATTTGGGATCCAAGCTCTCTCATTTTTTCTACCGAGCCCTTTTGTTTCAAATAATATTCTTCCATGGGAATGATCTCAATTGGGGTTCTGCTTCGTTCCGAGACCGGCGTACGGTGGGAAATCTCCTCAATCTTTTCAACAAACCCCTTACTTTCCAAGTCTTCAATTATTTTTGTACGCGCCTGCTTTGGTTTGAGACCTGCATAAGCACCGGCAGCCTCGGTCAATCTTCCGTCCTGCCCGATTGCAACAACCTCCTCCAGATCTAATTCTCGAAATAGTGCAACGTCGTTGTGGTCACCATAGCTACAGACCATCACCGCACCGGAACCAAATTCTATTTGTGCAGAGTGGTGAGCTTGAATCTCAACTTCCTGGTTTGATATTGGGACAGTTACTTTTGTCCCAATCAGGTTAGTGTATCTTACATCTTCCGGGTTTACAATTACTGCTTTACACGCACACAAAAGTTCAGGTCGGGTACTAGCAATGATGACCTCTCCATCCTTTGTCTTGAACTTCATATGGACAAGTTTGGTTGGAAGTTCCTCGTAGATTATCTCGGCATCTGCTATGGTAGTTCCAGTCACCCAGTCATAGTTGTTAGGTCTGGTTGCTAGGTAAATCGAGTCATTCTTCCAGAGTTCTATGAAGGTAGCCTGGGTTAGGGCTCGATATTCTTTCGAGTCTGTCCGGTAATAATTATCAAAGTCACAGCTGAGTCCAAGATTTTTCATAATCAAAATCATCTCAGCCTCAAGATCATCAAGTGCATCTTTACACAAATCTAGAAACTTTCCTCTCTCGGTCTCTCGCATTCTGATGCCATGTTTTTTTTCAGTGTAAAGTTCAACAGGTAAGCCATTTCGGTCAATGCCAATTGGAAAGTAAACGTTCTTCCCGTTCATGCGGGCAGTTCTGGCAATCATATCTATCTGAGCATAGTGAGCTGCAGCTCCAATGTGCCATGGTCTTCCAGAAGGATATGGTGGTGGAGTATCTATCGTATAGCCATCAGTGTCAGGATGGAATTCATAAAGTTTCGAGTCTTCCCATTTTTTTCTAATCTCTGATTCTATCTTGGGGTCCCATACTTTTTCCTGAATTTTTGGTTCCATGTCTAAAGTGAGTTGAGGATCTTTGCTAGGTTGGTATCATTTTCAGTTATGCCCGAGGCATCATGGGTCATCAAGTCAACAACCAGTTTGTTGTATACGTTGAACCATTCTGGATGGTGGTTCATCTTTTCAATGTGCATGGATGCCCTAGCCATAAATCCAAATGCCTCATTGAAATCTGAAAATTGGAATTCCTTGTGGAGTTTGCCATCTACAACGGACCAACCTTCTAAGTCTTGAAGTGCTGTTTGAATCTGCTCATCTGAGAGTTTTGATAATCCCATGCAGGAACATAACATAGTTAATTAATAAATTGTCTAGATTACTTGATTGCGATTATGAATAAACAATTACTTGATGAAATGGAGAACGCAGTAAAAGAGACAGTTACCGATAAGAAGATTGGAGTTGCATTTTCAGGTGGAGTAGATAGCACTCTGCTGGCAAAACTTGTCAAAGATATAGGATATAATATCCATCTTCTGACAATTGGATTCCAGGATTCCCACGACATCAATTTTGCCAAGGAGGTAAATCAGATACTCAATTTCCCACACAGCATTTCGGAGATTGATCCTGAAAAATTCAAGGAGGTTAGTCAGAAAATCAACCAGACTATCAAATCAGATAACCTTTCCTGGAATGAAAATTCTATTGCGTTCTATTATGTTGCAGAGCTTGCACAAAAAAATGAACTAAAGACAGTTGTTACCGCTAATGGCATTGATGAGTTGTTTTGTGGATACAATTCCTACCGTGAGGCAATTGAAAAAGGAGAGGCTGAGGTTGTGAATATGATGAATGACAAATTAAAAAATGAAAAGGAGATGATGGTTGCAATCAATGCAGTTACTGCAGAGTTTGGCGTGACAATGATTCAGCCTTTCCTATTGCCAAATTTCATAGAATATGCGAAAAAAATTCCAGTTTCTGAAAAGATTCATGGTCAGGATGATATGCAGAGAAAGCATCCCATTCGTGAGTTAGCCATGGATTATGGCATACCGGAGGTTGCTGCAAAAAAACAGAAAAAGGCGCTGCAGTATGGTTCTCAGATACACAAGTCGCTGTTAAAATCTAGGAAAACTTCTTAGTGTTTGCCTTTACGTGGCTGTTAACATTATCAATTATTGTTAGCGATGCACCAAGATGGTTTTGTGCAACAAAGATTGATTTTATTTCCTTATCTGAAAGAGCAGATGAAACAACCTTGTCATTCCCTAGCGCATCCATAAAGTTGATTCCTTTCTTGTGTGCGGCAAATGCAACTCTTTGCACATCTCTGTATGCCTTGAACCGTGGTATGCCTTTTTTGATTAGTGCTTCCAACACGAATTCGGCAAAGATTTGCCCCTTTGTTATGTGAAGATTTTCCTGTACACGTTTTGTATCGACCTGAAGATTTTCAATTACTTTGATCATAGTTTCTAGCATTTCATCTAACAGGATGGATGTCATTGGAAGGGTAAATCGCTCATTAGCAGAGTTTGATAAATCCCTTTCATGCCAGAGTGGAATGTTCTCAAATGATGTATTGATTTGACTTCTTAGAAGTTTTGATAACGATGATATTCTTTCACTTTTGATTGGGTTTCTTTTCGTGGGTACGGCACTACTTCCCATCTGTCCTTTCTTGAAATGTTCCGAAACTTCTGCAATTTCTGTTCGCTGCAAATTTCTAATTTCTATGGCAATTTTTTCCAAAGTTGCCCCAAGTAATGCCAATTGAAAAATGTATTCGGCGTATCTTTCTCTTGGAATAATTTGTGTGGTAACCTTTGCAGAATAAAGTCCAAGCTTTTTAGCTACACGTTCTTGAACTTTCACTGCATTTTTACCCATTAGGGATCCTGTTCCAACCACTCCAAGTGTTTTGCAGATAAGAACACGTTTCTTTATCTCATCCAATCTTTCAAGGTGGGTTGACATTTCCGCAGCCCAGTTTGCAAACTTTAATCCAAATGAAATGATGCTGGCATGCTGACCATGTGTTCTTCCAACGGCGGGAATACTCCTATGCTTTATAGCATTTTTTGAAAGTAATAACGATAATTTTGAAACCTTTGGCTGAATAATCTTAATTGCATCTCTCATCTGCATCGAGTTGCTTGTGTCAACCAGGTCATTCGATGTCAAACCATAATGTACCCATGGTCTTGATTCCTTGTTACACTTTTCCGCCAGTGCTTCCACCAGCGCAGCAGTGTCGTGATCACTTTTAGCTTCCAACTGCTTGATTCTCTTAGCAGTAATTTTACCGGATTTTGCTATTTTGGATATGTTCCTTGCAATGGATGCAGAAATCAATCCTATTTCGCTTTGTGATAATGCAGCAGCGGCTTCAATGTCTAATTGATAATCAATCTTTTTCTGCTCCCTAAAAATATCCAGCATTTCCTTTGTACCATAACGGCCAGTATCTATAGGTAAGATGGACACAATTATTCTCAGCTTGTTCTGGAAATAAATCTATGTCTTGCTAGTAAACAAAATTGGAGTTTGCACCGTCAAAATTGATTACTGCGCCAGAAAGATATTTGATGTCATGTTCAATTATGGACTTTACAAAGTTACCAATTTCTTCTGGCTTTCCCAGTCTTTTCATCGGTAGAGTTTTGGCAAACGCTTCAACATCGTCAATCAGTTCTTTAGTTCTGTCTGTGTTGATTGGTCCGGGGGCTATGTTGATGCAGCTGATCTGTTTTTTTGCAAACTCTTTGCTGAGAATCTTAAAGACACTAGAGAAGGCGGAGCGGTATGCACTTGAAATGATTAACTTTGGATTAGGTTCCTTTATCACATTAGAAGAGATGAGAAATATGTATCCGCCATCATTTACCTTGATCTTTTGTAAGAGTAAGCAAAAGCCTAGAAACAATTGATTGTGGTAATGATTCCAGTCGTCTTCGGTTACGGAAAAAAATTCTTTTGGTTCAGGTCCGCCAGTGTTTAGGATTAAGATGTCAACTTCATTGTGTTTTTCGGCAAAACTTGAAACACTTTCCAAACTTGATGTGTCCAGTTCGTTCTTTGAGGTGGCAATTACGTCACAGCCGATTGATTTCAGCGAGTCGGCAATTGCTTTTCCAATTCCCCTTGAGCCTCCTAAGACTATGGCAGTCTTCATAACTGCCCAATAATTTCATTTCATTTTAATCTAATTATGATTTAAATTGTCAAGCGACGACTCAAATCTACATGTCTAGTTTTACACCTAAAAAAATTGGGAATATGAGATATCAGATAGATGCTGATTCTTCCAAAGGAATGAAAGTGCCTGTTACAATTTATGCGGATGAAAAGTTGCTGACCAAAATGATGACCGACAGGACAATTCAACAGGCTGTAAACGTGTCAACTCTTCCCGGAATTCAAGAGCATGCAATAGTTCTACCGGACGGCCATGAAGGATATGGATTTCCTGTTGGTGGTGTTGCTGCGATGGATGCAGAAGAGGGAATGATTAGCCCAGGAGGTGTGGGTTATGATATCAATTGCGGTGTTAGACTTCTTAGAACTAATTTAACAGAGGGTGACGTTAGACCCAAACTGAAAGATATTGTGAATGATCTTTTTGAATCAATTCCTTCTGGCGTTGGATCTAAAGGAGCTATTCGGCTAAATCCATCAGAGCTAGACGAAGTTTTGGTTAGGGGAGTAAGTTGGGCAATTGATCATGGATATGGTGTAAATGATGACGCAGATGTATGTGAAGAAAGTGGACAGATAGCAAACGCTGACCCTAACAAGGTTTCTGACCGTGCAAGGAAAAGAGGCGCGCCACAGTTAGGAAGTCTTGGTTCTGGAAATCATTTTCTTGAAATACAAAAGGTGGCAGAGATTCATGATGAGAAGGCGGCAAAGGCAATGGGAATTGAGAAAGATAGTGTTACAATATTGATCCATTGTGGTTCACGAGGTTTTGGTCACCAGATATGCAGTGATTACCTTAGAATTTCGGAACAGGCACAAAAAAAATACAATATTCACTTAGCAGACAGGGAGCTCGCATGTGTTCCAAACAAATCAGAAGAGGGAGAATCATACAGGGCTGCAATGTTTGCAGCACTAAATTTTGCTTGGAGTAACAGGCAAATGATTTCTCATTGGACAAGAAAATCTTTTGAAAGGGTTTTCAAACAATCAGAGTCTGATTTGGATATGAAACTTGTCTATGACGTGGCTCATAACATAGCCAAAGTAGAAAAACACAAAATTGATGGAAAGTTAAAGTCAGTTGTGGTTCATAGGAAGGGAGCTACAAGAGCATTTCCCGCAAACATGGATGACGTGCCAGCAAAGTATCGTGATCTTGGCCAGCCGGTTCTAGTACCAGGTTCCATGGGGACAGGAAGTTGGATACTTTTGGGGCAAGAAAATTCCATGAATGCAACATTTGGTTCCACAGCACATGGTGCGGGAAGAATGATGTCCCGTACAAAAGCAAGAAGAAGTTTTACCGAGTCTGAAGTTAAAAAATCTCTTAGTGATAAAGGAATTTTCCTAAAGTCGTTAACACGCGATGGCACAGTGGAAGAGACACCGCAAGCATACAAGGATGTTGATGCAGTGGTTAATGTTTCACACGAACTTGGAATCGCCACCAAGGTGGCAAAACTTGTACCAATAGGTGTAATCAAGGGATGAGCGAAGATAAGGATCTAGAAAGACTTCAGGCAAAACGCCTGGAAGAAATGCGAAAAAATCTTTCTTCTCAGCAGGAGAAAGAAAAAATCGCCACATTACAAAAAGAACAAAAAGATAAGAAATCACCTCCACGTGAGATTGTCATCAAGCGGTTAGGCTACAGGGGCCTAGAAGTTTTACAAAACGCAGAATATCAGTTTCCAAAGGAAACGGAGATCATAGTACTGAAACTATCTGAATTGATCTCATCTGGCGACATTACCGAAGTATTAGATGGAGGAAATCTTTTGGAATTATTCAGAAGTGTTGGCATTAATGTACGAATGAAAACTAAAATCAACGTAGAAAAGGACGGTAAGTTTGTATCCCTTTCCGACAAACTAGGTAAATCATCTTCAGCGGACGAATAACATGGCTTTCTTTGAAATTAGTACAACCAAGTATGAGGAAAATATCAAACTTCTTCAGGTTGCCATGACTAAGATGGCGGCAGTCTGTAATGTTACTGTGGGATTCAAGTTTGGAGATCCAGTTTCACGATTTGGCTGGACGTTTTTCCAAATGCTCTTAGATCAGGAATTGTATGTGGGAATTGAAGATGAATTTTCAGACATGATAAAAAAATGCAAAGGAAATAAACCAGATGAAAAATTCATTAATTTTCTAGACCAATATTTTGAATCTAAGGGCTGTAGTGTTAAAGTGAAGATGGTTAATGATTAAACCCTTCTTCCACGCTTGCCGCCCTTTCTTCTAGTAGTATCGTGTGGAATAGGTGTAACATCATCAATGCGTCCAATTTTGAATCCTCCTCTTGCTAGTGCTCTTATTGCTGCTTGAGCACCAGGTCCTGGAACGCGAGAGCCTACACCACCAACTGCCCGCACTTTGATATGTAATGCTGTGAAACCTTTTGTTTTAGCAGCCTCTACGACAGCGTTAGATGCTTTCATTGCTGCAAACGGTGATGATTCGTATCTATCAGCAGTGACATGACAACCACCAGAACTAATTGCGGCCGTTTCTGCACCAGTAAGATCTGTCAAATGAATAATTGTATTATTGTAACTGCTGTAAATATGGGCAATACCCCATTTCTCTTTTCCTTCTTTCTTAGTTTGGGTTTTTGCCTCCACAACAGTTTCAGCTGCTGCCTTACTAGATTCAGATGTTGCCTCACTAGATTCCGTTGCTGCCTTAACAGTTTCCGTTGGAGCTTCAGATGAAGTTTCGGATACTTGCTCCTTTACTTCCTCTTCAGTAACTGCTTCTGTTTCAGACAATGAATACCACAGTTTTGAGGGGTTTAAAAAACATATTCAAATGTTAGGGACTAACTCAAAGGTATCATAGGTATCAACGTGGTTGTTAATTTGTAATCTGACCTAGTTATAAAATGTCGAACAGATGGGTTGAAATTAATTACAATCTTAGGCTGTGCAGAAAGGTTTTTGCGATCCTAAAGCAAAAAAATCCTGATTTACTTCCCCACCACATTGACATCCTAGCCTACAGGAAGGACAGCAAGAAATGCCATTTTTATGATGAATGGGATCATGAGGATAAGGATGATTGGCTCGCGCACTTTGATCAACCTTTTCTCATGCCATCTCACATCTGTATAAAACAAGATTTTTTGTTCTTCCCTTTCGGCATTCCAACTAGAAGAGAAGATTATCTGCCACGTTCATCGAGGAAAAAGAATCATAAACGTAAAGTTCTGCGTAGGCAATTTTGCAAAGGCAACTGGATTCTCATAGAAGTTTCGGTTCATGAGTTATCTCATTATGTCCACCTTGGACATGATGAAGATTTTTTTAAGATCTATCATAAATTTCTCTCCCAAATGGCACAGATGGTCATTTCTGGTGAGTTTTACCATTGGTATTCAAGACAACATCAATCGAAAATTAATGACGTTGAAGATGCGACAAAAGAGTGGAGAGATAGCCACCTATCATGGACACAACACCTCCCTAGTCTGTTCTGACATGATTCTTGAAATAATAGCAGTAGTGTGCCTCATAGGTGGTGGATTGCTTCTGGTATACAAACTGCTGAATGATAAGCGCTTCTTCCACAATGATAGCTCCGGTGGTGGGCAGAAGGTTTTCAGAGGGAAGTAAAATCATGAATGAACAAGAAAAGGACTTGGAAAAAGCTGAACAAGAATTTTTTGAAACAATAATCTCAATGATACTATATCTGAATAAAAATGGCATTCGTTTAGATGCAGTAAGAGAAATGATCCAGGTTAAAGTCGAGGATGCATTTGTTCAATACCCAAAGTTGGCTGAAGACTGTCAATGGAAAAATCGAACGTGGCAAGATGATGAAGATCTGTGATGGAAGAAAACGTAATGGCCTCAACTGCACTACAGTTTTGTGGAGAGTTGAAGAAGGGTAAATTGATTTTCCGAGTTCGCATTTGGATCGAAGCCATCGGTTCAACCCCAGAACGATGGCTTGATGATTTTCCAAATGGTTTCACTCATCATTGGGATTTTGATAACCTTCGTGAAGCGATAAAGTTCCAGAGAAATTTCAGTGTAAAGTGGGGATTGCCCGACCCATTAGAGAATTAACGTTGTAGATGTTGCCATCCTTTATCCTTAATTCTAATCAATCTTCCATTTTTTTTATAAAACACTCCCTTGCCTTTTGTAACATAGCCAATTTCATATAACTTCATTCGATGTTTTTTTGCATATTTTTTGATCTTTGGTAAATTAGACACGTTTACGGTTGCCACAATTTCATATTCCTCTCCACCATTAAGGATCAAATTGTCCGCATTCAATCTGCTTGAACTGGCAAAGTCAAAAACATCATTTTCTGATGGCATTCTAGTAATAACAAATCTTTTTTTGCTCTGGCTTGACATTTCATTTAGTGTTGTTGACAGCCCATCACTCGAGTCCATACTTGACGAGAAGTAATTTTTATTTTTTAACCCAAACATTAACCTGCAATTTGGTTTAAACACAGCCCTTTTCGCCTTTGCACCGAACTTTTTCGAACATTTTTTATTTTTCAGCAGTATGGAGAGACCAGCTCCAGTATATCCAAATGGTCCGGAAGCAATTATCACATGATTTGTTTTTGCGCCTTTTCTGCTTACAATTTTTTCTGTAACACCAAACAATGAGAAATTTATAACAAGTTCCTTTCCTTCATTCGTATCTCCACCCAATATTTTTAGTCGGAACTCTTTTGCAGCCTTTTGAAATCCCTTGGCAAGACTTTCTATGTTTGACCTTGAAAATCTTTTGGGAATTGTTAGTGATATGATGCCAAAAATTGGTTTTACACCCTTTACGGCAAAGTCACTGACACATGACACTATGCTTTTTCTTGCTGCGTCCTCCAGATTCATCCCCGGAGGAAGATCTGTGCTTTCAACAAACGTGTCTACCTTAACGATAAGGCGCTTTTTTCCAATCTTAAATGATTCAACATCTTCTGGAACAAAACCTGCATTACCCAACTTGCTCTGAAAAAGTTCAATTATTTTTTTTCACTTAATTTGTTCATAGCTTTCTTTGACAAGATCCTTTATCTCTTGATGGATACTTCTAACTTTTTCCAAGCTGTTGGATTCTGCAGACACGCGAATGGAGTTTTCAGTGTTTGATTTTCTGACCAGCGCCCAACTATCCTCGTCAACTATCGCTTTAATGCCATCAAGAGTTTCCACACTGCCAAATTTTTCCTTCATCTTGCCATGCAGTGCTTTCAGTATATCATCATGGTGTTCTGAATCGTACTCTACTTTGTCCCTTATGATATGATATTTTTCCATAAAGTTCAGCGCATCAGTAAACTCGTCTTTCTTAATTATTGATGCAATCAGACCGCTAGCCAAAATTCCATCGCGGCAGTAGTTAAAGTCAGATAGAATGAAACCGCCACTGCTTCCTTCGCCACCAACCTGTGATTTTGTTTCAATCATCTTTTCAGTAACGTTTGCTTCACCAACCTTGGAACGGAAAACTGTCCCACCGTTTTGTTTTATGTACTTCTCAACAGATATGCTGGTATCCTGGCTAAGCACAAAATTTTTGCAACCTAGTTCAAGCGCCTTGACTACTCCCATTCCTAGCGTAACATCAGGGTCCTTTTTTTCTCCATTAATCACAATAACAAGTCGGTCACCATCCAGGTCAAAGGCAAAACCGATGTCCCTGTTTTTGGTATTTGTTACAAGCTCTTCCAGTGTATCCACTGTTGGGTCAGGTCCCCTAGAGCTTTTTTCTAATTCACTGTTAATTGTAACAACATCACATCCAACTTTCTCTAGTAGTTGTGATGGAAATCCCTTTGCGGCACCGCCTCCAATATCGACTACAATCTTAGGAATGTCAGGTATTTTTCCTATGATTTTAGACGCATCGTCAACATAGGCGGATTCAATTTTATGTTCTTCTCCAATTTTTGACTTGGGCGGGTTCTGTTCGCTCATTACCATATCAAGTTGTTTTTCGTTTACCCCCTTTCCATCTATGATCATCTTTAGTCCGTTCCATTCTATGGGATTATGTGAAGAAGTAACAATGATTCCCGCACCATATTTACGCGATTCCCGAAACGCTACAGGGGTCGGTGCTATTCCTAAATCATAAACATCTATGCCTGATTGCATTAATCCAGCTTTAACAGTTTCTGCTACCATCTGTCCAGTTGGTCTGGTATCTGTTGCGATAACACATTTTTTTGAATTTATTAGTACAGAAAAGTTCTTTGAAAATTTCAAGATATCACGTAGCATCAAGTCTTTCCCAAAAATGCCTCTGATTCCTGATACTGATATTTTCAATGCTTCAAACTTAGATACGCTTTTTATTAAACTCTGAGAGGAAATGGTTAGTGCCTCGATAGCTCAGCCTGGTAGAGCGAACGCCTCGTAAGCGTTAGGTCGCGAGATCGAATCTCGCTCGAGGCTTTCATAAAAATTAACAATGTTTTTCAATTACATTTTTTTAAAATAATTTTAAGAGTTTTCAGTTTTATCAGTTAGGGTTTCTATGTCTGTTTCAAGTTCTTCTCCCAATCCATTCCACCATTCAGTTTGTTCTGTCATACTCCCCTTCAATTACCCAAAATGCTCCTTAATAGATCTGCCGATGTGTAGTTTTGTTTGTTGTTTTGTGATGTAATGTCTACATATTTTTTTTTCTTCTTCTCATGTAGTTTCTATATACTATGATTGCCAGCGTTCCTCCAGCACACGACCAAAATACTGGCCATCGTAACTCTGATTCTGTCATTCCAATAAACGAGTAAATTGTTCCACCAATCAAAGCGAATCCAATCATTTCCAGAATTTTTGACATTGTAACATGATAAACATCAAAAAGATATATGGCTTTACAATAGCACACTTTCATGGATAAGATTATGATGGTTGTTTTGGGTTTTCTCGTGGTTGGAATACCAATAGCATTTATGCAACCAGACACAGGAGAACTTAGGGATCAACCCCTGTATCTATTATTTTATGCGTCTATTGGTGGTATAATTGTCGTTATTATGTACAATGGCTACAAAGGAAAGAAAGCCAGACAACAAGCTAATAGAGAGAGAAGAAGAAAATTAAAGAAATAATTTTTACATTTCTAAACCAAAAGATTCTGCTACATCAGCAAATTTTTGGTACTGTTCAAGATACTGTTTGCCTTTTGGGGTAATCACGAATACATTCCTTCCATCATATTCAATTTTGTTGACAAGTCCTGCTCCAGTCAAATTACTAACAAATTTTTCTAATCTTGAATGTGAAAGATTAGCCTTTGAAAGTAACGAAGTAGTTTTGATTCCTTCTTGTCCGCATTGATCTGTAGCGACTAAAAGATCGGCTACAATTTGCATGCTGGTTCGGTAAACTACCATTGGAATAATTGAAAATTACTCAGATATAAGAGTATAACTTCTAAAGTAATCAAGTACATATAATATTAATTTGATTTCGTAATATGTCTTCAGATTCACCAATTCCATGGTTTGATAGTTTTCTTGGCGTTGCTTATCGTTATTATGAAATACGCATGAACGTGGTGCCACTATTTTCTGATCTCAAAATAGCGCGGAAATTTTGGATGGATACGATGCATTGGTGGAATGATCATTCTATTAAAATTAGATTCGTAGAAACAGGCGATACTTACTGGTTCATAATGGGAGCGGAATCTCGTAATCCCAAAGACAACAGATCTCTTTTCAAAGTTCTTCCAAAGTCTCCTCACTTTGATCGCTTTAAAAAAGGACATGAAGGCACTGCGTATCTGCGACTAGGCACTTATGCTATAAAATACAAAAAAGATGTCAAAGATGATGCAAAATGTAACTGTAGTCATATCAAGGAGGACCATGAAGAGGGGAAAGATGATGACAGTTGTCTTTTTGAGGACTGCGATTGTAAAAAATTTGAAACCTTTCAAGTAAACTTGCTAAAAAAGAAAAAAACTGTTTCTGACATTAAATTTCTTACAGAATCTGAAGTAAAGGACGACGTACTGGCGTGGAACTGTTTTTCTGTTAATAAATACACTGAGAAGAAATAGTAGCAGCCAGTGAATTTTTTCTACTCTGAAAGGTTTACCCTTTCATGCTCACCAGGATAAAACTCTGAAAGTTTTTTTGAATAGCATTTACCGCACAAATGTCCATCTATATCCCATTCTTTCATAGCCAAGTATGGATGATCAATTTTACCATCACATAATGTACATTTTTCATCAGATCCCATATACAACACTGCTTTTTGATTTGTTATAAAAACCATATTTTGTTATATAGAAGTTTTTTTTATAAATTACCGGTAGAACGTCTGGTCATTGTAAACCTCCTGCAAGAAGTTTCTTGGCTGGACGTCTGCCATTCTTGAGGATTGTTTGATTATATACCAGAAATTGTTTTTCTGATATAATCTATCTCTTCCTGCTCTTGTCTAATTTTTGAATCTATTACTTCTAACATGGATTTACCGTAAACCTGATTTGAAAAAAAGTTGTGAGCAGTGTTAGCCTCATCTATCTTTTCTTCAACCTTAGAATCTTCAAGGAATTTTGTTACAACCTTGTCGGTAGTTTTTAGAATTTTTGTGAACAATCCGATATTTTGAATCATCTTTTCTAATTCAGAAATATCATTCTTAAAATCATCATTTTTTCCTAGAATGTTTTTGTGAATTATTCTTGCAGTAACTGCAACAAAAAGATTCTGTGCATACTTCTTGTATCTATTTTGAGTATTACTTCTGTCGTATCCTAATGCATTTTTGGCATATTCACGAATTAAGTGTGGAAATAGGAAGTATCGATAATCACATTCTAGTTCATCATCAAAGACAGTTTCATATTTTGCACCCTTGGGGAGATATTTTCCTATGCCACCATACACATCATTTGGTTTCTGTTCAAAATATGAGACCATTGAGGCAATCGCAGTATCATCTTTGATTCTACATTTTTCTTTTTTATCTGATAGGTATTTGTTGTAAATCTCATTACCATTGAATTTAGCTTTTTCCGAAGATGGAAGGTTCAGCCAAGAACCCTGTTGATGTTCATAGAAATAGCCTATCCTTTCTAACATGGAATGTATTGCTATATGGTAATCCTCTAGCGAGACATAGTCTTTACCTTTAATGGCATTCTGGGAGTTCCTATATTTTGTGATATTTCTTTGGTGTTCCTCATCTTTGGTTTTAATAATGGTAACCAAAACTTCTGCATCTAGATTGTTTGTTTTCTTTTTTCTGTCAAGAATACTCTTAGATGTTTGTGCGCCATTGACAATTTGTGCTCCTCCTAGGCTAAGCTGATTATTTTTCATCGAGTAATTATCTACAGTTATGGTAATCCCATTATTCCATTCAAATAATTTGTGTGGGTCTTCTTCTAGAGTTTTTGTAATTCCTTTGTTGATTGATCCTTTTCCGCCAAGATGTTTTCTAATATTTGACTCGAAGACATAATGTTCATTCCTTTCTACAAAATCTGCATAGTCAAATGCAGAAACAATACAGCATAATGCATTATCATGCTCAAGGTATTTTAAAATCCTTAAACTAGACTTTTCACCTTTAGCTGGTTTCTTAATACGTTCCCACAATATTTGGTATACCTGTTCTTTTCCCACAACTTTCACTTCACTACTTTCATACTCGTCTACATCATTATCAGTCACGTAAACTAACTCTGTCTTCATGTTTTTTTCATGAAGATGTTTCCAAAGATATTGTAACTCATCTCGTCTGATCTTTGACTGTTCTAATTTTTTGAACCGATCAATGTCCTTGATGAATTTGTCAATTGCTCCTATAGAATGAGCCTCGCCATACTTTGATTGAAATAACCTAATTCTTTTTTCTGAAGTATCCACCAAATACGCGTCAATTCCACAATCATATGCACCATCTATTATTGCATTTTCTGCAACATCTTCCAGTACTTCTTCAACGTATAGTAAATGCCATAAAAGATAGAGATGTCCTTTCTCTACTTCGTTTTTTGCGTCCTTCATGAATTCAGCAATGCTTGCATCTACTGCATGCGTTGCAAATCCTTCAAGAGGTGCACTTGATAGTTGAGTTAGGAGAGCACGTCCCTCTTTGCTATAATCTAAGAGAGTCGCTTCTTTAGATGTCAATTTTGATTTTGATCTTTCGTTCCCCTTAAGAAAGGGTGGGTGATTATGAAATAACCAGGATCAAAGAGGTGAGGGAGAGATTTGAACTCCCGACACTAGGCTTTGCAGGCCCATGCACTACCGGACTGTACTACCTCACCGTATCAATAAAAACACAAAATCGGCAATTAACTCTTTAGATTAAAACTTACTAAATTGCTTAGAAGCTAGTTTAACGTCATCAGCCTTGACAGTTTTCCTGCCAGCATGATTTGCATCATCAACAGCATTTTTTGCAATAACTTCCGCTATTTCCTCTATAACCCTTCTAAGCTCGGAGGCAGACTCGTCACTTACCCGTTGAGCTCCAGATTTTTTTAAAATACGATACATCGCTGAAAGTCCCAATTCTGATGACTTCATAGTTTTTTTTATCAAATGTATGATAAAAGATCATTAGTAAAAAAATTCCAATACAAGTATGATTAAAACAGACTATTTTAGACAGCCAAGGTTATGTGTTCTATGACTTGGCTTTACGATGCTCACATCCACCTTTCTGATACTGAGTATGAACATGACATCCCACTAATTCTTAACTGCATGAAAAGACTTTGTATCAAGGCATGCTGTGTCTCTATGGATTACACTTCATCAAAAAAAACCCTTGAACTCGGAAAAAAAAGTGAGTATATTTTACCATTCATAGGCATGCATCCAGAAAAAGCACAGGATGACACTGAATCAATATTCAGATTAATTGTTGAGAATAACGAAAAAATTTCAGGAGTAGGTGAGATTGGATTAGATCATACCTATACTAACTCTGATGAAGAATTCTTAAAACAGGAAGAAGTTTTTAAAACCCAACTTTCATATGCAGAAAAATTTAGAAAACCAGTTTCAATACATTCTAGAAAAACACTTGATGAGATATTCAAAATATTACCATCATATAACATTCCTACTACTTTGTTACATTGGTTTGATGGAAGCAAAAAGCAACTACAGCGGGCAATGGATTTGGACTGCTATGTTTCCTTTGGCCCAGTAACGGTTTATTCAAAAGACAAACAGGTGTTACTGTCAAAAGCGAATAAAGATAAAATTCTGGTAGAAACTGATGGACCTGTTAGATTCTCTCGATGTTTTGAAAACAAAACTGCCCAAATTGACTTTATTCCAAGTATAGTTTTTTGTGCATCCAAGGTTTTACATGTGAATTATGATGAATTATGTGATGTAATAGAACAAAATTCTAAACGTTTTCTCATTCTATAGATATAAAAAACAGTCCAGATGCCTTGATTTAGTGAATAGAATAAAACGAATGTCTATGGAGGTTTTAAAAGACCACAAGGATAAGTTTGGAGTTAGTTTTGATGAAAATAAGGAAGCACTCAACAAAATATCTACGATTACATCTAAAATATTAAAAAATGAACTGGCTGGATATATTACAAAATTTATCAAAAATGAACTTAGAAATGAAAAAGAAAAAACAGAATCTGCTGAAAATGAGGAACAAATTTCAGAAGATACAGAACCTACCAAGGATGAATCAAAAAGTGAAGTTATAGTGGAAGAACCTACCAAGGATGAATCAAAAAGTGAAGTTATAGTGGAAGAACCTACCAAGGATGAATCAAAAAGTGAAGTTATAGTGGAAGAACCTACCAAGGATGAATCAAAAAGTGAAGTTATAGTGGAAGAATCTTCTGCTACAACAAAATTACAAGATTAATTTTGAACTAATTCTAGGCTAATGCATTGATTACTGTGAAATTGCTTGGTGGCGCCAAAAAATCATTTTCGACCGATAAGATAGTTTTGGAAAAAAACACCTCTACCATAAATGAATTGATTAGCCATCTCATGCAAATCAAGCCTAAAGACACATTAGAATTTGATACAAAAAATCTGCTCATAGCTGTGAACGGGGTAGATTCCTCGGCATTGCAGGGCTATGATACAAAGCTGAGCGACAACGATGAAATCAGTATCATTCCAATCATACATGGTGGTTCCTCCCGTAGAATCCAATTCTCAGTTGCTCGGTCAAATGTAGAGATATTTGACATACTCTTTGACAAAAAGTTTCATAGAGATTTTTTGGATGAGTTGAGAAACAAACACAAGCATCTAATAATTCAAGCAATAAATCCACAGTTTATTCTTAGTGTACAACATGCCAAAAAAATACTTGAGATTTCGCTCCATGCAAAAAAAACCAATACCATGCTTTCAAAAAAAATTGAAACAGACATTTTGCTTAGATTTGCAGCCACTACACAGATATCAGCAGCAATTAAGGTTGCGGGAAGAAAAATGAATATGGATTATTTGGTAATTGCTATGGGCAAAAAATCTTCCTTGAGCAGACTTTATTCAGAATTAAAGCCATTCCTTAACCCAAAACCACTTTCAAGAAATAACCATCCATTTCTAAAAAGACAGTTCAGTATATCAAAAAACCAGATGTCTGTCATACAATCAAAGGATCCACTGGAAGATGTTATCGTTGAAAAGTCTGCAGTGCTAATCTGACATACGTTTTGCCTTATCTAGGCTGAATAATTCGTCATCTTTTAAAATTGATATTCCTGTATCGTTACCAAGAATTTCTACCAATACTATCCAGTCAGGTTGATTCAACGAAACCTTGTTAGGAAACATCTTCGCAATCTCGGTAATTATTTCAGTGGACGATATGTCCGTGTTTCGCTTCTCAATTGTAATTCTGTAAGAATCGTTTTTTTGAATCGTATCTTTTAATTTAATTACATTTTGTTTGATTTTATCCATCTCCGTTTCAGTTATTATTTGAATTGGAATTATTCTTAAGCAATATCGGATTAACCAAGGTTCTTCAACCATCTTGTTTTTGACGTAATCTATAATTTTTGATGGTTCAATTACGGTGTTAACCATCAAAATACCTCTCATACCAACATTCAAAATTTCTGGTTCTTGATCACCTAGCTCATCAAGTATTTTGCTTATCTCATTTTTTGTTTCTGATTCAAGACTTCTGGCACAGGTAATAATTAGATTCAAGTTAATTCTTTTATCATTTCTTCTGAGACATTTCCTTTTCTAAGAATCTTTACGTCATTATTTTCAATTTCAACAATTGTTGATTCACCTTGACCTGAAATTATTCCTCCATCTATTAGTAAATCATAGCCACTTAGATTCTTACCACATTCTTCCGGATCATTAAATGGAGCAGTGCCAGAAATATTTGCACTTGTTCCCACCAATAATTTACATTCTTTAAGAAGTGCCAAAACACATTGATTGTTAGGCACTCTAACAGCAATTTTTCCTTCAAGGTCTAATGATTTTTGAATTTCCTTATCCTTTATTTTTAATATCAATGTAATTGGACCAGGCCAAAACTTTTCTGCAATTTTTTCTTCTAACGAATTAAATTCTGCTATTTTTTCTAATTCTTTTTTTGAATATCCAATCACGGGAAAAGGTTTTGTTTTTTCCTTTTTTTGATTTCATATAGAGATAGTACTGCATCATGATTGTAAGGATTACATCCTAAACCATAGACAGTATCTGTGGGAAAAATTATAATCGCACCATCGTTAATTGCTTTAGATGCTATTTGTATATCTACATCATTGCATGAAATTTTCAAATTATTTACATTTTTTAATATTCAGTTCTAACTAAATAGTTAATCCAAAATCATCCGAAAATTCTCTAAAAGTTTTGTATGCTACAAGAAATTCTCTTCCTGAAGGACTGGTTTTATAACGATAAGATCTTTTTGAAGTTACTTGTTCCAAGAGACCTTGCGAAACTAAATTATTCAAAATTCTAGAAAGTCGTCCATGTGAAATATTTGCCTTTCTAATAATGTGTGTGATAGTAGTGCCTTCGCATTCATCGATTTCTTGCGTAGCAGTATCTAATATTTCTCCAACTATTTTGATTTGTGTTCTGTGTTCAGCCATACTTTCATTCCTTCTATATCCTATATGTTACTGGAGTATATTTTTCCATATACTATAAAGATAAAATATTTTGACTACCTAATGCATTCCTATGATCAGTTTAAACTCCTACAAATTTTCATCAAATGAAATTTTCTTCAATGGGATTTTCGAGACTGGAATACCTACTGAGATCAATCCTCCAATTTTAATTACAATTGAAGATGCATACAAAACGGATTCAGGAAATACAAATGAGTACCATCCAATAATTTCACCAAATCCCAAAAGACTAAGACCAATGGCAACAAAAAGAGTTGTTTTTCTTCTTCCTTGAATATATGATATCATAGTTTCGATAGCACCATACACTAACAAAATAAATGAAACCGCTCTGAGTATGTTTTCAATATAACTGAATGATACTAAAAATAATGGTATGGCTCCTATAGATCTCAAATATCTTGATTTGGGAAAGAAAGTTCTGATAGTATGAGAAAATGCAATAAACCAATATCCAACTACTTGGGAGGCAACACCCAATGTTGAAATTCCTCTATTAATATCTCCAGTTTTGAAAATAAAATCATCAAGAATAAATCCTGCAGCTAATATTCCAAAACCAATTCCAATTGCAAAAAAAGCTATTGATAATCTAAATAATGTAGGACTGGCAGTATTTTTGAATCCTATATATGAAATAGTACCAATAACAAGACCTACTAAGAGTCCTATCAGATTTAAAATTATTTCAAGAAAGAATTCCAATTACGCTGACTCTGTTACTGTTTTAAATAAGGTTTGAGAACAAGTTTTCTAACTTTTGATTCATTACATTCTAACATTAATCCCATTCATCTAGGCTACCAGCTGTTTGACCCTCAGTACTACCAGCATAATCTCCAAGGATATCAGAATATGTTGAATCAGAATGTGCGATGTATCTAACATATTCCCCATAACTCATTTCCAAATTGCATTTTGTACATGTAATTAAAGAAAAATCTGGAGTTAATTCCGCATTTTCTTTACACTTTGGACATTTTATCTTCATATGTCATATTCATAGTATTATCTAGTATTACTATTGATCTGAAAAAAATAAAAGGAGAGACAAATTAACAAAAATATGACTCGTACTTGTACCAAATGTAAAAATGAAATTCCTGATAATGAGGAATTAGAACCAGTTCCATCTGCTTATCCTTGCTGTACCAAATGTTGGGGCGAATGGAAGGAGAACCGTGTTATGGTAATAAATGAAATGAGGCTAGATATGTCATTGAAAGATCATCGAAAGCTACTAAAAAAACATGAAAAGGTATTCGTTGGTGTGTTAACTCCTGAGGGAGATGTTGTTGATTATTCAAATGAAGATAATAGAAATCCGGAAGAATCACCTGCCTAAAAACCAATTACTTTTCTAGCGTTTTCCGGAACTAGTAAAATCAGTTTCCTTTTTGAATCCTGTTCTAAATTTTTAACCACTTTTTGAATTGAAATTGATATAATCTCCTGATTTGCTTGCTCCAAGCTCAGAAATATCTCAAGAATACCATCCAAGTTAAACGCAATAATCTTTTGAGGTGAATTAATTATATGCTTGATATAGTTTGAAAACATTGTATACCTATTTTCTTCAGAAATTGCGCAAAGCACTTCAAGCCATGTCTTGAATAACTTTGAAAAATTTGGAAATGGGATAGTTGGTCCAGCTTCTAGTGCATTATTGATGATTTCTGATTTTTCAGATTCTGACATTGAGAAAAATTCCATCATCCTTTTCTTCAGTATGGGCTTTCTAAGAAAATCCGGTAGGCTTGCAAGATTTATTATTATATTTCCTGCATAGTTTGGCTCAGACAATACAATCATTGTTTGTAGCACAGGTATTAACCATAACCTGTTGTTGAATTAAATATATGAAAACTCTAGCATCTGTGTATGCCTTCAACTGTTGTGGTGGGTGGCTTTTTTGGCGATGAGGGGAAAGGAAAAATCATCTCATACCTGTCAAAAAAGGATAATCCATCAATTGTTGTTCGTGGAGGAGCCGGACCAAACGCAGGTCACACAATCAAGGATGGTAGTACTACTTACAAAGTACGTATGTTACCAAGTGGATTTTTAAATAAAAATGCCAAAGTCATGATTGGACCTGGCGTAGTTGTCAATCCTGATGTCTTTTTTAAGGAAATACAAGAATACGATGTTTCCGGTAGGGCATTTTTGGATAAACATTGTGGGATAATTGAGCAAAATCATCTTGAACAGGATTCTAAAGGTAGATTGAAAGAAAAGATTGGAAGTACTGGCTCAGGAACTGGTCCCGCAAATGCTGAGCGTGCAATGAGAACACTAAAGATGGCAAATGAGATTGAATCACTTTCCTCCTATGTTGTAGATGTACCAGGTGAGATTAACGCTGCGTTGAAGAACCAAGAAAATGTTCTAGTAGAGGGTACTCAAGGAACTCACCTATCATTATGGCACGGAACTTATCCGTTTGTAACTTCTAAGGATGTCACTGCATCAGGCATATGCGCAGATGTTGGTTTGGGTCCAAAGAATGTGGATGAAGTTATGGTTGTATTCAAGGCATACTTGACACGTGTTGGTACTGGACCAATGGGTAATGAGCTCAGCGCTGAAGAAACTGAGCAAAAGGGATGGGCTGAGTTTGGTACAGTCACAGGAAGGCCTAGGCGTGCCGCAGAATTTGATTTTGATTTGGCACAAAGAGCAATCATGCTTAGCAGTGCAACGCAACTGGCTATAACAAAATTAGATGTGAGGTTTCCAGAGTGTGCAGGCGTAAAGTCTTTCAGCGACTTGAGTAACGAGGCTAAATCTTTTATAAAAAATATTGAAGATAAACTCCAAGTACGAGTCACACTCATTGGAACTGGTCCACTAGTGGATGATATAATAGATATTAGATCTGACTAGTTTCGGTTATCCTTTAATTTAGTATCCTGATTTTACTCTCTATGGACAAGTTTCCAAGTTATATTCAAGTGCGTTCACCTTTGGAATTTACAAGGCTAGTATGTGCATTAGAAAGATCACCTAGAGTATCATTCCTTCATGAACATAAAGGCGCAAAAGTTCTTTCAGTTCAGATGGATTTGCTCAAACAAAGTCCGGTCATATACTATACCCCAGTTGAAAATTTTAACCATTACTTATGCTATGGCTTCAAATCTGGTAAAGAAGAATCGTTAATGGTGGATTCAACTGTTGATACTTCAAAGATGTATTCTCCAATTGTAAAAATAAAATCATTGCCACAATCTCTCAAACCATCACCTGAGAATAATACCGCAAAATATCAACCCATTGAATTAGATGACTTGGGAAGCCTAGCGAAACTTAGTTATGGTTTTGAAGAAGCACCGTTTCCACTATTTGCGTTCCCATTTAAGGGACAGTGGTTCCTTGGGGTTTTTCTTAATTTCAATGAAGACGGAGACTCATTTTTTTGCTATGTTGTGTTAAACGAAGAACCAATCAAGCCATTTTTGAAACATACTACAAGTAATGGTTCTGAGCCTATTTTGGTGGATAATACCAGCGAACACGGTTACTCTTACATCAAAATAGTTAAACTACACGAAACACATCCATTGGTCAACTATGACCAAATTCAAAACTAGAATTAATCAATCATCTGGGAATAGTAGAATTATACTTGCTAATGATTATGATTCAGTAAATAAGAAAACTGTTCCACACACGATAAAAAATATTAAAACATTACACAAATTTCTTTGTGGAATCAAACTAAACTTCCACATGTTACTTCCATTAGGAAAAAAAGAAATTATTAGAATCAATAAAACTGCTCATCAATATGGTCTTCAAACGATTGCCGACATAAAGCTAAATGATATAGGAAATACAAATCAAATAACATCAAAAACATTATGGGATTTTGGATTTGATGCGATTATAGTCAATCCAATCATGGGTCCTAAAAGCCTAAAGAAAATTGTTGCAGAAGCACACAAACGAGACAAGGGCGTAATTGCATTATGTCATATGAGCGCACCTGAAGCCAAACTATCTTATGAAATTAATGTAAAACTTTCAAAAAATTCAAAGCCTAAACCGTTGTATCATCTGTTCTTAAAGTGGGCTATATCCAATAAAGCAGATGGGATAATAGTTGGTGCAACTTTTCCTAAAATTGTAAATGAGTGCAAAAAGATTACTGGTAAAAAACTTGATATTTATTCACCGGGTATTGGTAAGCAAGGAGGCAATGCAAAAAAGGCAATTGCGAATGGAAGTGACTTTCTTATCGTGGGAAGAACAATTCTTGATTCAAAAAATCCTGTACGTACTGTAAAACAACTATTATCAGACAGCATTTAAGAGAAATTCATTTGCTTTTGATAATACATTTTTAGCATTTCTAAATGTGGTCTTTTTTAGAGCATCATCATATTCCAGCCAAACGAAATCATTATGCTCATGAGACAGACTGATTTTTTTCTCATTAGTTTTTGCCAAGAAAAAAATTACTTTTTTATGAATATCTTCATTTTTAAATCTAAAATCATATTCTACAGATTCTTCAAAACCATCTACAAATTCAATATCTGAAATACCTGTCTCTTCTTTTGTTTCTCTTAATGCTGTTTCATGTGGTATTTCACCTTGCTCAACTTTTCCTTTAACAAAATCCCAATGTCCCTGAGGATAATTTAATAACAGAAATTCATTTTTGTTTGAAGCGTTTCTAAACAGAACAATACCTGCAGATTTTTGTTCTCTCATATTTGAATATATTTTATTTCAGTTTATTTAGGTTATTTTCCTACACGTCTTTTTCTTTTCTGGAATGTGCGTATGGCTCGCATAAGATCAATCTTTCTAAATTCCGGCCAAAAAACATCTAAGAATACTAATTCACTATATGCACTTTGCCACATTAAAAAACCACTCATCCTTTTTTCCCCAGATGTTCTTAAAATCATGTCAGCTGATGGCTGAGGAAGATGTGAAGTATACAAATTTTCTTCAATTACATCCTTGTTAACGTCATTTGCATCTAATTTGCCTTCTTTTATCTTGGCACCAATTTTTTTAACTGCATCAACCAGTTCGTTCTGACCACCATATGCAATTGCAATATTGAGAAAATGATTACTGTAATCCTTTGTAGCATTATCCAATCTTGACAGTACCTCTTTTATCGAATCTGGTAACAATTCAATTCGTCCTATTCCTTTGACTCTCATTTCGTTTTTATGAATTCTAGGATCATTGTAAAGTTTCTCTAATCTTGTTCTGATTAAATCATAAATATAATCAAGTTCTTCATTTTTTCTATCCAGATTTTCAGCTGATAAAACATACAAAGTTATAATTTTTATATCAAATTCTTCACACCAATCAAGAAGGTTTTCAACTGTATCAGCACCCTTAAAATGACCTTGTTTTTGCATAACTAAATTTCGTTTCGCCCATCTACGGTTACCATCTAGTACTATAGCTATGTGGTTAGGTCTATCACCATTTACAACTTCTTTTTCTAATCTTTTGGTGTAGAATCTATAGAGCCCTGACATATTCAATACTGCATCTAGTATTCCATTAACGGTGCATCACCTTTCACATGTTTTTGGATTAGATAGAGACAGATATGTGTTATTATAATATGGTTCTAAACAGAATGAAAAATTTACTGTTCTAATTCTTTGCTTCCTTTTTTTCTATATCTACGGATCAAAAGAGTGGCAGATGCAGCTGTAACCGCAAAACCCGCAACTAAAGGCAGGATCAATGTGAATGAACTTTCTTCATACATTAGGATGTTTGTAAACTGATGAACAGTAGGATACAATGCAACTAATACAATTATCCTAAGAAGATCACTAATGTGGCGTAATTTTCTGTTTAGCCAGTTACTAAATAAAATTCCTACAAATATTGTTCCAAGACCGATCCACAAGAATGGAATCATACCTGAAACAAATTGACCTATCACTACTTCGTCCGTAATTAGATTAATAATTCCTAGATCACTAGGAATGTTTTCTGGACTTACAGTAGTTATGCCAGCTGGAACTGATGCTGCTATCAGAATTAGTCCAGTGATTAGTGTAAACATCCTGGTAAATCCTTCCGGCGTAGGTTTTGCCCAGTTGCTCCATGCTTTATCAATATCAAATGCTCTGATCAAAAATGCACCACCAAGAATGGTAACTAGTACAGCAAAGATCTCGGCATTGTATCCTGTAACAGCTCCTATTCCACCGATCAATAACAAAATTCCTGGAACACCCAAAAAGAACTTTGAATATTTTGGGTTGTACATTACTAATTTTAGGAACTTGCCAAATACAGCATAGGAATGTTCAATCGTTCTACTGACTTGCATAACCACTCTTTGCACTGAAATAACTGGAATTACACTTTGAATCACAGGTATAACCATCTCATCGTCTTCTCCATCTGAAACTATTACAGCTCCATCTGCAGAAAATTTCTTTAATACTGACTTTATCTCCGAAGCAACTTTTTCATCTGCCTGCACGCCTCTGTTCTCTACACCAGTAACTATGATTACCTGTGTTTTGTATCCCTTGCTTACCAAGTCTTCATATGTTTTAACAGCAAAAAATATTGAATTAGAATCCGCATCTTCAGGATCTTCCAGAGCTAATCTTTGTGCCGCTTCTATGCATGCATTTCTGCCAACAACAGGGGTTGGAATTCCAGTTTTTCTTCCTAGATCATCGTCTCTATCTATGCAAATAACTAGTAATTTGTTTGCTGTAGTAGCCTTAACATCTTTTTCCAGTTTTCCACTCAGCGACATAATCTATTATATAACAAAATTACCATTTAACGATTTCCCACCATTCTCACCATGAAGTTTAGTATTATACGACTAGATTGGTTATGGTCTTGCAGCGTCTGATTTTTTGGTCAGGTCTAGTGATTCTGTTTCCAATTGATGTATTTTAGTAACTATTTCATTAATAGAATCTGAATTATCATCACCACTCATCAAATTTGCAACAACAATAGTTTCCGTAATCTTTTCATTTAGTTTTTTTAATGCACCAATATAATTTACATAGCTTTCAACCCATTCTTGTGTAGCACCACTGTCAGTTAGTTCTATTATCAAAGAATTAATTTGTGATGAAGAAACTTTTGCAATCCCGATGTATTCGTCAGGATTCATCTTCTTTTCCATCAATTTTTCAAATGATTCGTCAATGCTTGAATACTCCATCGCAGCTCTTTCTTTAGTAATATCAAGATGTTTTCCAAAATCTGAAACAACAATTTTCATTTCAGTATCGAAGGCCATTAGAAAAGGCAAAGAATATGCAAATACAGCAACACCAACAAGAATAGCTATAGTTACTGCAACACCCTTTCTTGACGCCATTTGTAAATTACAAAAATCTATTATTTATATTGCCAACTTTTCAAAATTTTCCTTCAATACAATTCCTGTAAAATTTCCAGCAATGGTTTCTATAATTGAGAAATATCAAAAATAATCAAAATTAGTTAAATAGGATTAGGTTTTACCGCTAAAAATTATACAATCATCTAGTTTCTAGTTAAAATTTTTTCACAGCGATATCCTAAATACGACTTTATTTGTCAAAAGTTAGAATGGCAACAGCATATTGTGTAAAATGTAGAGACAAAAGAGAAATAAAAGATCCAGTAGAAACTCAGCTCAAAAATGGCAGACCTGCTATGAAAGGTACTTGTCCTGAATGTGGAACTAATGTTTTTCGAATAGGCAAGAACCCAGACAAGTAATCTTACTGGTATTTCTAAACCCATATAGGTGGAGTTAGGATTTCCATTTTTATGGCAAAGGCAGACTATGAAAAGATGTTAAAACGAATAGAAAAGAATTTGGTTAAACATTCTAAAGTTACTGATGGCAGATTTGAACTTCCTCCAGTTGATGTGATGTGGGAAGGGCAAAAGACTTACTTGAGAAATTTTGCAGAATATCCAAAAATAATGCGTAGAGATCCTGCTAAATTATTACAATATCTATCAAAAGAATTTGCAGTTCCTGCTGAAAGGGTTGGTGATAGTGCAATGTTTACTGGAAAAAGGGATCCTGATGATTTTACACGGCTGCTTAAAATTTACGTTACTGATTACATTAGTTGTATTACTTGCCAAAGTCCTGATACAAGAATAGAAAAGGAAAAAAGAATACATTTTCTTATTTGTGAAGCATGTGGGGCAAAATCCACAATTAAGGGTAAATATGCTTAATGTTTTCTGCACGTTTGATTAATCATAAGGATACTTGTATGCTAAACATATGTGATACTGAATTGTTAGGCAAGACTCTCAATAGAGGTAGTTTTACCCTCAAAATAAGTGAAAAATATTATGCAGAAAAAGTTGTTGAGAAAGAAGAGGCAAAGGATCTGTTGAAAAGATCTGATAATATTAACATGGTAGGAAAGGAAATAATTTCTTTGTCTGTAGATATGGGAATTGGAACACAAAATGGAGTTAAAGAAATAGATGGAGTTCCTTTCTTAGTTGTTTTCAAAATGTAAATCACCACAATTATATAGAAAAATTTTTACTTTTTTCTATGGGTAAACGTAAGGTCTTAAACGAAAGTGCATTAAAAGAATTACAACTACCTCAAGAGGGAGAAATGTTTGGAAGAGTAATCAAGCTTCTTGGGGGTGAAAACCTTTTGGTAAAATGTGCTGATGGTGTTACCAGAAGAGGAAGAATTAGAGGAAAATTAAAACGAAGAGTATGGATACGTGATAATGATATAGTGATAATTGCACCTTGGGAATTTGGACAGGCTGAAAGAGGTGATATTTTGTGGAGATACACATTACCACAAACAGATTGGCTTAAACAAAATGATCACATACCAAAAGATTTCTAAAAAAATTATTTCGCTAAATGAGTTTTGAAAAATTAATTAGAATTCCGGAAGACAGAATTGGTGTTCTAATAGGCAAGTCTGGAAAAATAAAATCAAAAATTGAAGAAACCTGCTCAGTGAAATTAGACATAGATAGTAAAAATGGGGAAGTTCAAGTTTTAAGTAAAATTGTTGATGAACAATTTCAAGCTTTCAAGGCTTTGGAAATTATAACAGCAATAGGTCGTGGATTTTCACCAGAAAAAGCTATGAGATTACTTAAAGGTGAAAATACTTTGCATGTAATTAATTTACGTGAGTTTGGTGGAAAAACTCCAGAACAAATTGAAAGGATCAAAGGAAGAATAATAGGTGATAGTGGTAAGGCGAGAGTGAATATGGAAAATTTGAGTAACTCAGACATTACTGTTTATGGGAAAACTGTATCAATCATTGGTGAATCAACGCAGCTAAAACTTGCAATAGATGCTATTGAATCATTGTTAAGCGGCAGTATGCATGGATATGTTTACAAGAAGATTGAAGCTGGAAGACGACAGGACAAATTTGCCAGATTACAATTATGGGAAAATCAAGATGTCTTCTAAAGAAACTTTTACTCAGATTTCTCCAAGTGAATTTTTTTATCGTAACAGAGACCTTGCAGGCTTTAGTAATCCAACAAGATCACTTTATACTGCAGTTCGTGAATTCGTCGAGAATTCTCTTGACGCGTGTGATCAAAAAGGAATTTTGGCAGATGTTCACATGTCGATAAAGGCAGTTGATGCAGAAAAGCAAGATCCAAAACAGTACATCTTAACAGTTAGAGACAACGGTCCTGGCATTGAATCAAACCATGTTCCCCTTGCATTTGGTACAGTCCTGTATGGCTCAAAATTTGGTCTAAAGCAGGCACGAGGAATGTTTGGATTGGGTGCTACAATGGCAATTCTTTACGGCCAAATTACAACTAACAAACCTGTTGTCGTGAAAAGCAGTACTGATGGAAAAATTCAGGATGAATATGAAATGCTTTTGGACATACAGAAGAACAAACCTGTCATACTAAAACATGAAACAAAAGAAGTTTCAAAGTCTGGATTATCTGTTAGTATATGTTTAGAGGGTGATTATGCAAAAGCGGGTACAAAAATACGCGACTATGTATATCAAACCTCGCTGATAACACCATACGCAACAATCACTTTTGATGATCCAAAAGGGGAGAAGTATAGGTATACCAAAGTTATCAGAACAATGCCACCGTCACCAACAATCATCAGACCACATCCACATGGAATTGACGTTGAAACAATTCGACGAATGCTATTAGACACCCACTATCAGATTCCAGCGGTTGATGACAATATGATCTCAAAAGTTAGGAAAGAGCTAGGATTAGCCAACAAAAATCTTAGTCACTCGGAAATAATGGTTAAGACACAAAAAAAATGGAAGACATTGACGCGACCTGTTCGCATAATCATGGCTTTGGTATCATTTTTAAAAATGGATTTTGAAAAGTTAAGCAAGACTACCATTGAAGAAATTGATATAGCAAACAAGAAATTAACCTACTGGGATTTTGGCGAATCACAGTCTATTTCCATTGATATGGATCCCGAAAGTTTTTACTATAAACAACTGGCAAACACTGTACAAGGTGAAACAATAACCTCATTTTTGACTAAACGTTTCCAAAGGGTAGGACCAACTACAGCTTTAAAGTTTGCAGAATATGCAAAGTTTAAGCCTGAACACAGAATTGGGACTATGACAAACCAAGAGCTTGTAAAACTTACTGATGGATTACAAACATTTGACGACTTTATGGCACCTGATCCAAGTTGTTTGGCTCCATTAGGTGAATCCCCACTGAAAAAAGGTATGGAAAGATTTTTTGAACCAGATTTTCTTGAGGTTGTACAACGTGGGGCTTCCGCTTATTCGGGATTCCCATTTGTCATAGAGATGGGAATTGCGTATGGAGGAAAAATTTCTAGCCGTGGAATGAAAGTTTATCGATTTGCTAACAGAATTCCACTTCTTTATGATGAGGGAAGTGATGTGGTTCTAAAGGTTGTAAATGACACTGACTGGTCACGCTATAAGATAAAAGGCGATCCACCATTGGTAATAGTATCACATATCTGTTCTACGAGAGTCCCATACAAAACAGTAGGAAAAGAAAATGTAGCAGATAGACCTGAGATTGAACGTGAGTTAAAACTTGCATTACTATCTTTGTCTAGAAAACTATCTTCATTCATGTCTAAAAGAGGCCAAGCTGATGCTGCTATAAAGAGGAAAAATCTTTATTCAAAATACATTCCATTAATAGCACAATTTTGCACGGAGCTTGCTGGCAAAAAGAATGAACCAAATTATAAGCAAATGATTACGGAGGAACCTATAGTTGAAGAAAAAACAGATTAAGAAAAAAAATCAGTGGACAAGCAAAGTGCGCTTGTTGATCTGTTAAGAAAGCATGGTGCGCAGATTTATGATGATATTGATAATGGCAATTTCCCAAAATTTACAATTCCTAGCCGTTCAGTAAGCAATATTGTATATGATAAAAAAATCCGACAATACATACTTGGAGCAAACATGGCAGTTAGAAGTTCTAGAAATACATCTCAACTTCGTTCGTTTACTCAGTTAATGTGGCTGGCATTTTTTGCTAACAGACTAACAGGACAAAAAAAATCTTCTACTCTTCGAGATGTATATTACTCATCTCAAGCTTTTGCAGTTGATTTTGAAGATCAGTCTGAATCTGATAACATAATAGTTGACCTTGAAGCTGTACTTGCATCACCAAGAGAATCTTTTCATGTATTTCCAGAGGAACGAAGCAGTGTGTTCGGAGATTTAACAATAGAATATACTGTTCCTGGATATGAAGGGAAAAAAACTAATTTGTCTGATCATCCTGATGGTTATGCCATAGGTCCAAGTTTAACTTCTTCAGAATTTACAGAAACGAGTGCAGAAGTTGTAATTGCAATTGAGAAAGGTGGTTTGTTTACTAGATTTGTTGAAGAGCAAGTTGATAAAAAATTCAAAGCAATTATAGTTGACACTGGAGGTCAGGCTCCACGCTCAACTAGAACATTGTTAAAAAGACTTCATGACGAATTGAGTCTTCCTGTTGTTATTTTAACTGACGGTGATGTTTATGGTGAACATATTGCAATGGTAATAAAATCAGGTTCTGCTAATGCAGCACATCTAAGAGGCCTAACTGTTCCAGATGCAAAATGGGTTGGAGTTTGGGCTACTGATATTGAAAAATACAAACTTCCTACCATACCAATGACAGAATCTGACATAAAGAGATGTCATGATCTACTGAAAGATCCTAGATATCAAGAAGGTATTTGGAAGAAAGAACTTGAAGTATTTTTAAAAATTAAAAGGAAGGCAGAACTTGAAGCATTCTCAAAGTATGGTCTAACAAATATCACAGACAAATATCTGCCACAGAAACTTGAATTAGCAAAAAGTCTTTAACTTATCCGAAGAGTTAGGACACTATATAGCACAACAATCGAAAAATATCTGAATCATCCGACAATATCTGTTCTAAGCTGACCACACGCGGCTGATATTTCTGTACCTTTTTCAATTCGAATTGTACAGTTTACTCCTGCTTCAGATAAAACCCGTTTAAATTCAAAGACCACACTTTTTGATGGTCGTTTAAAATCTCCTGCAGTTGGATTTATAGGAATTAAATTTACATGTGATCCATTACCGCGTAATAATTCCGCTAATTCATTCGCAATTTCACGTGAATCATTAACTCCATCCATTAATACATATTCAAATGTCACACGTCGACCAGTTTTCTTAAAATAATTGTACCCTGCCTCAATAATTTCTTCAACAGAATCTGATGTTGCTGTAGGAACTAACTTTTTACGTAATTCATTATTTGGCGCATGAAGTGATATCGCAAGACCAATCTGGAGATTTTCTTCAGCTAATTTCTCTATTCCTGCTTTAATTCCAATTGTTGAAATTGTAATATGCCGTTGACCCAATCCAAATCCTCTTGGGTCTGTTAAAATTTTTACAGCTCTAATCATTTCATCGTAATTAGCCATTGGTTCCCCCATTCCCATGAAAACTAAATTTGTAATGTGCTCTTTTCTTTGTTCAATAATTTCTTCAAAATGAATCACCTGTGATATGATATGTTCTGCATTTAGATTTGTTTCAAAACCCATCTGTCCTGTTGCACAAAATGTACATCCCATTGCACATCCAATTTGTGTAGAAATACATACTGTTGATCTTGGAAGTCCTCCAACCTTTTCTGATTTGTATTGCATGAGAACTGTTTCAACAGATTTATCATTAGTGAGATTAAGTAATACTTTTGTTGTATCTCCATCATCACTTGTAATTTTATGAACTTCTTTTGCTGAACCTATCGTATATCCTGCATCCACCAATTCTGCAATCATTTCTTTTGGAAGTTGTTTAATGTCTGCAATACTTTTAGGAAATTTGCAATAAAGAGGCACTAGAATTTGATCAGCTCTATATCTATCATAACCCATATCAATTACCATTTTTTCCATCTCCTCTGGAAGTAACCTATAGAGATCAGTCATATCGACATTACATCTCCTGAAATTGCAAAAAGTCTTTAACTTATTCGAAGTGTCAGAACACCATTTCTGTATTTGAAGTCGGCTATCTTCATTTGATTTGAACCTTCAATTTGAACTTCTTTTGAAAAGCCGCCTGAACCTCTAATGTATAACATTCCATCAATTAGCCTTACCATAATTTTATCGTCAGGACCTGGAACTTCAGCTACAAAAACAAATTGGTTTTCACCCTTAATAAGATCATAAACCCAATTCTTAGCTTCTGCTTCTCTTGCAGTATATTTTGGCTTGACATTTTTTAGCATTTTTTTAAAAACACTGGACCAATAAATTGTTGTAACTGCTGCAATACCAATCAAAATAAAACTTACAAAATTTCCATCCGCTCTTTGTGACATTATGTAAACAATTCCAATAAAAATTAGTATAACTATTGGGATTGCGAAGTTTAATGATTTTTGATCTGTATATGAAGATGTACTACTAAATTTAGACAATGAATGAGAATCACATCTACCAAATATAAAGTATATTTGGAATTATTAGAGTGCTACTTTAATTAGAATAAATTCTTAGAATCTTGGATGGATTATGAGAAAATTAAAAATGATCTAATATCTGAGGTTAGGCTCACCAAAAATCAGGCTGAAGTATTTTTACTAGTTACACTGAAGGGAAAAATGTCAGTTAACAAAATTGCAGAACTTTCAGATATGACTATTGATGAAGCTAAAGAAACATCTCAAGAACTTGTTGGATTAGGCGGTTTTATTGATATGCCTAAAACTGAATATGAGGCGATGCATCCACGGTTCACCGCTGTAAACATGTACAGAAGAATGTGTGAACGAGAAAATATTGATTTTAAAAAAAATTTAGTTGTTGATAATATTGGTATAGCATTAGAAGATCCATATGATGATGCAAGGACTAAATATAACAAAAAAAAGTGAAAAAATATGAGTGAAATACCAACTGAAACTCCAAAAACTCCGGAAATTTATCGTTGCTGTGAAAATCCTCAAGTCACTTACCTAGCTCCTGTTAATATCAATATAGATGAGAGGACAATTGGTAGTGTAGATGTTTGGCGATGTGCCAGTTGTAAAAAAAAATTCTGTGAAGAAAAACAGCTAGGAATAGATTCAATTACTGATATTGTAGGAATGCCAAGAATAGGAGATGATGAAAAATGGGGAGTAATTATCAGCAAACTCCAAAAAGGAAAAGACAAGTGGAAACTTGTAAGATTAAAACAAAATGGAATTATTAAATATGAAACAGTTGACGAAAAAATTTTAGATCTTAAAATTGAGGATTATAAAATAGTTGACGATTATCATTCCAGCTTTCTAATCGAAGATCACTTAAACAGGGCAGTAGAAATCTAGATTTGCGTTGAACCTAAAAGTACATGTGAATAATGTTGATGGCACCCAGATGGCCGCAAAAATTAATGGAACGTTTGAAATTGATGAAAATTCATTTGAGTTTTTAGCAATAGCATTTGGTCGTATAGGAGGACAAAATATTGGAGTAAAACTGTCTGAAGAAATGAAAAGCAAACTAAAAACACTAGAATATAATGTTGAGGAAGTTATTGATGAATTACAAAAAAACCTTATTTCTGGAAATCTTAGTCTTCCTGATGGTCTAAAGCGTGAATCATTTATCGATGATTAAAACTCTGCTTCAGCTAATGCCTTCTCACAAGAGCATGTTCTTTTTGTAGCAAAATCATCTGGCATCTTATCAATTAATTCTGCGAGGAGTTTTTTTGTGATTTGGACATTTTTAGACAAAGTATCCATAACTTCTTTTGCAGTTACAGGTTTTTCTGCCCAAACATCATAATCTGTGACCGTAGAAATTGATACGTAACACATTTGCGCTTCCCTTGCAAGCTGACATTCTGGCACTAATGTCATTCCAATAATATCAGATCCAGTAGATTTGTAGAATCTAGACTCTGCTTTTGTTGAAAATCTTGGTCCTTCAATACAGGCATACGTACAATCTTCATGCAAGGTTATATCTTGATTATTTGCTGTTTCTGAAACAATTTTTTGAAGTTCTGGGCAAAAAGGATCCGCTACTGAAATATGAATAACCTTACCCTCCTTAGAAAACGAATTTTTCCTAGATTTTGTAAAATCAATAAATTGTGTTGGAAGAACAAAGTCACCTGGTTTTATTTCTTCTTTCAAACTTCCAACAGCTGATGGGGAAATAATTCTTGTAATTCCTAATTCCTTGAAGGCCCAAATATTTGCACAATAATTTATCATATGTGGAGGAATAGAATGTTTTTTTCCATGCCTTGGCATGAACGCAATTTTTTCCCCTTTAAATTCTCCTATTGTAATTGTATCAGATGTTTTACCATAAGGTGTTTCAATCGTTATTTCTTTGCTGTCCTGCAACAATTCAGAATCATAAATTCCTGTTCCACCAAAAATTCCAATCTCAGCTGTGTTGCTTACCATCAATATTGCACCAATGAGACAGTTTTGTAGTCGTTTATTTCTTTGATTCCATTCAAGTCAGTCAATTCAATAATAAATGCAAACCCTGCAACTTTTGCGCCCATTCTTTCCACTAGTTTTGCTGCAGCCTTTGCTGTTCCGCCTGTAGCTAACAAATCATCACAAATTACCACTCTTTCACCTTCATTTAACACATTTTTCTGAATCTCTAACACAGCTTTACCGTATTCAATTGTATACGAAGTTTTTACAGTTTTTCCCGGCAGTTTACCCTCTTTTCTTAGCATTACCATACCCTTGCTATATTTTTGCGCAAGAATAGAAGCAAGAATAAATCCCCTAGACTCAATTCCTACAAACATATCAACATCGTTAGAATGAAATTGTTTTGAAAATTCTTCCACAATAAATGACATTGCAGAAGCATCACCAAGAATTGGACTAAAATCTCTAAACAAGATACCTTTTTTCGGAAAATTCGGATATTCTGCTATTATTCTCTTCAAATTCATGTTACTTGTAACAATAAATGAGAAATAAAAACTATTTTGAACCACTAAGATTATTGTATAAATATTTCAAAGCTAGAGCTGTTTTCATTATCAGATACTATTATGGTATATGTTCCAGTGTCAAAACCAGCAGGAACTGTCCAAGGAATAAGAAACGTACCTGATGTTAGAGGAGTTGATAACTCCACAGTCATTCCATCTTGACTAATTATTTGAACCCTAATCCAAATGGCGTCTGATTGTCCTACACCCTTAATGACTATGGTGTCTCCAATGTTAAATTGCGTTTCCTCAATTTGTAATGTTAAACTCTTCCCTGTTGGAATAGACACGTTAATTTCAACACTATTGGAATCAAGACGATTGTGTGCAGTGACTTTCCACTTACCAAGTGCTCCATCAGGTGGAATTCCTATATCACCTGTGGAAAAACTACCAGAGTTATCTGAAAAAGTTTCAGTTTTGGCGGATATGTTTCCAGAAGGATCAAGAAGAGTTATCATTAATCTAGCATTATTGCCAGTATTCCCAATAACTAAAATTGATTCACCTGGAGAATAATTGGATTTAGTTGAAACTAACGAAATTGCGCCAGATCCTGTATCTAGACCAATTGAAAATTTAACTGAATCTTGAATGTTTGTTGAAGAAACAACAGCTCTGTATACACCAGAATCAAGACCATCTAAATCTATAGCGTACTTATTTTTACCAATGGAACTTGATGTAATAGAATCAGTCATTATGATAATATCATTGGAATCCAAGATTGAAATTGATAAATTGGATGATGTTGGACCAACAATGCTTAAGATTGCCTTAGAATTAAGCTCAAAATTTGTTTTCTCCATCAATGTCACAATAACTGATGTTGGATATTTGTCAATACCAAACAAAGCAGCATCTGACCCATTTTCCTGTTTTATTATTACAGTATAAGTTCCAGAAGAAAATGTGCTATCTATAACAAATTCATAATTCAAACTTCCATCTATATTACTTGTAAAAACATCATAGTGTACTATTTTTTTATCTTGATTTTTAATCCATATTGTAGTGTTTTTGTTCGGTTCAGCAGTACCAGTTATAGTGACAGTTTCTCCTGCATTGTATCTTACTGCAGACGTAGAAATTTGTATTAGATAATCTGATTTTACTGTCAGGCTTTTTGTTGTTTTATCATTATTATTTTTAAAAATTACAAATTTTTCTCCCAGATTTTCTGTACGTTCTATCGTTTCCTCAAAAACCCATTCTCCATTCGCATTAGCTGATATTACGCGTGTTTTTTCTAAAACTCTTTCATTATTCTCAAACGCAATAATAATTGCACTTTGCGGGTATGCACTGCCTGAAATAGTTAATGTTTCTTCATATCTGATTTCAGCAGGAACGCTATTAACTTCAAATTCTGAAGTCTTCAAAAACCTGTTTTTTGACTCTTCAATGTTAATACTAGTAGTTTGAATATTATTAGATTCGTCTTTTATAATAAATTCACTTGTCCCAATATTGTGTGCGTCAGGTATAGAGATTGTAGTTAGAAAGTTTCCTTGCTTATCTGTATTAACTGATTTTAATATAGTACTATCAAGGTACAATTTTAAATTTTTTTCCGAGTCAAATCCACTTCCAAGCAGTCTTATATCTGAACCAACCCGAATTTTTTCTGGGATGAATTTCTTTGTACCGTAAAGTTCACCGCCTGCCTCTTTAGCCTGTTCAACCTCCTTACTTTCTTCTTCAATAATGTCAGAGCTTGTTTCAGAAATTACCTGAATTGATATTTTGCCTTTATCAATGTCGTTATCATTTGGATCCAACACTTTCCAATTTATCGCATTTACTTTTTCATCTGTTACAAGACCAAACTTTACTGATTCACCTGAATTCAGCGTATTTGTTGCGGTAAATATTAGCAACTTACCGTCAGAATATTTTCCACCACCCCATCCTGGTTCTGACTTAAATGATGTGAATGTTACTTCTCCGCCTGGCCACACTTTAATTGTCTTTATTTTAGATGTGCTTTCATTTTCAAATTCAATAATTATCGTATTTTCATAACCTTTTGCATTTACGGAAATTACTTCCGCCGCATTTACTTCTGAGATCGATATTAAAGTGAAAATAGAAAGTACAAGCAATGCTGAGAGGAAAATAGCATTTGTTGAATATTTTCTCATAACATTCATCAGTTTTTTGTCAGCAATTAAACTTTAATTTAGTTTTCATTGAGTATTTTTAACTAGTTTTACTGTTTTTAGTTATGGTTCATTTGAAAACTGTTCCTTAGGTGCTGTATTCTGGTATTGACGAATACGCTCAGCAATTATCCGGTATAACGTACGTGTTCGGTCTCTTGTTTTTTCAGTCAAGAAAGTGGCAGCACCTAAGGCAATTTTGCTACATATGTATCTGCAAACTTCCTCTTTTTCAAATTCACCCCAATCATCATCACTATGTTCATTCCAAACTGCCTTTAGATTTTCAACAATTCCCTTTTTTCCATGAATTAGTACTTCTTCTTTGGTAAGATTGGTGAATCCTTCTCTACGCAATTTTATTTCGTAAGTTTGGTTTACTGCGTATAAATAATCTTCAGTTACCATATAATCTTCTATTGATTGAAGGAGGTTTCCACTACTTTCGAAAAATATAATTTGTGTTTCTGAAAATTTATTATTTTTTAACTGCTCAGCAATTTGATTTGATTCGTAATCATTGTCAAGTAAAACAAACGTGTTGTATCCATGAGTGTGATAAAAAATTGATAGTGGTAATACTGAATTTTTACTGTAAGCTGGTACTACATTTAGAGGATTCATTGATATGTTTGGATCTTGAAGAAATTTGTCAAACGCATTAAGATACATTGTATCTGACATTGATTCCACTATAATGAGAGGACGTGAGTTATAACCTACTTCTCTATCAGTTATTGAACCTACTAATCCCTTTGATAACCCATAGAGAATTGGTGTAAGAGTAGCATCATCTGCTTTCCAGTAATCATAAAAAATTCTACTTAGATGTTTTTTCCTATCAAGTTCTACAACGAGAAGATTACCAGGTGTATAGTCAAAAATCATGAAAGGTGAATGGGTGGCGTATAAGACCTGATTTGATCCAGCAAGATTTTTTAACAAATCAGAGATTCCAGCTTGCTGTGTTGGATGTAAGTTTCGTGCTGGCTCATCAAGTAATAGAATTGCCTCTTTCAATTCCGCTCTTTGCGTTTCAGCGGCAAAATTTACTATGAATGAGAATGTCCATTTGAAGCCTTCAGCTCTTCTATTTAGCAGACCAGTGTTGGTTATAGTTCCATCCTTATGAACATCTGATAGCACTACACTCAAAATATTTCCTGGGTTGAGTCTTAATTCTACGTTAATAGCTTCACCCTTCCAAGATGGATTTAACCGTTGAGTCAAATTTTTACTTGCAGTGTTTAAAAATTTAATTAACTTTGACGGACTGTTCTTAAGCTCCTCTAGTTTTTCTATGTCAAGCTCTGAAAGATAAAGTAAATTTCTTACAGTTTCCGCCCTATCAAACCCTTCAATATATTCAATTCCCGCAGAAGCTTCGTTTTCAGATTCTTTAATGTATTCACCCAAGTTGATATTTCCTAGAATTTTCTTATAATCAGAAAAATAAACAAACCGTGGATGTATATTATCTCCAATGAAATTTTTCAAAGCATCGGTTTCGGTGTTATCAACCAAAATTTTTTTAACGTTTTTTGTTATATCGGCGTAGACTTTCTCCCATTCAGAGATCACTTGCTGCTCATCAGTTGCCGCATCTCGTAGAATGTTGTCAAATTCATCAAGTTCAGCTCGAATAATTTTTTTATCCTTTGGTGTGTCACCTGTAAAAAAATCGACATCTAGTTTTTTACTTATATAATTTGGGATGCTTTCAACAAAATTTGATAGTTGTTTTGTGCTATTTTGCCAATGTTCTAGGTTTTTGTCTTCTTCCTTGCTAATCTTATTATCGCTGAAATCATATTGTATTTCTGGATTTTTGTTGGTTCTAAAAATTTTTAGTTTTGTTATGTGTAAATCAGGAAATTTTTCCTTAACTATTTCTGTTTCGTCGTGATTCAATTCAAAATCTCCCTCAACAATTCTAAGATCAGATTTGAGACGCTCAGTCATTTCATCACATAAATCAAGTTCAGAGATCATCTCATCTCTATTTAACATAGTTAATGCTTGGAGAATTGTAGTTTTGCCACTTTCATTTCTACCAACAAATGCAGCCAAATCACCAACCACAATATCACCTGAATCATGAATGCAACGAAATGCTTGAACTCTAAATTTTCTAAGACGCAATTAGTGTCTGTTGACCTGAATGAGATTTAAATTATTAGTCAAAATTAGTTCGACAATTAACATTAGGTGAGTTTTATATTGCGTTCAATTTTTTACTTAGATAAGATAGCTATTGGTGATTTTTGATGAAAAATAAAGATAATCTGGACTCTAAAAAAGAAAAAAAGTAAATAAAATTAAGGAACAATTAGCACGATTACGTGAAAAATTAGTATCTGAAAATAATCCATCAGTTCCCTCAAAGTCTAAATTTAAAAAAACTAAAGATAAACCAAAACAACCAAAGAAGGAAGAAATCAAAGTAAAACCAAAACAACCAAAGAAGAAGGAAATCAAAGTAAAACCAAAACAACCAAAGAAGAAGGAAATCAAAGTAAAACCAAAAGAAGCAAAAAAGGAAGCAAAAGAGAAAAAGGCTAGAAGAAAAGAAGAAGCAAAAAAGAAAGCAAAAGAAGCAAAAGAGAAAAAGGCTAGAAGAAAAGAAGAAGCAAAAAAGAAAGCAAAAGAAGCAAAAGAGAAAAAGGCTAGAAGAAAAGAAGAAGCAATCAAGAGAGCAAAAGAAGCAAAAGAAAAAAGGAAGAAGCAAAAAAGGAAGAGGAAGAAGCAAAAAAGAAAGAGGAAGAAGCAAAAAGAACTTACGAAGATGAATTAGAGGAGCAGCTTACTGAAGAAGAAATTACTGGTTTTCAACTGGAGAAGACTGACATGGATAAGATGTGTAATAGGGTTTGCGAAAATATTGCTGGTTATGAATCAGATGGAATACTTCAAAGTCAACTTTGGAAAAAATACAAACTTTCAAGCAGAGATGGTTCTCGTTTAGCGTTAAAATTGGAAAGAATGGGAATGATTACACGAGAAAAAATTTTAGAAAAAGAAAGATGGACTTACAAACTTATAATCAAAAAAACACCAATCAGTACAAAATCTATTGAAGGCTCACCATGTTTGACCTGTCCAGTTGAAGCAAAATGTTCACTTGATGGCGAAGTAAGCCCAAAAACTTGTCAATGGATTGAGGATTGGGTTATGATAGAATTGAAAAATAAATAAAAATGAAATTAATCGATGCAAAAAATGATCATTATAGAAAACTAGCTCATGAGGAAGGATACAGAAGCAGGTCTTCTTACAAACTAAAAGAACTTCATAAATCATACAGAATAATTGGTGCGGGTCACTATGTTTTGGATTTGGGTTGTGCACCGGGAGGATGGACACAAGTTGCAGTGCAGCTTGCTGGCAATAAAGGAAAAGTGATGGGAGTTGATACATCGTTTGTAGAAGAAATTCCTGGTGCGCACATGATGAAATCAGACATCTGTGATATTTCCATTACCGAAGAAATTTTATCATTTTTTGGAAGAAAAATAAATGTTGTAATATGTGATCTTTCTCCACAGGTAACTGGTAATTGGTCTGTCGATCATTCCATACAAATCTCATTAAATTACGCCGCTGCAAAAATTATGGATCAAGTTCTGGAAAAAAAGGGAAACGCACTATTCAAAATTTTTGATGGCGAATATTCAAATGAATTTTATCAGTATGTGAAGAAAAAATTCACTAAGGTTAAGTTAAAAAAACCTAAAGTCAGCAGAAAACAGAGCAGTGAACTATATTGTGTTTGCCTTGGGTATCTATCTTAAAAAAATGGATAATTTGTACGCGTTATTTTTAAGTAAATTTTGTAAATTAATCATATTCGAATAGTCAACATCAGACCATAGTTGCCCTTCGAATAGAGTCATCTGGGCTCTCAGTTTTTGAGAGTCCTTATTATTAATTTCTTAAAAACATCATTAGGGCAAAGATAGCCATCGCAACGGAAGAGCCAACTCCTAACAGAAAAATAATTTTACCACCGCTCATAATTTATACACACTCTCATTTTTTCTCAATAAAAATTCTTTATATTCGTTCAAGCTTGTTTCGCAATCAAATTATAATTAAAAAAATCAGCTTTAGTATTGGAAGCAATAGAAGTGGATTCACTCACAAAAAAATTTGGAGATTTTAAGGCAGTAGATGGTATTTCTTTCAAAGTGGAAGAGGGCGAGATTTTTGGTTTTCTGGGACCAAATGGCGCAGGAAAAAGTACTACAATGATGATACTTACAACTTTGTTAAAACCAACATCTGGCAGAGCACTTGTGGGTGGATATGACGTTATGTCTGATGCCAAAAAAGTGAGAGAGAAAATTGGCTATGTTCAACAAGAAATTAGTGTAGATGAATTTCTAACCGGCAGAGAAAATCTTTACTTACATGCACGAATAAACCAAATCCCAAGGAATCTAATTAAATCAAGAATAGACGATGTATTGGAATTAGTAGAGCTAGGTGAAAAAAAGGATCAAGCATCATTAACCTATTCTGGCGGAATGCGAAAGAGACTAGATATAGCAAATGGATTATTGAGCAGACCATCTGTACTATTTCTTGATGAACCTACTGTAGGACTTGATATACAAACAAGACGGAAGATATGGGGCTACATAAAAAAAATTCGAAAGGATTTTGGTATGACCGTTTTTATCAGCACTCATTACATGGAAGAGGCTGACAATCTTTGTGATAGAATAGGAATTATTGATCATGGAAAAATACAGGTCATCGACACACCAAAATCAATGAAAAGTACAATAGGAAACGAGATAATCTCCTTTAATCTTGTTGACGGCAAAGCAAACCAAGATGCCATAATAGATCAAATTGGAAAAATTGAATTTGTTAAGGAAGTGAAAAATAAAGAGGGCTTAATCACCGTCTTTTCTACCAAAAGCAATGAGGTAATCCCAAAGATATTTCAGGAATCTGCTAATCTTGATATGAAGATAAGATCTCTCACATTAAAACAGCCTACGCTTGATGATGTATTCATCTCATATACTGGGCATGATTTGAGGGATGAAACTGAAAATAAAAAATACAGTAGAAGAAAAGAATTCAATCTAAACAGGAGAAAAGGACTTTGATGATTACTGATACTTACTCAATTTTTTGGCGTGAGATGAAACGCTACAAAAAATCTAGGGGTGGTTTTATAATCAGACTGATTCAGCCAGCTGTTTGGATCATAGTTATGGGCAATATATTTTCAGGAACACAGCCATTGATTGAATCAGTTGGATTTGATGGAGAATATATTGAGTTCATGACACCTGGAATCATAATATTGACTGCAATTTTCACCAGCATCTTTGGTGGTGTGAACACTTTGTGGGATAGAAGATATGGTTTTATGAATCAGGCACTTACCTCTCCAATTTCTAGGTCATCCATTGCACTTGGAAAGATGCTTGCAATATCATTAGTTGCTGCAATTCAAGCCAGTCTCATTTTAGGAATTGCCCTTGCAATAGGTGTCACAATGCCAAACTTGCTGATGATAGCTCCAATCATGGCAATAGTAGTCTTGTTTTCGATTGGATTCTCTGGAATATCTGTTATGTTTGCTGCGGCCGCCAAATCTCAAGAAACTTTTTGGGGAACTGTCAATTTTCTTGGATTGCCTATGTTCATGATAAGTCCAGCCCTTTTTCCGCTGGCACTGATGCCAGATTGGTTGGCAACTATAGCTCAATTCAACCCGGTTACTTATGCGGTAGTTTTAGTTCGAAGTATGATGTCTGGGTATGTTGAAAGCTCATCGGCTGCCTTTAGCATAGTAATTTTAGGCGGTTTTGTGGTAGCTATGATCCTACTTGCGAGTTATGTATTCACGCGTGAGGTAAACAAGCCCTTCTAATTGAACTAAATTTGACCCACGAAATAACAATATCTCACTTATGAGATCTTTTTGATTTATTTCACTCATTATTGTTGAAAGGTTTAGTATTAGTCACAGTATGTGTTAGCTTACTATTAGTTGGAATGATTTCCAGCCAATCGTTTGCAGCAAGCGGTCATTTGCATATCTCACAATGGAAAGGATTTGATACTACTGAACCAGATATGGATTGTTCGTTATGGGCTGAATATTGTCGCACAATGTATGAGGGCTGGAAACAACCGCAACAGATTGCTGTTGATGACGAAAGAAACATCTATGTAGCAGATACTGGCAATTCACGAATTCAAAAGTTTACCAGTGATGGAGAGTTTTTGTCAAGCTGGGGAACTAACGGTTTTGAAAATGGAGAACTTCAATCTCCTGTCGGCATTGCAATTTATGAAAATAATGTATATGTTGTTGACGAAATGCAGAATACTATTCAAAAATTTGATAACGATGGAAACTTTATTCTAAAGTGGGGAGGACATGGTAGTGAAAATGGACAATTCATTGAACCACAAGGAATTACAATAAATTCAAGCGGTGTAGTCCATGTTGCGGATTCAATGAATCATAGAATTCAGACATTCACTTCTAACGGAGAATTCTTGTCATCTTTTGGTAAATCTGGTTTCGGAGACGGCAAGCTAAAAAATCCAGTTGATGTTGCAGTTTATGGAGATTTTATTTACGTTTCTGATCCTGGAAATTATAAAATTGAAAAGTATACTTCAGATGGAATTTTCCTAAAAAGTTTTGATTATAATTTTGCTGGTGCAAATGTTCGACCTGGAGGATTGACAGCGGATCCTAACGGAAACATCTACTTTGTTGACGCTGTAAAGTACAGAGTGGTTAAAATGAATTCTGATGGAAAGACAATAACTTCATGGGGTAACGTTGGTCAAGGAAACGGTAAGTTTCTTGAACCAAAAGATCTTGTATTAGATAATCGTGGATATCTTTACGTTTTAGATTCTAGTTTAGGCTTAATACAAAAATTTGAAACACCAATTGTAGCACAAATAGAAGAAGCTTTAGCAGCAGAACAATTTAGAAAATTACAAGAGTTATCTTATGCTGAAGCAACGGCTACAGCAGAAGCTGAAGCAGCAGCTGAAGCAACGGCTACAGCAGAAGCTGAAGCAGCAGCTGAAGCAACGGCTACAGCAGAAGCAGCAGCAATCCCTGATACTACTAAACCAATCATATCTCCACCAGCGGACTTGATGATAGAAGCAACTGGAAGTCTAACATCTGTTGAATTAGGTAAGGCAATAGCAATGGATGAAAATGGTATTCAGCTATTAGTTAACAATGCACCAACATTGTTCCCGTTAGGCTCATCTACAATAATCTGGACTGCAATCGATAACAGTGGAAATTCAGCATCAGCAATACAACAAATTAGCATTGTTGATACAACTCCGCCCATAATACATTCAGTACCTGACATAACTGCTGAAGCAGTTGTACCTTATGATAACATTATAGAATTACAGGAACCAAGCGCAGATGATCTACTAGGCGTGATTTCAATCATAAATGATGCTCCTGAGTTCTTCCCAATAGGAGAGACCATCGTAACATGGACTGCCACTGATGTTGGAGGAAACACAGCCAACATTGAGCAAAAGATTACAGTTGTTGATACCATATTTCCAACTCTACAGGTACCAGATGATGTTGTAATTGAGGCAACAAGCTTGGACCAAAATGAGGTGAATTTGGGCGAAGCCATATCCACAGATAATGGCGAAATTGTTTCAATTACAAACGATGAACCTGAATTCTTTCCAATAGGTGAGACCGTTGTAACATGGACTACCATTGATTCATCAAATAATTTCTCAAGTCTTACCCAGTTAGTTTCAGTGATAGATACCACCGCACCAGAAATTTTACTATTAGGAGATATAACTCTCGAAGCATCTTCAGTTGATGCAAATATTGTTAATTTGGATAGCCCAATTGTTTCCGATATACAGGATGTTACAATTTACATAATTGCCCCAGATGTTTTCCCAGTTGGCGAAACCACCGTTACATGGACTGCAGTTGATAAATCTGGTAACTCAGCCAGCGCAACTCAGACTGTTACAATAGTTGATACAAAAAAGCCAGGACTATCCATACCACAAGATCAAACTGTTGAGGCATCTAGTCTTGAAGGAACACTAGTAGAGATAGGTCAGGCTTGGGCTCATGATATTACAGGAATTTCATCCATTGTGCATGACGCACCAGATGTATTCCCATTAGGTTCTACTCTGATTGCTTGGACGGCTACTGATGATCATGATAACATTACAACTGCATATCAAAGAATAACCGTAGTAGACACTACTACACCCACAATTATTTCTCCACAGGACATTGTAGCCGAGGTAATTGATCCCACTATGAACTATATTGGACTTGGAGAACTCGATGCAGCTGACAGTGTTGGCATTGAATCTGTAACTAATGATAAACCAATCACATTTCCATTTGGAAGTACCACCGTTACATGGACAGTAACAGATACTTCAGGCAATATTTCACAAGGCACTCAAGTTGTTACACTTGTTGATACCACAGATCCAGAGATTTTTGCGCCCTCGGACATTGTTGCCGAAGCTATTAGTCTATCCGGTACGATGGTAGAATTGGGCGGAGCAACAGCACATGATGTAATGGGAATTGCCTCAATAACAGAACATCCGCCAAGATTCTTTGTACTGGGTGAAACAACAGTTACATGGATTGCCACTGACACGTCTGGCAACTCAGCCAGCGCAACTCAGACTGTTACAATAGTTGATACCACATCTCCAAGTATCACTGCTCCGGATTCAATTACGGCGGAAGCAACATCTACTGATTCAAACATAGTGGCACTTGGCAGTCCAGTTTCCAGTGACCTAGTAGATATTCCTTCAATTTCCAATAATGCACCAGATGTTTTCCCATTAGGCGAGACCACTGTTACATGGACTGCAGTTGATGAATCTGGCAACTCAGCCAGTGCAACTCAGACTGTTACAATAGTTGATACCGCATCTCCAGAATTAACAATGCCTGAAGATGTTATGATTAGCGCATTTTCCTTAGAAAAACAAGTTGAGATTGGTGAGGCACAAGCATATGATTTGGCAGGCTCTGCATTTACAATAACAAATGATGCCCCCGATACTTTCCCATTAGGTGATACGGTTGTAACATGGAACGTCTCTGACGAGTTAGGAAATTCCGCAAGCTCCCAGCAAGTAATATCAGTCCAACCATGCGGAAAGTCATTATCATACTATAACCAAATCTTTGGAACTCCAGCAGCTGATACCATTGTTGGCACAGAAGTCGCTGATCTAATCTTTGCATTTGCCGGTGATGACATGATCTTAGGCGGGGAAGGTAACGACTGTATCATTGGTGGCGATGGAGACGATCTAATATTTGGAAACGCAGGTGATGATCATCTAGTAGGCGGAGAGGGCAATGACATTCTCAAGGGCTTTTCCGGAGATGACAAACTAACAGGCGGCACCGGTACTGATGTTCTTGATGGAGGAGATGACTTTGATGTATCATACGACTCTGCTTCAGACATTATAATCAAATGTGAAGAACAACTGTAAGCAAATTTTTGTGATTAATTACTATATAGTTACACTATAGACTATTTGCATCATGGTTAAGTCCAAAATTCTTCTACGCAGATTATGGGACAGTTCTTTTCCTGGGTAAAATCAAATGAAAGACAAATTTTAGTAATTCTAGATAATTTAGCAAAAAAAGGAGTTGAAGTCTCTGAAGCAGTGGTAGTTATGCTATCAGATCTAAGTAAAGATGAACATCACAAAAAAATTCATGCTCTTGAAACTGAGGCTGATTCTCTAGTACGAGAGATTTTTTCTGAGTTAAACAGTACATTCATCACGCCTTTGGATCGTGAGGACATGCAAAGGGTTGCATCAAAAATAGATGATACAATTGATCATATGGATGGAATAGCTTCAAGACTTCATAGTTACAAAATAACTAGTGCTCCTCCACATGCATTGGATATTGCAAATGAACTGGTAAAGGCAACGAAGGAAGTAGAATTGATGACATCTAAACTACAAAACATGAAGGATCCTTCTACAATGATAGAACATTGCAGAAAAACAAGTGAAATTGAACACAAAATAGATGATTTGTATAAACTATCTATGACCGAACTCTTTGAGAGTACTGACGCAATACAAATCATTAAACTAAAAGATATCTATGAATCAATGGAAACTGCGTCAGATAGATGTGTAGATGTTGCTGACGTTGTTGAAGATATCGTTCTAAAATATACCTAGATGGATTTATGATAGAAATAGCAATCGCAGCCATAATTGTGGCACTGATTTTTGATTTCGTAAATGGGTTCAATGATTCTGCTAACTCTGTTGCTACGGTAATTGGAACGCGTGTTTTAAAACCACTTCATGCAGTTGCGTTATCTGCCGCCGCTAATTTTGTAGGACCATTTGTTTTTGGTGTTGCAGTTGCCACCACTATTGCAAAAGGAATTGTAAGTCCTGATGAGATCACCGTCTATATGATTATTGGAGGTTTGGCAGGCGCAATAGCTTGGAGTTCATTATGCACATATTTCGGATTACCAATTTCCAACAGTCATTCCTTAATTGGTGGAATAATGGGAGCCGGCATTATTGGATTGGGCTTTGAACAACTTGTTTACGGCGGACTAACCAAAGTTTTTGCAGGAATAATTATCGCACCAATCGGCGGAATAATTTTTGGTATGGTTTTAGTGGGAATTATAATTGCAGTTTTTGCTAAACGTAAACCAGCTGTAGTAAACAGGACATTTGGTAGATTATCAATTATATCATCTGTCTGGCTTGCACTTACCCACGGAGCAAATGATGGACAAAAAACTATGGGAATAATTGTTCTCATCTTGTTTTCGGCAGATCTTATTTCTGAAATTCATATGCCACTTTGGGTAATTCTTGCAGCAGCAAGTGCAATGGGCTTGGGTACATTCTTTGGAGGATACAAAGTAATCAAAACACTTGGTCTCAAAATCACCAGATTGAAACCATATCAGGGGTTTGCAGCTCAAACCGGTGGCGGAGTAATGTTAGCTATTTTTGCAATATTAGGAATTCCTGCAAGTACAACTCATGCAATTACTGGCAGTGTTATGGGGGCTGGCGCAGCGCGAAGAATACGTGCAGTCCGTTGGAGAGTTAGTAGGCAGATCATATTTTCTTGGGTAATTACAATACCGGGAGCTGCCGGACTTGCAATTGCATTTACTTACATAATCCATTTGTTTGTATAGATAGGAATGCATTCATCCAACAAAATAATTTTTATCGCCGAACTGATTGGCACTTTCGGTCTTGTTGTTGCCGCAACAGGCTCTATGGTTTATGATGCATCGCTTGGGGGAATTTACGGACATTACTTTGTTGTAGCAATACACTTCATTGGACTGGCGATTGTGGTCTATGCATTTGGCAAGTATTCAATGGCTCACTTTAATCCTGCAGTGACGGTTGCGTTTTTCATTACAAAGCATGTGAAGGGAAGACAGCTTCCATATTACTTTGTGGCGCAGGCAGTTGGTGCATTTTTGGGCAGTATTTTTGTACTGCTTGTAATTGGTGACTATGCAAACCTTGGTACGAATGCACCAAGTCTCACTTCTACCATCGAAGCGAACATCAGCTATGAGATTCTTACATCCATATTTTTGATGGGAGTAATCTACATCGTAGTCCATTTCAAAAAGCTTGGAAAGCTTACTGGTGTTGCAATCGGTGGAATCATTGCCTTGGACATTTTGTTTTTTGGTTTAGTTTCTGGCGCTTCAATGAATCCAATCAGGTCTTTAGCACCGGCAGTTATCTCAGGAGTGACTGGCGACCTCTGGCTCTATTTGACTACGCCCTTCATCGGAACAATCATAGTTGCAGCCATTTACAAGGTACTCTCAGGACGCACGAAAAACACCAGTACACATTAGAAAGATATTAGTGATATTCAACATGAATTTTGTAAATGGTATCAAAATCAAAAAAGCTGTTTGATCAGGCGAAAAAGATAATTCCATCTGGGGTAAACAGCCCAGTAAGATTTTTCAAGCCATATCCATTCTTTGTAAAAAAGTCACAGGGTAGCTCAATCTGGGACGAGGATGGAAGGCGATACATCGATTACTGCAACGGATACGGTGCATTGCTACTTGGACATGCAAGAAAGGAAATAATTTCTGCAGTTTCTTCACAGCTAAAAAAGGGTACATTGTACACAACTCCAACTGTACTTGAGATTGAGCTTTCAAAATTAATCATCAAAAACTTTCCCTCCATGGGTAAGGTCCGTCTTGTAAATACTGGTGCGGAGGCAACCATGACCGCAATTAGATTAGCAAGGGGATTTACAAAAAAGAAAAAAATTATCAAGTTTGAAGGGTGCTATCATGGAGCATACAGTTCAGTTTTAGTTAAAGCTGGTTCCGGTTCTGCCCACATTGGGATCTCAGTTTCAGAGGGAGGATTAAAGGAGGCTTCAAAAAGTACGCTGGTAGTTCCATACAATGATTCACAAACTCTTGATCGAGTTATTTCAAAGAACAAGGATGTTGCCTGCTTGATCATGGAGCCAGTTCTTGCAAACATGGGTCTCATTCTGCCCGAAAAGAATTTTCTTTCCGACGTAAGAAAAATTACCAGACAGCATGATGTTCCACTCATATTCGATGAGGTTGTTACAGGATTTCGGATATCAGAGGGTGGCGCACAGCAGACTTTCAAAATAAAACCTGACATTACTACCCTTGCCAAGGCTCTTGGAAATGGCTTCACAATAGCTGCAGTGGGTGGCAAAAAGGAGATAATGAACAAACTTGCACCAGGTGGAAATGTCTACCAAGCAAGTACATTTGCTGGAAACCCAATATCTGTTACAGCTGCAATAAACTCCATTAAGACAATTAACAAAAACAAAAACAAGTTGTACACAAAACTTGAGAGAAACTGTGAGCTTTTGACTAGTGAGATTGATGATCTGGCGACTGATCACAAAATCCCGCATCAGATTAACTCAATAGCATCAATGTTCCAAGTCTTCTTTTCAAGCAAGCCGGTAACTGATTACAAGACTTCAAAAAAGGCAGACGGCAAAAAATTCAACAAGTTATTTGCAAGCCTGCTCAAGAACGGCGTGTTCATAGCACCATCACAATTTGAGAGTGTCTTTTTGTCTGATGCCCATACTGATGCAGACATTACAAAGACGTTGGGTGCGTATGGACTATCACTAAAGGCGGTGAAACATTGACATTTTTGGTAGGAACACGTGGCAGTAAGCTCTCATTGGCCCAAACAAATTGGGTGATATCGGAATTGCAAAAGGAGAATGCAGGTTCGGAATTTGAAATCAAAACTATTACAACCAAGGGCGATACCGACTCGAGGGCTCTCTTTACAATAGACCAGAAGGGAATATTTGAAAAGGAAATTGACAAGGCAGTTGCAGAAAAGCAGATAGACTTTGCAGTACACAGCCTCAAGGATGTCCCATCAGACATCTCAAAATCGTTAACAATTGCATGCATACCAAAAAGAGAATCAGCTAATGACGTTCTAATCACAAAGGAGGGCTATAATCTTAAGACAATTCCATTAAATGTTGTTGTTGGTACAAGCAGTCTAAGAAGGGCGGTTCAGGTTTCAAGAATAAGACCAGACATTGTAGTAAAGCCAGTTAGAGGAAACATAGAGACAAGAATCAGCAAGGTCACAGACGGCAAATTTGACGCTATCATATTGGCAGAGGCAGGAATTTCTAGATTAGGTTTGGATGTTAAACACTCTGTACTGTCAACTAAAGATTTTCCTCCATCCCCCGGTCAGGGTGCATTGGCGATTGTCTGTAGGGCTGACGATGGCAAAACAATATCGATGCTAAAAAAAATTGAAGACAAAAAATCCAGAACGGAAATAGAAGCTGAGAGGTCACTGTCAGAATATGTTGAATCAGGATGCAGGTTTCCTGTCGGTGCACTAGGAATTTCCAATTCAAGCATGTTGAAGCTTACGGTTTCGGCATATTCAGTTGACGGAAAAAAATCAATCACAATAGAAAAAACCGGAGATATTGACAAACCCAAAAGTTTGGGGCAGGAGGTTGGAGAGGAACTACAAAAAGCTGGCATTGCAGAGATTGCTTCTAATTGGAGAGAAAGCTTGGATGAGTGGAACAAAAAATGACTGGGAAGGTATTTCTTGTCGGAGCGGGTCCAGGAGATCCAGGTCTTATTACATTGCGTGCGGTCGAGCTGATCAAAAAATCGGATGTAGTTCTTTATGACAGGTTAGTTAGCAAGAAAATTCTTTCAATGATTCCAAAAAAGGCAAAGGCAGTTTACGTTGGAAGAGCAGTTGGTGATGATTACAAACATCAGGATAGCACAAATGACCTGATGGTAAAGTATGCAAAAACAAAACATTGTATTGTCAGACTCAAAGGTGGAGACCCGATAATGTTTGGTCGTGGAGGTGAAGAGGCAGAATATTTGAAAAAACATAAGATACGATTTGAAATTATTCCAGGAATTACATCAGGAATTGGTTCCGCCACTTATGCGGGAATTCCATTGACGCATAGAAAATTTGCTTCGTCTGTAGTATTTGTAACTGGACATGAAGACTTTGAAAAGAGTAAAGAAGCAGTAAGATGGAAGAGGCTTGCAAAATCCACCGACACGATAGTTATCATGATGGGTCTTTCTCGCATTGGCATAATTTGCAAACAATTGTCAAGTGGCGGAATGGACAAAAAAACTCCTGTCGCTGTGATTCAGGATGGTACCACAACAAAGCAAAAAATGATTACAGGTACAGTTTCAAATATTGCGCAAAAAGTAAAGCGGTCTAAGATAGAGCCACCCTCAATAATTATAATAGGGAAGGTGGTTAGTCTTTCAAAAACTATTGGATGGAGAAAAAAATGATTGAAGGAAAAACCATAGCAATTACACGGTCGAAGGACGACTCACAGGAATTTATTGAGCTGATCACCAAGGAAAAGGGAAACGCGCTTCCACTTCCAACAATTGAGCTGGTAAGCAAGGGAGAAAAAATAGTAGATGAGTTTCTGTCAGCACTTACAAACGAAGATCCGGATTATTCTGTATTTATGAGTTCAAAAGCAGTGACTCTTCTCTTCGAAACTGCAAAAAAGGCTGGAAAATTTGAAGAGTTGCAATTAGCAGTTGCAAACACAATCGTACTTGCAGTTGGTCCCAAAACAAAGGATGTTTTAGAGAAAGAAAATGTCAAGGTTTCACATATGCCGGTTCGATATTCTTCCGTTGGTGTAGGTGAAGTGTTTACAAAATTAAATGCTGTTGGAAAAAAAGTCATTATTCCACGCAGTGGAGCATCAACACCTTTTCTGAAGGAACTTTTAGAAAAAATTGGACTTCATGTAATTGAATTATATCTCTATGATGTCTGCGCATTTCGTGATACATCACAATGGAATGAATTTCGACAACTTTTTTCACAGAATAAGATTGATGGAATTATCTTCACTAGTGTGTCATCAGTTCAGGCTTTCTTTGAGATTATGCAAAAGGATCATGAGCAAAACAAACTTGTTGATATGTTACAAAAAACTACGGTTATCTCAATTGGACCGTTTACTGCTGACGAGTTAAAAAGACTCAATGTTGAAAATGTCATTGCAGACGTTCACACAATTTCTGGTTCCTTTGATGCGCTGGTAAACACATTTTCATTAGCTAAAGCTATTTAGGATTCCCTAAATTTACACTGCTTTTTATAACATATTTTTTACAACACTGTTATGGCTACTGAAAATCTTGACATGGATTATTCCAAGTATGACTTTAAGGACTCGACTGAAATGTATGTTCATCTCAGCAAAAAGGGCCTAACAAAGGATACTGTTAGAGAAATCAGTCAAATGAAAGAAGAGCCAGAATGGATGCTTAATTTCAGACTTAGATCATATGACATTTTCATGAAGAAACCAATGCCACAGTGGGGTGGAGATCTAAACAAGATTGATTTTCAAAATATCTATTATTATGCAAAGGCATCAGAAAAAACTGAGAAGAATTGGGATGATGTTCCAGAAGATGTTAAAAACACATTTGATAAATTGGGCATTCCAGAAGCAGAGAAAAAGTTTCTTGCGGGAGTTGGTGCACAGTATGAATCAGAGGTTGTATATCATAATTTAAGAAAAGATTTGGCAGATCAGGGCGTTCTATTCCTAGATACAGATTCTGCACTCAAAGAACACCCAGAAATTTTCAAAAAATACTTTGCCAAGATCATTCCACCAGAAGATAACAAATTTGCAGCACTAAACAGTGCTGTGTGGAGTGGTGGTTCATTTATCTACATTCCACCTGGTGTCAAGGTTGACATGCCATTACAAGCATACTTTAGAATTAATGCAGAAAATATTGGACAATTTGAACGAACAGTAATTATTGCTGATGAGGGTTCTGAGGTTCATTATATCGAAGGATGTACTGCACCAGTTTATTCTTCAGAATCATTGCATTCTGCTGTGGTTGAGCTGGTTGCACACAAGGATGCAAAGTTACGTTATACAACAATACAAAATTGGAGTAACGATGTTTACAATCTGGTAACAAAGCGTGCATATGCATATGAGGGTGCTACTGTTGAATGGATTGACGGAAACATTGGCAGCAAACTTACTATGAAATATCCAGGCATTTACTTGATGGGTCGAAAAGCATATGGTGAAACTCTATCAATTGCATTTGCTGGAAAGAATCAACACCAAGATACTGGTGCAAAGATGGTTCACCTAGCACCTGATACTACATCAAAAATAACATCAAAATCTGTAAGCCGTGCAAATGGTCGCTCTACATACAGAGGACTATTACGAGTAAGAAAGGGCGCAACTAATGTAAAAGCTACTGTTAGATGTGATGCATTACTATTAGACGATACATCAAAGACTGATACATATCCATACATGGAGATTAATCAAGAGGATGCCACAGTAACTCACGAAGCAACTGTAGGAAAGATTGGCGACGAACAAATTTTCTATTTAATGAGTCGTGGTTTCACAGAGGAGGAGGCATTATCACTAATTGTAAATGGATTCATGGAACCATTCACAAAAGAACTTCCAATGGAATATGCAGTAGAACTGAATAGGCTCATTAAATTAGAAATGGACAATTCAGTAGGCTAATCTAAAAACAATCTTAACGATTAACAATGTCACAACTTACTTTATCATCAATAGATTCCTCACTAGTTGAAGAGATTTCTTCTAAAAGAAATGAGCCAGATTGGCTGAAGGAATACAGGAAAAACTCTCTTTCTATTTATCATGATTTGCCAGTAGAAGTTTCACCATTATACAACAAGTATACTGACGCTAGAAGAATGAATCCAGAACAGGTTTCATTATCTACAAGTTCGGATTCATCTGTACCTGATTTTTTAGCTAAAAGATTAGATGAAATTAAAAATGAAATTAGTATTGTGCAAATCGGCTCTAACATTCATTCAATAAATATTGATGATGAACTAAAATCAAAAGGGCTTGTTATTTCTTCATTGGATGATGCATTACAAAATAACTCTGAATTAATTCAAAAGACGTTAGAGGATTCAAACTCTAAGGAAGACAAGTATACAGCACTGAATAATGCCGCATTTAATTCAGGAATTTTTGTTTACATCCCACAAAATCTTACCATTGACAAACCAATTCATTTGGTGTCATGTTTATCTTTAGATGGAATATCCACAATATCTCGAAATATGATCATCGCTGAAAAAAATACACAAGCTTCAGTTGTACAGGAACTTTATGCTCCAAAGGCATCAAAGCAACAAGCATATCTTGAATTGCTAGACACACGTGTTGGTGAAAATAGCAAACTAGATTTCACTACATTACAAATTATGGATCAAAGTACAGTTAACTTTTCTACCAGAAGAACCCATCTTGCTCAAGACGCTAAGATAAATTGGTATCTTGGTTTGTTTGGCTCCATGTTGTCACGATATAGACTTGATTATGATCTTGATGGTACAGGCGCTGCTGTAAATGATGCTCAAGTAGTTTTTGGAAACAATGACCAGTCATTTGATCTAAATACCATTGTTAATCATAACGCTCAATCGACGGACGGAAAAGTTGTTGAAAAATCAATTCTAAAGGACACATCAAAATCATTATTCAAAGGTATGATTAGAATTAATGAGCAGGCTGCACACTCGAATTCGTTTTTGTCTGGACGTTCCATCCTATTAAGTAAGGGCGCAAAATCTGATTCAATACCTGGACTTGAAATTCTTACAAACGATGTGAAAGCAACTCATTCTGCATCAGTTGCTCAAATGGATGATGAGCAAATTTTCTATCTTGGTACACGCTGCCTAAGTTATTCTGAAGCAGAACGGATAATTGTTGAAGGATTCTTAGAACCACTTTCCAGAACCATGTCTCATCAAGTAAGAGCATGGATCTCAAATATCATTGAATCAAAATGGGCGAATAAAGAATTAACAATTAACATGGATGAGAATCTTAAGGCTATTGTTGAAGTAGAAGAGACACGTTATAATGAAAACGAAGAAGTTGAGCAACATTACAAGTATAGGTAGGGGTGTTTGATAATTGCAAAGTACCACATCATCTCTTGACACACAATGCAGAAGTGATTTTCCCGTATTGGAAAGGAGAGTTAGAGACGATAAGGCCTTAGTATATTTGGATAATGCAGCAACTACTCAAAAACCAATTCAGGTTATAGATGCAATTACCGACTATTACAAAAACCATAACTCCAATATCCACAGGGCAGTACATGCTTTGGCGGAAGAATCTACAGAGGCATTTGAGGCAACAAGGGACAAAGTTACAAAATTCCTAAATGTTACAAATAGCAAGGAGATAATTTTTGTAAAAGGAACAACAGAGGCTATCAATTTAGTTGCTTATGCATGGGGCAGAGATAATGTGCAAAAGGGTGACATTGTTGTTACAACAGAGTATGAGCACCACTCAAACATAGTTCCATGGCAGATACTTACACAGGAAACTGGTGCGGAACTCAAGTATATCGACATCGATGAAAATGGCGAATTAATGTTAGAACAACTTGATGAGCATCTTGCAACGGGTAAGGTAAAACTAGTTGCTGTTAGCCACGTTTCAAATGTTCTTGGAACAATAACTGATGTTAAAGAAGTTATAACTAAATGCAAAAACGCTGGCGCTAAAATTCTGATTGATGGAGCACAGGCGGTTCCACACATGAAAGTAGACATCAGTGATCTTGATTGTGATTTCTATGCCTTTTCGGCTCACAAAATGTTAGGTCCAACAGGAGTTGGTGTCCTATGGGCAAGAAAGGAATTACTAGAAAAGATGAGACCCTTCCAAGGCGGTGGAGATATGATAAGGGAAGTTCACAAATTTGAAACTACTTACAATGATCTTCCATACAAGTTTGAGGCTGGAACACCTAATGTGGCTGACGTTATTTGTTTTTCAGCTGCCATTGATTATCTCACAAAAATTGGAATGAATAATGTTCGAAATCATGAAATTGAGTTAACAGAATATGCATTAGAAAAAATGTCCAAAGTTAAGGGCCTAGTCATTTATGGTCCTAAGGATACTGAAAAACAGGGTGGTGTCATCTCATTTAATTTTAAAGATGTACATCCTCATGACGTTGCAACCATAGTTGACAAAAATGGTGTTGCAATAAGATCAGGACATCACTGTGCTCAAGTATTGATGGAGAAACTTGAAGTTGCTGCAACTAACCGTGCTAGCTTTTACATTTACACTACAAAGCAAGAGATAGATGCTCTCATTAATTCACTTGAAGAGGTTGCTAAGGTGTTCAAATTATGAGTGGGGATCCTATCTATACAGAAATGATAATTGAATATTCTAGAAACCCTTCAAATTTTGGTAAAATAGAAGATCCTCAGATACACAGACATGACAGTAATCCTCTCTGTGGTGATAGTATTGATTTGTATGTTAACACAGATGGGACTAAAATTACTGAAGTAAAATTTGATGGTAAGGGATGCGCCATATGCATGGCATGTACATCCGTTTTAACTGAAATGATACAAAACAAAAATCTTGATGAAGTGAAAAATTTTCAAAAGGACGAGTTGCTAGCAGAACTTGGTCTAGAACACCTAATCAAAACAAGCCCAGTACGAATCAAGTGTGCATTGCTTTCATTAAAGGCACTGAAATACGGAATTTATTCTTATTTTGTTGAAAAAATGAATGACACAGAGGCTGCAGGAAACTTAAAAGAAGAAGCTGCATCTCTATACTAGGTGGATAACAATCCAATAACAACTAGTATTAGAAGGATAATTTTTGAAAATTTCAATGATGCTGACCTAAAATTCAACAATGATCAAGTTTTTGAAATTTTAAAGCAAAATGAAAAGATTGATCCGTCTTTGACAGCAATCGATATGGAAGTATATTTTAAGGAATTATGTGACGCTGAAATTTTGCGTAATATTGGTCAGAATCTTAATACACAATGGTTCAAACTATTCGAACCAATTGAGAAAATTCAGTGTAATTCATGTAAAAAAGAAAGTTATCTTATATCGTCTGAGAATAGGATCTGCCAAAATCATAGTTGTGGTTCTACTTTTTAGCTTTGTATTTTTCCGCTGACTCCTCAAGAGCTTTAATCATTGGTAATTTGGTGGCAGTTAGATAACGTACCAATGCGCCACCAGCTGTACTGATATGTGTTATTTTTTCTACCAAGCCGAATTTTTTTAAAGCAGATGAAAGATGACCTCCACTAACTATTGTTGTTGCCATAGAAGATGCTACTGCTTCTAGAAGTGCCTTTGTTCCATAACCAAAATCTTCTTTTTCAAAAAATCCGGCAGGACCACTGATAAACACTGTTCCTGCTTCAGATATAATCTTGCCATAATGCTCTATGGTTTTTGGACCTAGGTCATAAATTTCATCATCCTTGTTTAATTCTCTAATATCCAGTTCTACTCTTTTTCCATCCTGTTCTATTGCTACATCTACCGGTGTTGAGAAAACATCTGGAAATTCTCCTATCAATGTGTGTGCTTTAGCAACAATTTCATTTTCTCTCTTAATTCCAATAGTGGATCTTATTCTACCTTGGGCTCTTAAGAATACATTACCAATCAAGCCAGTAAGTAAAACATGATCAGCTCTACCATTTTCTATTAGCAATCTAATTGCTTCAAGTCTGTCTTCAACCTTTTTACCTCCTAAAACTAGTACATGAGGTGCTTTGGCTACACCCATAATTTCATCCAGTTTTTTAACTTCTTTTTCAACAAGGCGTCCTGCACATGCTGGAAGTACATATGGAAAACCTACAATTGATGGATGAGATCTATGTGCACTTGGAAACGAATCCAATACGCAAAGGTCTAACAATTTTGATAACCGTCTAACCATTATGGTTTTTGCAGCATTGGATCCAGAAAACTCATAATTTTCTTCAGCACATAATCTTAGATTATCCAGTAACAGAATTTCACCATCATTTAGTTTTTTTATTTCATTTTGTGCTGCAGAGCCAATAACATCATTGACATATGTTACCTTTCTATTCAACAGCTTTTCAAGTACTTCCGCGTGTTTTTCCATACTAGTATAATCTTTATTGCCAACTCTTCCCTGGTGTGATGCAATTACAATTTTAGCACTATTTAACGAATTAATTGTTTCAATAATCTCTTCAATTCTTTTTGTCCCAGAAATTTCTAATGTGTCAGGATCTATAGGACAATTCATATCTACGCGTAAAAAAACAGTTTTACCTTTAAAGTCAAAATCATCAATAGTTAGGAATTTCACATATTTTCTCTTTTGATTCCTGTTAAAATCTTTTAGTCTTTCCTATGATCAGCAAAATTAAAAATGATCGTGTGGAAAAGTGATTAATGCAGAAATTTATCTTTGAAATACGTTCACGTGGATTTTTTCTACTAGTAATCACGTTTTTAATTATAACAGGGTTAGTATATACAGAAGTTACTGAGCAATTTGACGAGTCTTCTATACTATATTTTCAATCAGTATCTGGTAATACATCATTAGATCTTTTGATGTGGGTTTTGACAGAAATTGGGGGAATAATCCCAATTATGATCTTCTGTTTTGTAATGTTTGTATGGCGAAAAACTAGACGTATGGGTCTCATATTGTTATTGGCTATTCTGATTGCAACAGTACTGGCAGGATATTTGAAGGATTATGTGGTTGATCGTCCAAGACCGGATCTTGAATATCTGGGCAGTGAATTGCCTATGGATGTAGAAAGTGATACTACGGTTTTAGGTGGTCAAGGTTCGTTTCCATCAGGGCATGTGGCACGTGCGTCTGCACTTGCATTTGTCCTGGGTTATGCACTTTCAGATAGGTTTCCACGTGGTTGGGTTATTTTATGGATTTTTCCTGTATCCATGGCAGTAAGCAGAATCTATCTACTACAACACTATCCAATGGATGTAATCGGTGGTATTATGTTTGGAATTATAATAGCTGCAATACTTGCAAACAAGCTTAAGCTTTCTGAATATCTAAACAATTCAAAAGTCTAATTCTTCTACAACCTTAGAACTGACTAACACAATACCATAATGCTCCTTGTCATGATGATATGTCCAATATCTAATATCCCTCTCCTGATTTTCTTTCCTCAAACTAGAAGTAACAGTTGTGGTAACTATGTATCCAATTCGCTTCGCAGTCTTTTTCGATGCTTTTGGCATCAATACTTTGAATCCTTTTTTTCTTTGTAAAATCCAATTCGTACCATCTCCTCAGCTGCATCATAAGCATCCTTTTCGTCTTTTAAATCAAATGTCTTTTTAATTGGTATTGATTCAATGTCTGCCTTTTCCATGTAGATTATAAATTAGATATTTGCTATTAAAATAATATGAAAGCCACATTCGGAGCAGGCTGTTTTTGGCATGTTGAGGAGATATTTAGAAAAACAAAGGGAGTAAAATCAACACAGGTTGGTTATTCTGGCGGAATGAAACAAAATCCCACCTATGAAGACGTATGTACAGACACAACTGGTCATGCGGAATCAGTCCAGGTTGATTACGATCCGGAAGAAATTCCCTATGAAGTTCTGCTGAAAATTTTTTGGGATAATCACAACCCAACCACACCAAACAGACAGGGACCAGATATAGGAACGCAATATAGATCGGTAATATTTTTTCACACACCAGAACAAGAAAAAGATGCTCTTGAAATGAAAACGAAATTGGCTCCTGTCGCAAGAGAAAAATTTAATGCTGAAATAATAACGGAGATCAAACCTGCGGAAAAATTCTATAGGGCAGAAGAATATCATCAACAATATTTTGCAAAATCCAATTTATGAATAAAAGATAAAAAATTAGAAAAATAATTAATTATTGTATTTTAGTACCGTACTACAGTACTTCCAGTTTTCCGTCCTTTCTACCTTTGTTCAACTGGACTTCATTTCTAAAAGTGGTTGTATATCCACCTTCAAGTTTAACCTCGTCTCCATTTTTCACTTTCTCTGTGTCATCAGCCCAAAGTGTAAGTTTGATTCTACCGGATTCGTCTTCCAAATATGCATCACAAACTTTGGTTTCACCAAATTTTGTGTTTACAGTTCTGACTTCACCTTTATCAACGATTTTTGCTTGAATATTTATTCCGCTTCTCATTTGTTTTGCTTCTTCGCATGTAGTCATACAAAAATCTCTATTTCTTCAATTAATAACTTTTTTTAAATGATCTAAAGCAGTTTAGAGTGCAGGGGTATCGAAGCCCGGCCAACCGAGAAGGACTCAAGATTCGGCAATGGGCCATCCTTTCCCTTAGGGGTTCGTGGGTTCAAATCCCACCTCCTGCATTTTATTTCAAAATAATGTAAGCACGATCTTTTCTCAAGAGTTTTAGAGATCTAATCTTTCTATAATCTATGACTGACATGATTGAGACAGTTATCGAATATTCCTACATTGGGATATTCTTTTTACTGATTGCAGTAAACGCGGCACCGATTTTAATGCCTCCTACCTGGATTATTCTTTCATCATTTTTTGCGTTAGATGCATCACTAGATCCATTTGTGTTGGCATTAGTTGGAGCAACTGGTGCTACAATAGGCCGATTCTTTTTAAAGCACATAAGCGGTTTTTTCCGAAGATTTGTGGGTAAGGAACAAGAATCAAATCTCGATGCTATAGGCAATTTTCTAAATAAGAAAAAATTTGGATATACACTAACATCTTTTCTGTTTGCAGCGACACCACTACCCAGCAATATGCTATTCATTGCATATGGCATGATGAGGGCAAAAAGTATTGGACTCTATATCGGATTTTGGTGTGGGAGACTTTTATCATATTACATAATGATTACAATAAGCGAAGCTGTACTTACGCCATTTTTACAACTGTTCGAAGATAGAATAATTGGCATCATCGCAGCGGATATTGTTGGAATAGGATCCGTGATATTTTTCACCTGTATAAATTGGCAGGTACTTCTGTTTGAACGAAAATTAAAGTTTGTCAGACCAAAATTATGGCGGATTTGAGGGTTTACCCGTAATCGACGTATCTGTCATATCGCTTTTCAACCTCAGGATTTTTCCCACCACTTATCTTTTCCAGTTCTACGGCGTTTCGTTTTTTTAAATAATTGATGATCTCTTCAAATTTTTTATCCCGTGGATATACATTTACCAAAGGATCTAACATTTTGAAATACTCAGTTACCTTTTCTCTAAATTCCTCCCTTGTTGGTTTTTTAATTTTGTTTAGACGAAACCAGATAGTAGCCCAACTGCAACCTACTACATGTGGCAATAAGTCAAAAGCAGATTGTATCTCAAAGCGCTGGTCGTCTATCATGAACTATCGCTAATTATTTTTGCGCCTGACTTTGCCAAATATGTAACGATAAAATCAGCTCCAGCACGTTTGATAGAAGATAGAATCTCGTTTGTTATTTGCTCTTCATTAATCCATCCTTGATTGGCAGCAGCCTTCACCATTGCATATTCACCAGATACGCTGTATGCCGAAACTGGAATATTGAATCTTTTCTTGGCTTCTGCAATCAGGTCAAGATAGGATAGTGCAGGTTTTATCATTACTATGTCCACACCTTCTTCAACATCCGCTTCAACTTCTCTCATCGCCTCGCGTGGATTTGTAAATGGAACTTGGTATGTTTTCCTGTCACCAAACTGTGGTGCACATTCCGCGGCATCCCTAAATGGTGAATAAAATGATGAGCTGTGTTTTGCTGAATGGGACATTATGATCACGTCCTTGAGATCAGCATCATCCAGTCCTTTTCTTATAGCAGAAACTTGCCCATCCATCATTGCAGATGGAGAAACTACATCTACACCAACCTTTGCCTGGCTAACTGCAATCTTGGTTAACGTTTCAATACTGAGATCATTGTCTATCTTTTTGTCATTAATTATTCCGCAGTGACCTGAACTGGTATACTGACACAAGCAAACATCAGCCATTATAGAAATTTTATCACCAAAATTATTTTTTATTTCAGAAATTGCCTTCTGTACAATACCATCATCTGCAAACGCAGAGGTTCCTTGTTCATCTTTTTGCGAAGGAATACCGAACAACATTATTGCTGGAATTTTTAAATCAGAAATGTTTTGCACTTCATTTGAAACTTCTGACAAAGGCAGTCTCATAATGTCTGGCATTGAATCAACAGATTTCTTTTCTTTCAGCCCTTCTTCCACAAAAATTGGGCAGACCAAATCATTTGTAGATAATCTAACTTCCTGTACCAGGTTTCTTATATTTTCATTAACTCTTAGCCGTCTCAATCTTTTTGAGGGAAATGTAGTCATGCCAAAAATCAAACAACATACAATATAATCTTAGGTTAGAGTTTTGTTATTCCTTTTTCTTATAGACGAATAATTTACTTGCAATATCCAACAAGTCAGGATTTCCCTGCTCAGAGGCTTTTCTTAAATTATTCATGGGTGTAGAAACAATACTTTCCACAACAGCCTTTGTCAAGTCATCAATGATTCTTATTCTTTCTTCGTCAGTTTCCCCTAACATTTGAAGTGCCTTTTGCAGTTCCTTTATTCTCAAAGAATCTGCATTGGTAAAGACATCCTTAACCAGTGGTTCTGCATCAAGTCGTTTCATCGTCGCTTCAATAATTGGAACTTCTTCACTAATTATATTTTCCACTGTAGAAACTTTGTCTTTTCTATTTTTCATGTTTTTGTCCACCATCTCGGCAATCTGATCAATGTTCATTAGTTTAATTCCAGGAATAGTAGCAACTTTTTCATCTACCGTTCTAGGGTTTGACAAATCAAGTATCATTGTTCCAGATTTATCTTTCATAGCATCCTTCATTTTTTCAAATGTAACTAGGAAATAAGGCGCTGTGGTCGCAACAAATATGATTTCATAATCGCTGAATCCTGTTAGTACATCTTCAAATTTTACCGGTTTTCCACCCAATGTTTGAGAAAATCCAACGGATCTTTCTAAAGTTCGACTAGTAACATTGAATGCATAACCCCTTTTCTTTAGGGACTTGGCAACCATCGTTGCAGCTTCCCCTGTACCAATGAGCAGCACGTGTTTTGATTTAATGTCATCAACATTTTCCTCCGCAAGTTTTACCGCCATGGAACCAAGGGATATTCCACCCCTACCTATCCCAGTAGAATTTCTGATGCGGGTTCCAATCCTGATAGATCTTTCAAATAATTTATTCAGTCTTTTACCTGATGCATCAACCTTTCTTGCCGCCGAAATTGATTCTTTAATTTGACCAAGAATTTGTTCTTCCCCAACAACCAATGATTCCAGACCTGATGTGAGTTTTAACAGATGTTCATATGCGTCCCTATTCTCACATACTTCGAGCGTATCTCTAAACGCATTATCCTCTAGTCCAGTAAGTGATGCCCATATGTTTTTGATTTCATCAACGTTATGATTATCTGATGTGGCAAAGAGTTCAATCCTGTTACATGTTTGAATTATTACACATTCTGAAACGCTAGAATTTTTTTTGAAAGTTAAATATGCATTGGGCATATCTTTGAAGGCAAATTTTTCCAAAACATGAATTGGTGATTTCCTAAAAGTTACTCGAGCGTTGATTATATTTTGTTTCATGTTAATTCCCTCAGCATTTTTTTTACTCGTCCCTGTGCCATTTTGTATTTTCCTTCTTTTAATAATCCTTTTACACGCTTGTCATTCATTACTCCGTACAGGAATTTTTTGCGATCTAGCTGTGTTGAGAGCACTTGTTTTGCCTCAATTCTTGCAAATTTTTGCAGTTTGATTTGATAGATGTCCTCGCTCGAAATATTTTTCTTCAAGAAAGATTCTACCTTTAGTTTGATCTTTCTTGCCATCGCAGGACTACTTCCACCTGTTGATATTCCAACCTGCACTGTATCTGCTATGTTGATTACTGAAGGATGGGAAAAGTCGCTAATCTCAGGATCATCTGACGCATAGGCATAGGATTTCATTTTCCTAGCCTTCTCAACAATTTTTCTGTTCAGTGCCTTGTCAGTGGTAGTAGCCATGACCAGATATGGTTTGTATTTTGAAAGAAAGCTTGCATCCTTTAGTTTGATTTTTTTAAATTTGATTTTTCCTTGCTTGACATATTTTGTAATTTGAGAATTTGAATTACTGCTTATCACAAGAATTTCACAGTCCTGCGTCAAGAGCGAGCTCACTTTCTTCATGCCTTCGTTTCCAGAGCCAACCACGATGACAAGGTTTCCCTTTAGGTGAAGATCAACAATCAATACTCAGGCGCACCATGGATGATATTTATAGATTCGAGAAAGCCAGTTACATTTTTTAATTGACACTAAAGATCTGGTATATTGTCTAATATGGATAAACTCGATACTGAAATTCTAAACGAGATACAGTGGACATTTCCATTGGTCGCTAAACCATTCGATGAAATTGCAAAGAAATTTGAAATTTCACCTGATGAAGTAAAGGAAAAACTGATTCAGCTTAAGAGAAAGGGAGTGTTGCGACAGCTCAGTGCAATCTTTGACACAAGGAAGCTGGGATATACCAGCTCACTAGTTGCAATGAAGATTAAACCTGACAAACTGGAACACATTGCACATCAAATCAACAAGCATCCCGGCGTAAGCCACAACTATGAAAGGGAACATGAGTTCAATCTCTGGTTTACTTTGGCTGTACCTCCTGGCACAGACTTGGAAAAGGAGTTGAAGAAATTTTCAAAGTTGGACGGAATCAAGAAGACAAGAATGCTTCCTACGTTACAACTGTTCAAGATTGGAGTAAAGCTGGACATGATTGATGACAAAAAGCATGATGTAAAGCCATCCGAAGAAAAGAAAAAAGTTATCGATGTAAAGTTTGTCCCAACCGAAGAAGATAAGGAGTTCATTCGAGAGCTGCAGAAAGATATGGAGATAGTTGACAGACCTTTCCAAAAGGCTGCAGAAAATCTGGGAATGACCGAGGAGCAAATTTTTGAAAAGTTACATCATTACGAAGAGATTGGAGTTATGAGAAGGTATGCAGCAATCTTGCGACACAGAGAAGCTGGCTTTACTGCCAACGGAATGATTGTATGGAAAGTTCCAGAAGAGCGAATCACCGAAGTTGGAAACAAGCTTGGCGCTTTCCCACAGGTAAGCCATTGCTATGAGAGACCTGTATATCCAGACTGGCCATACAATGTGTTTTCAATGATTCATTGCAAGTCTGTCGACGAGGCGGGAGAGGTTGCTGGACAAATTCAGAAACAGATTGATGTTGACGAATACAAGATTCTATTCAGTGCAAAGGAATTCAAGAAGACAAGGGTAGAGTATTTTGTCGAGAATGAATTCAGTTTAGAAGAGAAAATTCCTGCCTAAGTTAAGATTTCTTTAATTTTCTCTAATACCCTTTTTTGGCTTTCAAGAATCTCAATAACCGACTCTTTTTTTGGCAAGTCCTTGGAGGCAGCATATTTTTTGAGATTGGTATTGGTTCTTACAAGAAATGAGTCAATGAACGTTGTAGCTTTTTTGATTTTTTCCTTATCGTTTACAATGCTCTTTTTGTTTGAAAGATCAAATCTAGGTGAAAAAAGACTGTGTTCTTCAGAAATTTTCGTGAAAAACTGGAATAATTCTTTTTTATATTTTTCTATAATCAATTCATCAAAGTGATAATAATCTAAATCATCCATTATACATTCAACAAAATTTTCTATAACTTTTTTTTCCTGATTTGGTTTTAATTTATCGTTCATGATATTCTATCGCACTGTAGCCTTTAGTTCGTAAGGAGATTCTTTCCACCAGCTGTTATACAACTCATCAATCTCCTTCATGTCGGAACTGTTGATGTAATTTCCATCAGACATTGCGGCAAATTTTTCGATTTCCTCCTCGCTGATGACAGTTGGCAGTACGGATGAGATTGGATTTTTTGATATGATGAACTTGATTGCAAGTTCTATGATACTAAGGTCGTTTCTTTCGGCTATTGGGCGAAGTTCTTCTACTTTTTTCAATGATGCCTTTATCCATTCGCCCTTGCGAACAGAGCGGTGATCCTTTTCGTCAATCTTAGTATTTGCATCAACCTTGCCGGTCAGTATTCCAGAGGCATCTGGAACACGAACCAGTATGCCAACATCTTTTTCTGCACCCATTTCAATAAGCTCGTTGCCCGGTGTCTGCTCTAAAATATTGTAAACAGTTTGTACTGCACTGACATTTTTCCTTTCCATAGCCTCAATTCCTTCTTCCGTCCATCCAATTGCAGGACCTAATGCTACTTGGTATGTTTTGATCTTTCCGTCTCCAATCAAGCCGTCAAGCGTTTGGAAGATTGTATCATCGTGGATGTGTCTCAGTTTTGGGTTGTGCAAGCCATAAACATCGATATAGTCAGTCTGTAATCTGGCAAGACTGTTCTTTAGCGCATTATTTGTAAACTCTGCATCAAACCTTTGTGGCAGTTCCTTGTGGCCAATCTGATCAACACTTTCAAAATCATAGCTATACTTTGTTGAAATGACAACTTCATCACGCATTCCGGAAAAAACTTCGCCTATCAGTTTCTCGCTCTTTCCCTTTCCATACATGTCGGCAGTTTCAAAAAAGTTGATTCCAACATCATATGCTTTCTTTAGCATTCTTTTTGCCTCGTCCTCCTCAATCTCTTTTCCCCACCAGTTTAGCGCTATTGTCCATGCGCCGAATCCTATTTCAGAAACCTTGATTCCACTTTTTCCTAATTTTTTATACTTCAATCTACAATCTCCTTGAACTCTTTCATCCTTGATTCTATCTCATCGTCGCTCAAAACTGATTTTGCATCTTGATCCTTTTCATTTAATTCTATCCAAGATTTGCATCCGTGATATTCAGGCTTTATTGGAATTTCAAACTCCGGAACCTTGTATGTTCTCAAGAACAGTGCCTTCATTGATTTTTCGGGAAGCCACTCAATTCTTTCCTTGACGTAAGAGTCACTGAGAATGTGAAACGGTGATAGTGCGTTTATCTTGTCTTCAGAGTCAATGTCCTTTTGGTATAACACATGTGCAAAAGAGGTAATGTTGTTAATCCCATCTTTTGGTTTGCTTGCTAGAGCATCTTCCAAGTATTTGTGGAATTGTGGCTTGAGGTGTTTTGTTTCTTGATGTTCAAATGTTGGAAATAAAAAAAACTTTTCACTTTCAACTACAAAACCGGATGAATCCTCTAGGATTCCTCCCTTTCTCAAAAGTACAGTTTGATCTCCGTTTTCAAGGGCATTGACAACAGTTGCCCATTCCTTTAACGCGTTCATCATCCCAAGCTTGTGATTATAGGAACAATGTCTTTTTTCACGCAGGTAATCATTGGTGTGTCAACTGCAACATATGCAGAGACTGGAGTCTGTCTTAGATCCATGATTAGGTTTTGAAAGTCACGCAAATCATCACACTCAAACGCTAGCATGAAATCCTGATCACCTATTCCAAATGAATATGTTGTATTCAGTGTAACCTGAGGGTATTTCTCACTTACATTGATGTGCTGATCCATCATTTTCTGTCTTTGTTCTTGTGGTAAGAGATACCACTCCCTTGTCTTGGTAAATGGATATACTATTACATATTTTTGCGGCTCATTGCCTAAAACAAATGATGGGAGAGTTCCCTTTCTTGCGTATGTAGAAGACCTTGTACATGAAAGATAAACTCTTGATGGTATGATGTATTTTCCAAACACTGTCAGGTAAAGCTTTGAAATCACATTTTGAATTTCTTCTACTGTCTCTGCTGCAAACCAAAACAGAAACTCCGCATCATCGCGCAAGCCAAGTGTTGAGTATGATCTAAATCTTATTCCAGAATTAATAATTACGTTTTCAACTTCTTTGGCAGATTCTTCCTTGGCTAGATCTGCCATCCATCTCCATTTGGGATCAATCTTAAAGAATGAAAAATTAAAAAAGTATTGTTCGTTGTCGCTTGCTTCCAATGTTTAGTCAGATTTCTTTCCTACTACCCAGTCATAACCTTTCTCTTCGAGTTCATTTGCGAGAGATGAGTCACCGCTCTTCAAGATTTTTCCTTCAGCAAAAACATGGACATAATCCAGCTTGTCTAAGTAATTAAGAATTCTTGCATAGTGTGTAATCATGATTGTAGTTGTATTTTTGTCAAACGTGTTGCTGATTGCCTTTGCAACTGCTTGAACTGAATCTATATCCAACCCCGAATCAGGTTCATCCAATATAGAAATTCTTGGCTTTAATACAGTCATTTGCAATACCTCTGATCTCTTTTTTTCACCGCCAGAAAATCCTTCATTCAAGTATCTTGACAGGAATTCATCTTTCATTCCAACAGCGTTAACATTTTCCTTAAGATATTTTTGAAATTCTCTTACGGTTATGAAGACATCACGCTCATCGTCTTTGAGTGCCTTGCTTAGTGCATTGTATGAAGTTCTTAGAAAATGAGAAAAACCTACACCAGAAACTTCAGTTGGATATTGAAATCCCAAGAACAGCCCTTTTTTTGCCCTTTGGTCAGTTTTTAACTTCAAAATACTTTCTCCGTCCAACAAAATGTCGCCGCTTGTTACCTGGTATTTTGGATGACCAAGCAATGTGTACGCTAGTGTACTTTTTCCCGAGCCATTAGGACCCATTATAGCGTGTACCTCTCCAGGTCCTGTTTTCAGGTTAACTCCCTTTAGAATTTCCTTGCCTTCCCTTGAAACACAAAGGTCTTTAATTTCCAGAGTTGCCATGGTGCTTAAAATTCAGTTCTGTATATAATCGAGGCGGATTTTAGCTATTCCTAACCCGTTTATTTGATTCTGTTTAAAATAAAAAAAAGAAAAAAGGATTATTTTTTAGCTAATGATGGTCTAAGTGCTATCTTCAATTTGAAACTGGTAAGAATTTCCTTACACCTATTTCTAATTGTAACTTCTGTTACACCAGAGACGCTAGATATGTCTCTTTGAAGAACACTTTGTCCAAGAAGAATTGATGCGACATACAAGTAAGCTGCAGCAATTCCATTTGGTGCCTTCCCATCAGCTAAATTACGGTCTTTTGTTTTCTCTGCAATTTCAAGAGATAGTCTTTCTACTCTCGTATCTATATTTGTCATGTTTGCAATCTTTGAAATGTACTTATCCATGGTTACAACTGGCGCTGTGTTAGTTCCACCTTCCATTACTAACGTTCTGTAATATTTTGCAGCCAGTTTTGTTTTTGATTTTACATCTCTTGGTGTGACAACTTCTCGTAGAATCTCTTGAAGGGAGCGAATTACATCACATTGTTTGCATGCCATGTAAACTACTGCTGCAGAAATACTAATCACCGATTTTCCTTTGACTTGGATGTTTTTTCCATCAAGACTTCGGTAAATGATTGAGGCTGTTTCTATGACATTTTTAGGAAGCGAGGATTTCTGACAAATTTCTGAAATCTTTCCTAAAACGCTTGACAACCTTCTGTCCCGTGACGAGGCAACTCTTACTCTTGTTTGCCATTTTCCTAGCCTATGCATTTGACTCTGCATTTCTGCATTAATTTTTTTTCCACTGAAATCTTTTGTTCCAACAGAAATTTCTGTAGTTATTCCCAAATCATGCTGAGAATACGATGTTTGACCAGTAGCCCTGGCAAGTTTCATCTTGTCTTCTAAACTGTTACTTTTTGCCTCTGGGCCATGATCTTCCATATGTTCTGCCATTACTATTCCGCAGCCAGAACAAATTATTTCGCCATTATCTGTGTCATCAATGAATGATGAATTGCAGACCGTACACTTTTCTAGTTCTATTGTTTCCATTTTCGTTTTCTCCTGTTTTGTTTTTTTGCAGGCGGAGCCTCAGAAGCAAACATCTTTTTTCCAACAAATTTTTTGATGTTGTTAGTCAAAGATATAGCGGAGGCGTATGGTTTGGCAACGGGTCCGATTAATTCTGTAACCTTTGCAACATTAGTACTATTTTCATCACACAGTATCTGATCTTGTGTTACTATTTTCGAAAGTCTTACTATGACTCTGCCACTAGTGGCAAGATGCAAAATTTCCCCTACCTCCTGCAATTATAACTAAAAAGATCTATTAGTTGAACAGACACTCTGTCAACTTTACTTTAGCTTGGAGCTTGATAGAACTTTACTTTGACTGTTTGGCTCTTTTTACAACCATTTTTTCTGAGATTTTATCAAGAATTTTTGTTTTTGGCAGCGTTTTTTCTAATACGATATATCCTGATCTGACAAAAGGTCTTCTGGGGAATCTTACTTGATCATCTGTTGTTGTTGGTTCAAGTCCAGCGGCTTTTGCTGATTCAATTAATTCATTTAGAGATGGATCAAAAACACATTTGTCTTTTGCCAATCTTCTTCCTTTTTGTCTAGATAATGTTTTGTTAAAATAATCTAGCCAGATTACGATGTGTTCGTAATCTTTCATAAAATCACTTTACTAATATTGCGTTTACAGTGCCATGTTGTCCTGGTCTCGAAACAACTCTACATTTTCCTTCTTCCGTTTCAAGTATTGCACCTTTAGAAACCACTCCGCGTCGTTGATAGTCATTATTTGTAGCATTTTCTAACACTTTGATTATTTTTACTCTTTTAATCTTGGAGTCTATTGCAAGATTAACAGAATCAATTGTTTTAATTGCTGTCTTGACATTTTTTCCACGAACTTTTCTTGTAACTGTTATTTGGTCTCCAACTAACGCTTCATTAGGAAATCTGTCTATCTCATACTTTCGTCTAGAGCGTAATGCACGTCTGCGTCCTCCGGTTATTTTACTTGTACGCAGATTTTCCATTGACTTTTTCACAAACTACGTCAAATCAACTCTAATTTATACAAATCGAATGAATCATGCTATTTTTGATTATTTTCTTATTTTTTTGAATAATTTTTGTTTAAGCACATTGACATCACCTTCGATCCCAAAATATTTTTGAAATTTTTCTGTTGTTGAGTAAATTCTTAATCTTCCAACAGTTTGGTGTTCAATAAAATTAAGCTGTCGTAATTCTTTTAGATGCGTATAAACACCAGACCCTCTAACTTCCAAAAGTTGTTTTGAACTTATAGGCTGTTCTAATGCAACATATGATAATGTTTTCTGTGTAGCTCTGGATAAAAGTGGTTTTGATGCATATTTTCTAACACTCGAACTGTATTCTGGCTTTATCTGAAATACATAGCTACCATCTGGCAAGTTAACTATTTCAATTGCTTTGAATGCACTTTTCATTTTTTTAATAATTGAATCTAATACATCTAGGGTTTTTTGTCGTGATTCTGTTCCAGATGCTTTGATCAATTCTTCTACAGTTAGTGGTCTTCCAGCAGAATATAATGCAGATTCAAGTCGTGCCGCTACTTGATCCTCATTTTGAATTTTCATTATCCTCTTTCTCTTTTTTTGTTGTATCATCGATTAAAGTCACTTGAATATCATCATCAATTTGTTCTAACTCAACTTTTTGATCACGTGCTAGAAATAAAACTGTAAAAAAACATCTTATCGAATCTAAACTATCCAAATCTGCTACAATTTGTTTTAACAATCCACTTCCTGTACCTCTAATTTTGCGAATAATCAGGCTCTCATACTTGGCTACATCATCTTCAAATGAAACGAAATATTCTTTGAAATCTGGTGGTTGAATAGCCTCAAAATCTAACTGCCTATTCCTTCGTGAACGAGGATTGGCAATAGAACCTATCAAGTTCTCAAGTAAATCCAGCAATTCATCAAGTGAGACGGAATACGTGGACTCGTGCCTATATGGTATATCTAAAATGTCAATATCAACATCACGTCTATTAATTAATGGCTTTTTCTCCATTGCAGCCTTTTGTAGAGCGAAAATACTTTCTACTTTCATTCGATAAATCAGAGACGAAGAAAGTGCTGCCATACCTGCAACCTTCAAGTCTTTTTTGCCAGTCTCCTCTAGTATTTTTATTAATAGTTTCAAAATTTCTATTAGGTTAATTTGCCAAACGTCTTTTTTTTGAATTACAGATGGGTTAAACAAAATGTTTACAGGGTCTTGGGAAATGCTAGAAATTTCTTTGCCATCACTCATAGATTTAGTATAATAACGATTCACTAATACTATCAAATCTATTTTTTTGTTGCTTCCAGTCAACTCTTATATTATAATAAACAGAAAAATCCGACATTGAAGGCAGCACAAATCATAGAGCCTAATAAGCCCTTGAAAATATCTGATATTGATACTCCAACTCCTACTGGTAAACAAGTTTTAGTTAAAGTCAAAGCAGTGGGTGTTTGTCACAGTGATTTGCATCTTTGGGAAGGCGGTTATGATACTGGAGATGGTTTTATGAAAGTTACAGATAGGGGAGTAAAATTTCCTGTCATTCCTGGTCATGAAATTGTTGGAACTGTAGCACAGATTGGAGATTCTGTAGAGGGAATCAAAGTTGGTGACGATGTATTAGTATATCCTTGGATAGGCTGCGGTAGTTGCCCAACATGCGAGAAAGGTGATACCAATTTATGCGAAGCTCCACAATCACTTGGAGTCTTTCAGGATGGCGGATATGCTGAATATTCACTAATTCCAGATTACAAATTCTTGGCTAAAATTTCAGGAATTGATCTAGAGGGTGCTGCATCATTAGCATGTTCTGGTTTGACAGCTTACACTGCAGTAAAAAAGGCAATTTCAAATTCTCCGGAGAATATTTTGATAGTTGGAGCTGGAGGACTTGGATTAATGGCAGTTCAAATCACGAAAGCACTTAGTAATGCAAATATTATCTGTGCTGATTTAGATGATGGGAGATTAAAGAAAGCTAAGGAATTTGGTGCTAATAATATTATAAACACTAATGCAATTGGATATGGACAGCCTGAGCCTTCGAAAAACATTATGTCAATTTGTAATGAAAAAGGTGTAGATAGCATATTGGATTTTGTTAATGCACCTCCTACTGTCAAGTTGGATCTCTCTGTTATTAGAAAACGAGGCAATATTGTTCTAGTTGGTTTATTTGGCGGTTCGATAGATTTGTCATTGGTCTCAATCCCATTAAAAGCGATAACAATACAGGGCGCATACACTGGAAATTACAATGATATGATTGAACTTCTTGATTTGGCTAAGCGTGGTGTCATAAAACCAATTGTTTCAAAACATTATTCTCTAGATGAAGTAAACAATGCTTTAGAAGATCTAAAAAACAGAAAAATTATTGGCCGTAGCGTAATTACTCCTTGAATGGGTTGTAAGTCCCAAGCGAAGGAATTGAACCTTCGACAACCCGGTTTCTGTATGCCTGATAGGCTGGAATTCAGTTTAGCCTAAAGCCAACTACTACAGCCGGAAGCTCTACCAGGCTGAGCTAGCTTGGGACAATATCACCGAAACATTTAGGCGTTAAATAACTATCGGACTAATCTTTTCTTAATTATACCGGACAAAAAATTATGAAAAATTAAGTATGGGTGAAATATTACACATATGTTGAATTCAACACCAAAAAAATCTGGATATGTTTGTGTACCATATCAGCATGACAAATTCTCAATTGATGTAAAGGATATGTGGATTTCTTCAAGAAACATAAAATCCATATATTTTGTTACTGCAACTTTTTCAGATGAGTGTAAACCATACTTTCCATTCTCAACTAATCATTATCTATTAGCAAAATTTGTTGATGATGAAAAACTAGTTAAAGATGCGGTAAAATTTACTAATTCTAAACCTACGTTCGTTTTTACTGTTGACAATGAGCTTTTTGAAAGAGATTTTGATAAAGAACAGAGATTCATATCCATATATTATTTAGAATATAATGATTCTGAGGCTATAGCGGATGTTTCAAAAACTATCGTAAAAAAAGACAAGATACGGCAAGCTGGATTTGCTCATTTGAATTTGTTTTGTAGTGAGAAACCCAAATTTGTATTTCCCCATACACAAAAAATTGTTGTTATAGAGGTATCTGATGATCGCAGCCCGCAAAGCATAAATCAGTATTGTGAGAAAGTGCGCCAGAACATTTCTCGTAAGGGTGTTGTAATGAACAACTTTGTGAGCCTTTCTCTTCTTGAAAAATTAAAATAGAAAAGTTCAAAAGCTCCTCATAGTTCTTTTTTCATCATGAGTAAGCCTACTGAGTTAGGATCACTGAAAATTGGATCTTATATTTTACTACCAGTATCTGATCAACCGACAGGCGATCCATGTAGGTTAACTGAGTATGATACCAGTAAACCAGGAAAGCATGGCTCAGCTAAGGCAAGAATAGTGGGAGTAGGAATATTTGATGGGCAAAAACGTCCTCATGTAGGTCCGGTAAACCAGCAGATACATGTGCCTTTAATTGATAAAAGAGCAGGTCAGATAATCTCTATTGTAGGTTCTAAGATACAGGTTATGGATTCAGAGACATTTGAAACTCTTGATGTTGATATGATTGAAGAAGAACTTGAGGGAACATTACAGCAGGGTAATGATATTGAATATTGGAATGTTATGGGCAGAACTAAAATAATGCGCAAAAAATCATCATGACTAGGATGCTGATGATAATTGGAAAAGCCGTCTGAAATTTGATGAAGATTATGAGAATTGAGGTATCCTTCATTTTATCCCTTGGTAAAAAATAAAATATTTTTAATCGTACACTATACATGAAACTAGCAGCATTATTCTCTGGAGGAAAGGACAGCACATATTCAATTTATAAAGTAAAACAAATGGGGCATGATGTAAAATGCTTGGTAACTGTTTTCCCTAAATCTTCGGACAGCCAACTATTACATTTTCCTGCCATAGAATTAACAAAATTACAGTCCAAGACTTTGAAAATTTCCCAAATTACTTCAACTTTAGATTCTAATGAATTAGCAGAAGAAATGGATGCTCTTAAAATATTATTGAAAAGGGCTAAGCAAGATTTTCAAATTGAAGGCTTGGTGCATGGTGGCATATCTAGCGAATTTCAGAAAAAACATTTTGAAAAAATCTGTAAGGAAAATGATTTGAAGATAATTACTCCGTTATGGAAAATAAACGCAAAAGAATACATGAATGATCTAATCGTTTCTAATTTTAAATTTATTTTAACTAGTGTATCATCTGACGGCTTGGATGAAAGATGGTTGGGGAAAATTATTTCCGCACATGATATATTGCAATTAAATAAATTATCTGACAAATATGGATTCAACCTAAATTTTGAAGGTGGGGAGGCTGAAACCTTTGTTATTGACTGTCCGCTTTACTCACATTCTATTAACATAAACAAGTCAAAAACAATATGGGATGGCTATAGAGGAAGGTTTGAAATAGAGGATGCTGGTTTAGATTCTAATGCTAGATAATCTAAAATCTAGTCTGAGGGCTGCTATTAAAAAAATAGTAAGTTCTTCAGGTATTGATGAGGAACTGATTAAAGAATTATCTAAAGACGTTCAACGTTCATTATTACAATCTGATGTTAATGTCAAGTTAGTATTCGAAATCACTAAAAACATTGAGAATCGCTCATTAAATGAGAAACCTCCACCAGGATTGTCAAGAAAGGATCATATTGTAAAAATATTATATGATGAACTTGCGAAGATGTTAGGCAATGATACTGAATTTCATTTTAAATCTGGAAAAATCAACAAAGTTCTCCTGTTAGGAATTCAAGGCAGTGGAAAGACTACCGTCACATCAAAGCTTGCCAGATTTTTGTCAAAGCAGGGTTACCGCATAGGTGTAATTGGTGCTGATACATTTAGACCTGGAGCTTTGGTCCAATTGCGAACAATGTGTGAAAAATCTGGTGTTGAAGTTTATGGTGATGAAAAAAACAAAGATTCACCTCAAATTGTTAAAAACGGTTTAAAACATTTTGAAAGTTCTAACCTTGATATAATTTTGATTGATACTGCTGGAAGGCACAAGGAGGAAAAAGATTTGCTAGATGAGATGAAGCGAATCAATAAAGTTGCTTCGCCTGATCTCGCACTGTTGATAATTGATGGAACAATTGGTCAACAGTGTCATGCTCAGGCCGAAGCATTTCATAAAATAGTTCCAGTTGGGGGAATAATAATTACCAAACTTGATAGTTCCGCTAAAGGAGGAGGAGCATTGGCTGCCTCAGCAGCTACTGGCGCACAAGTGATGTACATTGGTACGGGTGAACGTATCGATGATTTGGAAACATTCTCTCCAACTCGTTTTGTAGGTAGATTGCTAGGTATGGGCGACATTCAAGCAGTATTGGACTTGGCTAAGAGATTAGAAAATGAGGCTGACGACGTTCGTATGAAAAGAATATCAAGCGGTAAGATGAACATGGAAGACTTCTATTATCAACTTGAAGAGGTTACAAAAGTTGGTTCGTTTCAAGGATTACTTGAGAGTATGCCGGGTTTATCGGGCATGGTCAAAGAAGATCAGCTTGATAAAATGGAAGAAAGAATAGACAAATGGCGATTTATCATTCAAAGTATGAACCAAGATGAAAAGGCTGATCCTGATCTTCTCAATGCTTCTAGGGTTAAGAGAATTGCACGAGGTTCTGGCTGGCCTGAGCATGAAGTTAAGGAACTAATAAAAAATTATAAAAATTCAAAAAATATGATGAAGGCATCTAAAGGAAGACAGATGCAAGGTTTTCTTCGTAAACTTGGAATGGGTTAATCGTTTGTTTATTATTTTCAATTAAGCTACATTTTTTATGCAAAAGTATGGCGTGTCGGAAGAACACGATAAAATCATACATCAATCAAAATCCATTCTTAAGGAATGTGATTTATGTGATAATTGTTTAGGAAGATTTTTCATCAATTCCACCCATCTCTCATCAGGGAAAAGGCTGGGTAATAAAATTAGAAATTCAATAAATTCTAGAGCTGTTACAGAATGTTACATTTGTAAAAATTTACTCTCTAACGCGGATCTTTATGTAAAAATGATGCAGAATGCGTCAATGGGATATGAATTCTCTACTTTCACAGTTGGTGCAATCTTAAAACAATCTATTATTGAAAGGGATGATAAACTACGATCAAAGTTTCATCTTCATGGTGTTGATGGGATAAAAACAGCGGTAACAAGAGAACTTGGGAAAAAATTTGTAAGTAAAACAAAGAAACGCATTGATCATCTTTTAGCTGATATCACATTTACAATTAATTTTAGAACTGAACAATGTAATGTGAAAACAAAACCCATATTTTTGTATGGGAAATATATTAAAGATAAGAGAGGCTTACCTCAAAAAGAGGAATCATGTCAAGACTGTAAAGGTAAGGGATGTATTTTTTGTAATAATCATGGGATAGTTTCATTTGATAGCGTTGAAGGTAAAATATCTAAATTTCTTTATGAAAAATTTGAGACAGAACAAGTAAAGTTTACTTGGATAGGCGGCGAAGATAAAACAAGCCTTGTTATGGGTAATGGGAGACCGTTTTTTGCGAAATTACTGTCTCCAAAAAAACGAAATGTTAGACTAGCAAAAAAATCCAACCTTGATGAAATTATGATCCATGCATTAAGGAAGATAGATCATATTCCAAATGGCTCAATTCGCTTTAAATCTAAAATAAAGATGCTAGTCTTGGCAAAAAATGACATTTCATCCAATAAACTGAAAAGGTTAAAACAACTTGTCACTGTCCCAATTGAAATTATCGACTCTAATAATAAACATCATAAAAGGGCAATTCACAAATTAAAATATAAAAAAAATTCTTTACAATCATTTACTGTTGAGATAGAGGCAGATGGCGGTATACCCATAAAACGTTTTGTTGACGGATTTAACATTATTCCTAACATAAGTAGTATTTTAGGTATACAATGCTCTTGCGAAAAATTTGATATTAATCAAATCTACTTGTCAAAATAATTAATCATAGATTATGATTAACATTTTTCTAGTTAAAATAATGATTTTCAACATTGAACCCCTTACTAAAAGTTAGAAACGCACTTCAGAATGGCATTTTGCCAAAAAAAGAATATTCCTTAATAGTCAAACGGTTTTCAAATGTAGTTTCTGGCATTTCTAGAATAGAGAAAGCTTCTGGTGTTGATTTTCCTCTAGCGTATGTTGAACCTTCTGTAACTATATCTTCATCAGGTACAAATTCATTCGAATATGGCATATTATTTGCAAGAACAATTCCTGTCGTTGCGAAAAATACTTTACAAGTTGTTATTCAGATATCTGCACCGCTAGTGGCGTATGGTTTGAAGGGGACAATACATGCAATTTTGGCACACGAATTTTTACATTATTTAGAATTAATGCGTAAAATTTCTAATATGGAATTAATCTCTGATGAAATTTCGGCAAATCTTTTTGAAAATGTTTATACAGATAGTGAAAGATTATTTGAGCCACGTGCTGTATTTAGTGATAAGACATTACTTTCACATATAACAAAAAAATTTCCATCAGGATTTAGAGATTATAAACTTGAGGATAAAGTGATAAAACACTGGATTGAAAAAAATCTTCCTGTAACAAATATCACATTAGATACTAACATTACAAAATTATCATCAGATTTAATTTCAAAAATGAGATTAGCGCCTAACCTTATCTCAAAAATTGAAAGTTTTGAATTAAAGGCAGTAAAGTTAAGAAAAAAAAGACTTTATTAGAGAAATTCTGTCAAACCACATTTACCGCATGTTCTTCTGTCTTTGTGTTCTGACATGAAAACGCCCTTGCCACAGCGAGAACAATTCTTATGTGTTTTAGATATTTTTTCACCATCTATTTTATAGTATTTGTAAACACTTGGACTAAGTCCTTTTTTTCCAGCCATTAGCTATCATCACTTTTGTCTTTTGTTTTTGTATCAGGTTTATCAACAGGTGCATCTGCCTTTGCTGGTTCTGCATCTGCCTTTGCTGGTTCTACATCTGCAGCTTTTTCATCTTTTTTCTCTTCTTTAGAACTTTTAGCTTTATCTAAACGATCAAAAATAACAGGACTTACATGTTTTCTTGCAAGTTTTTCATCATCATATACATAAAATGTACCCGTAATTTTTGGCTGACCAGTACGATTTTGTAGCTTCATTGGAATTACAATTTTTCCATCTAATTTGAATTCTTTAGTAATCATTTCTACTGCTTCTAGTTTTTTGAGTTTTCCTCCCAGTCCCTTAAAATCACAAATAATCTCTCGTCTAGATAAAAATGAGTTCTTTTCATCACTTAACGTCTCAATCATTGACATGTTTCAAATCCTTCGAGTATTTCATATAAACCTTCAACATAATATCAACAAATTTATGAAATCACTACAGAAAAAAATTATGGACAGATTTATGGTACACTTGAAAAATTCTGACTATGAACCTAAAGATGCAAAAAATATTCTTTCCAATTCACGAGATCTAACTTATGGAATGACTGTAACCATTCGTGATTGTAGAGTATCTAGCAAATTCATTGAATTAGATGTTTCAGTGCATCAAAATAACCTTGAATTATTGTTAGAAAAATTAACTTCGATTGGACAAATTGATCATTCTAGACATATTATTGAAGAAGAAATTGAGAAAAATCAATTGATTAAAGATGGAATTTTTACTTTAATAATGAAAGGTTTTGGGAATGCCATGAGGCATTAGAGGGCGTATGGAAACAATGCACCGGTGATGAAAAAGAACTAATTCAAGGATTAATACTAGTTGCTGCAGCACTTGTGCATTATCAGAAAGATGAAAATACAATATGTCTTTCAGTGCTTGGTCGTGCGCTAAAAAAATTACATAGTAAATCAGGTGAGTATTATAAAATTAATGTTGATAGGGTTAAACAAAAAACAATTGAAATATTGGATAAAAAAGAAATCTCCACTTTTACGTTTTAAACAGTTCTATTCCAGTTTTTACTACCTGTGCGCCCTCAATTAATCCAATTGCACCCTTTTTGGCCTCCGCCTCAGTGAAACGTTGTGTATCATCGTTTGTTATCATATCGCCAGAAATTAGCACAGGAACTGGATCAGCACTATGTCCTTTATGGATACTTGGTGTAGAATGATCTGCTGATATCATCACTGCAACCTTTGATACGTCTGTATGATCTAGCAAAGTTCCAAAAAAGCGCTTATCAATCTCTTCAATATTTTTCATTTTACCAATTGCATCACCGTCATGCCCAAACTCGTCAGGTCCCTTCAAGTGTACGTATATGGCATTCTCAGTTTCCATTGCCTGTGCCGCAACACTAGCTTTCTCTTCATAATCAGTTAGACCACCAGCATTGTACGCCCTCATTTTAAGAATATTGGAAATACCAACCTCCACCGGCATGTCAACTATACATGAAAAATTCATAGAATGCAAATCATTAATTGGTTTCACATTTGGATATTTATTACCAGCATCTCTTAACAATATACTATTTAGTAATTTTTTATTTTTTTGTGATCTCCTTTTATTAACATCACTTTTTTTCATTATTTCTAATGATTGTTCAGTAAACTCATTTACCAAATTTGCCGTACTAATTGCATCTTCTGTCTGTTCTAGAGGAATACATTTTTCTATTTTCATAAAATCACTCACTGCCTTTGCAATTCCCATTCCATCTACTCGCCCATAAGCTGGATCAGTATTAGAAATTTCTGAGGAAAGTGGTTTGCTGTCTCTTAACCTTACAGTAACTCTATGTCCAACTGTTGGGGCTACGACTACAGATGCATTAGGGCTTGAAAATTTGATTTCTTTTTCAATTTCTTTTGAAATTTCTTTTACGTCCTCTCTCTCAATTTTTCTACCTGCTCGCCGATCAATAATTTTTCCCTCATTGTCTAATGTAGCAAAATTACCACGCAATGCCAAATCACCATCCTTAAAATCAATCCCAATTCCAATTGCCTCAACTACACCTCTTCCCGCATAGTTAGAATGTTGAAACTTGTATCCTAGCATGTTAAAGACAGCAATGTCTGATTCTGGTGCTATACCCTTTCCAACTGATATAACCTGACCCATAATACCATTTTTTGCTAACATATCCATATTTTTTGTCGTTGCAGCCTCAAGCGGTGTCTTTCCTGCCAAGTCTGGATGTGGTAGATCACCAACACCATCTAACAAAACATAGATTATCTTAACATGATTATTATCAGCGATTTTTCTCCACCCCTATTTTCATGAAATCGATGTGATGCTTAAAAACTTGTAATTAAGACAGCGATCTTAGAAATAATTATCTACATACAATCTTTTGGAAAGATTTTAACTCTCAAAAATTGCATTATTTCTTATGGGAGATATGAGGAAAGACTATGTTCTTGAACGTGAGGTCATAGTTCATCCAACTACAAAAAAAATACCAATACCAAAAAATGCCCATATTGTCCTGGTAACGAATCTATGACTAATCCATCATTATTAGCACTTGTTGCAAAAGATGGAATGTTGCAAAGGTTACAAGACAGCGAGGATTTTTTTGTGGAAGATTGGTCTGTTCGTGTATTTGAAAGTAAAGAACCAACTGTTTCAATATCCACTAAAAATTCATATAGTGATAGACCACTGTATAGCGAACCTGCATATGGCTATCATTACATTGTAGTTGTATCTCCTAAACATAAAGACACTCTTGCTACTATAGACACTGAACAATTGTCAAATGTTTTGGTTGTGGTTCAGGATAGACTTAGGTGGTTATACACACAAAAAGGAGTCACATATGTAACTATTTTCGTTAATCATGGTAAAGAGTCTGGAAGTAATGTGGAACACTCACACATCAATATGGTAAGTTTTTCAACTTTACCTCCAAGAATTGATGAAGAAGCTGAAGCCTCACATCAAATCTTTAATGATAAAGGTGTATGTCCGATGTGCCAAGTAGTAGATACTGAAACTAGTGGACCAAGACAAATCTTACAAACTGAAGGATTTATAGCATTTTGTCCTTGGGCACCTTCTTACCCTTTTGAATTTTGGATATGTCCTAAAAAACATTCCACTAGTTTCACAAAAATTTCTCAAAAAGAAATTAACGATCTGTCGTTAATTTTAAGGGCAACGCTTGGGGGTTTGACGAAAGAAATTAAGGATGTATCATTTAATTTAGCATTTCATCTATCACCCGAAAAGAAAAATAGCAGGCAAATTCATTGGCATATCGAAGTATATCCCATAACAGAACATTGGTCTGGTCTTGAACGAGGATATGGTGTATTTCTTAATACAATATCACCCGAGAAGGCGGCTGAAGCACTAGGCACTGCATGTAGAAAAGAGCTAGCAAATCTTGTCGGAATAGAGTAATAAAAACAGTTTATTTATCCATAACAAAATTTCATTCATATGAAAATGCAATATGGGGCTTACATTGCAATGGCAGGTATTGGTTTGTATGCAATGTTTGTAGCAGAAATAATTTCGATTTTTAATTTTATGGGTGACCCGACCTTGACTGAGTTTTTTGAGCCTGAATCAAAAATTTTACAATTTATCTCAATAGGTGTCGCACCAGGAGTGATCATGTCTGGTACATCCTATATGATTGGAAGGAAATTTGGATCAAAACAAATTGGTTGGCTGGTAATTGCTGGTGGCATTGTATTGTTAGTTGGTATGTCTTCTGCATATACTATGCTAGATAGCATAGACAAAGATTATCATGTATTTACTGTCGTTATAACTCCGCCACTATTCATGGTTGTTTCTATACCAGTTATAATAGTAGGAGCACTTTTGTTTAGAATTAAAAAAAGATCAAGAAAATATTTTTAATTATGATCATATCGCATGCCATTTGATTCATGTTTAAATCCAATTCTCTCATAAAATTGCTTTACATCATCCTTACAATCTAAAATTATTTTGTAACAATTTTTTTCTTTTGCACGTTCTAACATGGACATAACAAGTTTAATTCCAATTCCTTTTCCCTCGTAATCTTTTCTTACTACTACGTCTTCAATATGACCAACAAGTCCACCATCATGAATAAATTTTTGTTCAATGAATAATGTAGTAGAGCCAATAATTTTGTTGTCATCTACCGCAACATGGATTATATGATTTATGTTTTGTTTTATTTTTTTCAAAATTTCCTTGGCTTTATTTTTATCAATATCACTTGCCTTTCTTAAAAAATCTAAACTTTCCAGGAATCCTTTTTCAAGATCATCTTCTTCAATTTCACGAATTATAATTTCTGACATATTAAATCAAATCTTATCTCGTTTTCTATATTTCACGTTTAATTCCTCATATGTTTTTTTGTCGCCAATATCTATGAATCCCTTTTTTACTAGTATACTGTTAACAGTTTTACGTTTAGACATTGCTTTTTTTATCGCGTAATTCATTCCATATTTTTTACCCTTGGGAATAAAGTTCAGCATACTAGGTTCCATAACATAGCAACCCATATTGATTTTTGATTTAATCTCAGGTTTTTCGTTCCAAGCTAACACTTTACCATTACTTTTAGTATCAATAACGCCATACCTGATGGATGTTTTGTGTTCGCAAAGACTCATTGTGGCCAATGATTTCTTTTTCTTATGAGCAGTTATCATCTTTCTAAGATTAAAATCGAATAGCGTGTCACCATAAACACAAACAAATGTATCATCGATGAACT
>ARWO01000003.1 GCA_000402075.1 Thaumarchaeota archaeon SCGC AAA007-O23
ATTAAATCAAATCTTATCTCGTTTTCTATATTTCACGTTTAATTCCTCATATGTTTTTTTGTCGCCAATATCTATGAATCCCTTTTTTACTAGTATACTGTTAACAGTTTTACGTTTAGACATTGCTTTTTTTATCGCGTAATTCATTCCATATTTTTTACCCTTGGGAATAAAGTTCAGCATACTAGGTTCCATAACATAGCAACCCATATTGATTTTTGATTTAATCTCAGGTTTTTCGTTCCAAGCTAACACTTTACCATTACTTTTAGTATCAATAACGCCATACCTGATGGATGTTTTGTGTTCGCAAAGACTCATTGTGGCCAATGATTTCTTTTTCTTATGAGCAGTTATCATCTTTCTAAGATTAAAATCGAATAGCGTGTCACCATAAACACAAACAAATGTATCATCGATGAACTTTTGTGCAGTTTTTAGCTGTCCTGCATCTCCAAGTGGTTTATCTGATATAGCATACTCAATTTTTACACCAAATTTACTTCCATCTTCAAAATATTTTTCAATTGTTTCATGAAGATAGCTTACACATAGAACGATATCTTTTACACCATTTTTTTTAATCCACTTGATTATGTGTTCTAATACTGGTTTTTTACCTAAGGGTAACATTGGTTTTGGTTTTTTATTAGTAAGTGGACGTAGCCTTGTACCCAAACCACCGGCAAGAATTACAGCTTTCATGAATTTGTATTCTCATTGCAGGACTATTTATGTTAAGTTACACAATTTTTAGTGATATGGTCTTAACTTTGAAACCTTTCTTATTACATCGTCAGGATTTTTACCAAAGATTAGAATCATTGGCTCTTTTCCGATGTCACCCTTATGATAAATTACGTCAGGCGATTTTGCATTGAGAGAGTTGGATATTCCCCAAGAAATGGAAGAGTTTTCCTTTTGTTTTGACTTTTTTGGTTCCTTACTTCTGTCATAGCTTAGAATAGTGTATCTTGATTTTTTTGCTTTTGAAATAATTTTTGGGTCATATTTTATATTAAGACCAGAACGAATTTCTGAAAATTTTTTGTTTACTTGAATTACTGCTGTTCCAACATGCTGTGAACCACCATATACAATCTCACCAGCTGTTACAACCTCTTTGCCTGATTTTACTAGACGTCCGGATACTCCTAACACATCCATAACGCTTTTTGGGTTTTTTTTAGCAAAAACAAAGTTTGTCTGGCATTCTGGAATTATTTTGTAAATATTTTTTATCTGCTTGAAGTGATTGATCGAATCTGATAATTCCCTCATTCCATTTGAAATATTTTTATGAGTAATATTCACACCTTTTCCAATATTTTTTGAATTCCTTATGGACTGGTAAACGTAATCCTTGGCTGTTTTTACTGCATAATGGATTGTATTTCCTTTTGCAAGTGAGGCAGAAATTGACGCAGAGTAATTGCACCCACTACCATGATTTCTAGTAGGAATTTTCTTCCCAGAAATTACATATTTCCTGTTTTCTTCTAAAACAAAATCAGAAATTTGATTATTCGATGAAGTTGCACCAGTAATGATTACACATTTGGCACCCATTGCTTGAATTTTTTTTGCAGATTTGTTCGTATTTGATGTTCCTGACAAAACTTTTGCCTCATACTTGTTTGGAGTTATCACATCCGCTAAGGGAATTATCATCTTTTTGTAATCACACAGTGCACTTTTTTTAAGAAGCATTGTACCTGTTGTTGATTTTATTATGGGGTCAACAACGATTGGAACTTTGGTATTTCTTAACTTTGAATGAATTACATTTATTATTTGAGAATTGTAAACCATTCCAATTTTGATTGCATCAATATGAAAATCAGATAAAATTGAATCCAGTTGTGCCCTCAAGCTTTTAGTAGAAACAGGCTCAATTGATGTAACTTTTCTTGTATTTTGGCTAGTAATTACAGTTACAACTGTGAATCCATAGACATTATGATTGGAAAACGTTTTGACGTCATTTTGTATTCCAGCACCCGAGGATGGGTCAGATCCTCCAATGGAAAGAATGTTCATATCTGTATTGAATTATGTATCATGTTTTAAAATTTGATCGCTTGTCTGACGACTGTTTAAATTTAGCAGAAGACAAGTAGGCTTATGGCTACTCAAATGAGCTCTGCAAGAAGGGGTATTGCAACAGATGAAATGAAACAGGTTGCAAAAGATGAGGATGTTACGCTAGATTGGCTTTTGCCAAAAATTGCAATCGGTTCAATTATCATTCCAAGCAACAACGTGAGACCCCAGAAGATTCACAACGTGGGAATTGGGAAAGGCATGAAAACCAAGGTGAATGTCAACATCGGTACTTCAACATTAAACGTCAACGTTGAGGAGGAGATTGAAAAAGCCAAAGTTGCTGTAAAATATCATGCTGACACAATCATGGATCTTAGTGATGGTGGGGATGTTGGTAGCATTAGAAGGACATTATTAGATACAGCGCCTATAACATTTGGAACTGTACCAATTTATGAAGCATATAATTTCGGTGTTGAAAAGCACAAAAATCCACTTGATATTACGGAAGATGATTACATCAAGGCATTTGAAAATAACATAAAAGATGGAGTTGACTATACGACAATACATTCTGGCATTACAAAGGAAATTGCAAAAAGAATTTTCAAGGTACAGCGATATGCTGGAGTTGTAAGTAAGGGCGGAACAATAACTGCAGCATGGATGTTGAAATATGATAAGGAAAATCCTTACATCACTCATTATGACTATATGATTGAATTAGCGCAAAAATATGATGTCACTTTTAGTCTAGGCGATGCACTACGTCCAGGTTCTATATTGGATTCACATGACGAATTACAGGTACAGGAAATGATCAATATAGGGAGGCTAGCAAAGCGCGCAATTGAAAAGGATGTTCAAGTAATGATTGAGGGTCCAGGTCATGTTCCACTGAATGAAGTTACTGCAAATGTTACACTAGCAAAATCAATGATTGGAGACGTTCCATACTATGTTTTGGGACCTCTTGTTACAGATATTGCATCTGGGCATGATCATATAGCAAGCGCAATTGGTGCTGCAGTTTCAGCAAGTGCGGGTGTTGATCTTTTATGCTATCTAACGCCATCTGAACACTTGGCGTTACCAACTCCAGATGAAGTAAAAGAAGGTCTGATAGCATACAGAATTGCTGCTCATGCCGGTGACTTGGTAAAGCTTCGAGAGAAGTCCATTAAATGGGATATGGATATGACTGAAGCAAGAAGAACTCTTGATTGGGAAAAACAACTGGCTTTATCAATAGATCCAGAAAAGGCTGCATTAATTCATGGACGGACGGGTCAGCATCCAGGAAATAATGTGCCTTGTACTATGTGTGGCGGTGCTTGTGTGTATATCATGCTACCAAAACAACGTAAGTACGAAAAAGAAGAAAAAAAATTACAACAAGCTGAATAGTATTTTTTCTAACTCTGGAACGGTCTCATAATTTTTAATATCATTTGGTTCTATCCATTTAAATTCTGAATTTTCCCAATTAAGTTTGATCTTGGGATTTTTTGCTTTAAATAAAAATGGAAAGATATTCCATTCATGATTCTTATATTGTTGTGATAAAATTTTCATTTGCTTAACCTCCTTTAACAGTTCTATTTCTTCTTCACGAATTCCAGTTTCCTCAAAGATTTCAATTTTAGCTCTATCTAGAGGTGTGATGTCATCTTTTTCAATAATTCCACTAATTCCTGCCCATAAACATTTCATCGATTTCATTTTGTTACTTCTTTTCAAAATGAGAATTTTATCATTATTTTTAATAAATGATGTAACAATATTTGTAGAAAACAATCCTATTTTTCAATTGTTTTGATCATTGTAGACAATTTTTTATATGATTTTTCTAAATCTACATTTTTTGAAATTTTTTCTTGGCTTGATTTAATATAATCAATTGTTTCTTCACTTTTTCCTTCCTGAGAATTTGTAAGAAGTCTTCCTATATCCTTCCAAAACTCTTCAGCAAATCTTCTTACTTCAGGATTAGATATTATAGTCTCAATTAGTTCTGGTGATTCCGTAAGTATACTTTCGGAAATAATTTTTTGAGCTTTAAATGTAGTGCCTGCCATTTTTTCAGTCAATGAAATTTTTTCATCTTTTGCAAGTATATTTGCAAAAGCGATATTAATTAAATGAGTTAATCCAAGAATGACGGCAATTTTTTTATCGTGTTCAGCAGCATCAATTGTAACAAAATTTGCTTTTGGAAAAAGTAATTTTGTTGCAGATAATTCTTTTTGTGCGTCCTTAATCGGTACTATGATTATGTTCTTACCATCAATCTTTTTTGTACCTGGTCCAAACATTGGGTGAATACAAATAGGGTTAACTTTAGATGGTGTTTTTAAAAGTGTTAGAGCAGTTTTAGATTTTTGTGAAGATATTTCTATTAGATATGAACCACGTTTCATTTCTTTAGCAATTAATCTAATGATTTCAGGGGTATTTTTTGTAGGTGTGCATAAAAGAACATAATCCATTTGTAATATGGCACCAACCAGAGAATTTGCTTTAATGATAAATTTTTCTTTTATTTCATTATTTGTGTCAAATCCCTTGACCTTGAAACCCATTTTATGAAAATACTCTGCAAACCATTTGCCCATTTTGCCGTTTACGCCAATGATTGCAATTTCTTTATTCATACGATTCCTTCAATACGGTATCTAATATTATCATACCTTCCTTTAACCTAGTTTCATCGATTGCCGTTATCCTAAAAAATTCCTTATAATCTCCAAATCCCTCGCCTGGGGCTATGGCAACACCATGTTCTAACAGTTTTTCTGAAAATTTTGTCGCATCAAAATCCTTGTGTTTCGTTTTAGCAAATAGGTACATGGCTCCATCAGGTTCGATGAATTCCAGACCGATATCTTTTGCGATTTTAACCAGCGTGTCTAATCTTGATTTTATAATTCTTGAATTCTCAGCAACCGCTTCCTCTGTCTTAATGGCTTGTAATGCAACATATTGAATTGGTTCTGATACATTTGTTAGACTGAGTGCTTGCAGCTTTGATATTTTATCTATAATGGATGGTTCTGCAACTACCCACCCAATCCTATAGCCAGTCATAGCATAAGATTTAGAAAATGATTTTGTGATTATTGATTTTTTATAATTATATTCCAAAACAGACTTAAACGAAACACCTGACGTTGGTATTTTCGTGTGTTCCGCAAATTCAGCGTATATTTCGTCACTTAGTACATAGAGATCATGTTTCTTTGCTATTTCAATAATACTGTCTTGAATCTTTTCTGGAAAATATTTCCCTGTTGGATTATTTGGGTAGTTTAGTACAATCATTTTTGTATTTTCATTTATCGCATTGTTGATTTGGTCAATAGATGGCTCCCATTTTGTTTCTAACGTTGTTTTTATTGTTCTGACTTTGATACCGGCATTTAATGCGCAGTCTTTGTATGCTGGCCATGATGGTTCTATTACAATTATTTCATCACCAGGATTTAGCAGTGTACTTATCGCCAAGTAAACTGCGAATCTTGCACCCGGACAAACCATTATGTTCTCAACTTTTATTTCTGCTCCTGATCCAAGTCCCAATAGTAACTTATCCTCATGCAACGATATTTCGTCCCTCAATTCTGTAATCCCCTTTGCAGGACCATACTTTCCGTATCCTTTGTCGTATACTTCTGCAAGCGCAGTTTTCACCTCTTCCGGTGGCTTGAAATCTGGTTCTCCAACTTCAAGGTGGATTATTTTTTTGCCCTCTTCCTCAAGCGCTTTTGCTTTCAAAAATACTGAAAGATGTGTTTGCTTGCCGTCAGATTGTACCTTTACAGATTCGTTAAGCAGTAAATTGAGAAATTTTAATGCAGTTGATTGATCCAAGTCGATTTCCTTGCATAACTTGGTAACCTGAGTTCGTAACGCATCCTCTCTTTCCTCGTCTGTTACAGTCATGCCAAGATTTGCTTTGGCATCGCCTATCTGTTTGGCAATGTCCGTTCTTATCTTTAACAGCTTGATCATCTCAAGCGTTATCTCTTCAATTTTCTTACGATGTTCCTCTATATCTGACATTTTAGATAACTGGTTTTATGAAACCGCCTTGCAATGCTTGGTCCGCAATTACTAGCGATACTATGGAATCAACAACAGGAGGTGCTCGTGGCACTACGCATGGGTCATGTCTGCCTTCTACTCTTAATTTTGTATTTTTCTTAGTTTTGAGATCAACCGTTTCCTGAATCTTGCCTATTGATGAAGCTGGCTTGAAGGCAACTCGCATTACAATTGGCATTCCATTTGATATGCCGCCTAAAATTCCACCGGCATTGTTTGTCTTAGTAATCACCTTGCCATTACGGAATGTGTATGAATCATTATTCTGTGAACCATGTTTCTCAGATCCTGAAAATCCAGAACCAAATTCAACCCCTTTAACAGCAGGTATTGAATAAATGGCTTTACTGAGTTCTGATTCTAGCGAACTAAAAATTGGCTCTCCTAACCCAATAGGAATGTTGTTTGTTATGGATTCAATAACACCGCCCAACGAATCGCCATTTTTTCTGGCGTCAAGTATTGATTTTTTCATTCTTCCTGCGATTGCCTTTTCAGGGCACCTGACTTCGTTTGTATATATTGATTTGAGTGATTGTCTAGTAGCCTGATTTTTCATCCCTATCTTTCCAATTTTACATGTGTATGCGTTTGTTTCAACGCCAAGTGTGGCTTTAAGCAACTTTCTTGCAATTGCACCACCCATCACATATGTAGCAGTCAATCTTCCGGAAAATCTACCACCGCCACGATGATCATTGAACTTTTTGTATTTTACAAAAGCAGGATAGTCAGAGTGACCAGGTCTCATTGTAGTTTTTAATTTAGCATAACTTCTCGAGTCATGATCTTTGTTCCAAATGATCGTTGTAATTGGTGCGCCTGTGGTGTATCCCCTAAACACGCCAGAAAGAATATCTACAACATCGCCCTCTTTTCTTTGCGTTGAGACCAGTGATTGACCAGGTCTCCTTAAATCAAGCATTTTTTGTATATCTTTTTCATTTAATTCCAGGCCTGCAGGACAGCCATCAAGTACTGCGCCCACACATTTGCCATGGCTTTCACCAAAACTTGTTAAGACTAAATTACGTCCAATTGAACTTCCTGCCAACAATATAATATTATTTAAGATAAATATAACTCTACGATTTTTTTGGCAAGTAATTTCCTATCAATCAAGAAAAATTTTACAACCAATTCTTTTCATTTCAGAAATGAAATCTGGATATGAAATATCCACAGATTCTGGATCCGATATAGTACAATTGCCAACATACATACCAGCTATGCAAAATGCCATGAATAATCTATGATCATTTTCAGAATTTAGATCAGCACCAGTCAAGTTATCCGAGTTGTTCAGTATTAATCCGTCTTTTTTTTCTACAACCTTAATTCCTAATTTAGTAAGTTCTCGTGCAATCATGGCAATTCTATCTGTTTCTTTGTATCTTGCATGTTCAACATTGAAAATCTCAATTGGCTTTGATGTTTTCAAAGCAAGTATTGCAATTGCAGGAATAAGATCTGGAGAATCGCTTAAATCAAATTTTCCACCATCAAGTTTTTCTGGAGATTTTATTTTTATTGTATTCTTATCTAACGTAATTACTACTCCCATAATTTCTAAAATATCAATGATTGCCTCATCTGCTTGTGGCATAGATCCTGTAGATACTTGTATCGTAAGGTTTTCACCAAGCAATACAGCTGCTGATAGTAATAGCGCAAGGCTAGAAAAATCAGACGGTATTGTCACAGTTGTGGCTTTGTAATTTTGTTCTGGTATAATGTATTTTTTATATGGAGTTTTAGTTTCAACTTCAACACCAAATTTCTTCATCATGGTAATCGTTGCATCAATGTAAGGCTTTGATACTAATTTTCCCTGAATGTTTAGTATGAGACCATTTTCTAATTTTGGAGCAGTAATCATTAAAGCTGAAATGAACTGGCTTGAAACATCTCCAGGAATTTTAACTTCCCCTCCCTTTATTTCCCCTGAAACTGATATAGGTGGATTGCCATTGGAAGAACTACATTTAGCTCCTAGTGATTCTAGAGCATCAAGTAATGGTTGCATTGGTCGTTTTTTGAGGCTTGAATCTCCTGTTAAAACTATTTTGTCATTTGCTAAGGCTGAAATCGCAGTTGCAATCCTAATGGTTGTTCCAGAATTAGCAGCATCTATGGTATTGCTTTGTAGTTTTAGTACACTTGCGCTGGTTACTGTTATATCGTTTCCTACATCTTTTATTTCCACTCCAAAGTTTTTGCAAGCGTTAATTGTGGCATTAGTATCGCCTGATCTCAAAATATTTTTGATAATACTTTTGTCAATGGCTAATGATGCTAGAAAAATTGCTCTATGTGTATAACTTTTGTTAGCAGGGCATTCTATATCTCCATCAATCTCAGATTTTTCTACTCTACATTTCATGCACTTCAGCCTTTTTGTTATTTATTTGAGATACAGTAGTATTACCATCAAGTGAAGAAAATACTCTCTTTATCTTTGATATGGAATCATTTTTAACAATAGCAGCTATTGAAGGGCCATTACCAGAAACTGATGCACCTAATGCCCCACTCTCAATTAATTTTGGAATAATTTTTGGTTCTGAGCTTAGTATGGAAGATGTTGCTAGACCATTTAGAATCATGGCATTCCAATAATCAGATTTTTTTGCAAGATTCCAAGCGTGTTCAAAATCACTACTTGACGCCTTAAGTTTTCTAATATTTCCCCTTTTTCTTGATTTAGGTATAAAAATTACGGCAGATACACGATTAAGACATTTTTCAGAATGTATTATTTTTTTCATATAGTTGTTGGTGACAACAAATCCACCATAATAACATGCACATGCATCATCATATGCACCAGTCAAACTAACTTTGGTTTCAATAGATGCATCAACACCTGCATTTAATATTTCAAAATCACTCATAGTAGGCTTGAATAATTTTGCACATGTCATTGCTACTGCTGTGGAAATTGCACTTGAACTTTTTAATCCATATCCTGTTGGAATTTCTGAATCCAATGAAACTTTCAATTTAGTTTTAGAGAGGTCATTTTTTGGAACAATTTTTTGAATAACTCTATTGATTAAACGTGACTTCATTGGTTTATTTTGGATTTCAATTTCTATACCATTACCATACGCTGTTTCCATTTCAACATCAACTTTTTTTGAAATACCAAGTGTTGCACCTTTACCTGTTGCGATTGCGTTTACTATAGAAATTGCACCGTGAATAGTTGCTTTTACTACTGTCATTAAACTCCTCCAAGTAATGCTTTTTTCATAACATCATATGGAGCTTCCGTCTTATGCCAAATTTCAAACGAACACGCAGCCTGACTCAAAAGCATTTCATAACCATAAATTATAGTTGCACCGTTTTCTTTTGATTTTTTAATAAGATCTGTATTTATTGGCTGATAAACAATATCGTAAACAATTGAGTTTTCATCTATATTCTCAGTCAAGATAGGGCTAGGTTCATTTTTCATACCTATAGAAGTTGAATTTATAATAAATTTATGATCTGAAATTAATTCATTGGCTTCTTGTAATGAAACTATGTCAACATTACCTCCAATTTTTTTTGTAAACTCTGCTAATTTATTTGCATTTTCCATAGTTCTATTTACAATTGTAATTTTACTTGCTTTTTCTTTAACCATAGCTGTTACGATTGCTCTTGCAGCTCCACCCGCACCCAAAAGCATTACTTGAGAATTTTTTATTGTTAGATTTCTTTTTTTATAGGATCTAGAAATCCTATCATGTCTGTGTTATAGCCCTTAAGCCTTCCATTATCATTTGATACTGTATTTACTGCTCCAATTACTTTGCATGTTGTGTCCATCTCATCCAAAAACTTCATCATTTCAATTTTATGAGGAATTGTGACATTAAATCCAGCAATTTTTATTGCCTTTAGCGCATCTATTCCCGCAGATAGCTCTCCAACAGGTATTTTGTATGCAATGTAGGTATGGTCTAATTCTAAGTGGCGAAAGGCAGCATTGTGTATATTTGGAGATAGAGAATGATCTATTGGATCTCCTATCACGGCATATGTACTAGTCATCTACTTTCTTATTGTAAAGATTGATTTAACCTCATCCAAGCTAAATTGTCCCGGCGCGATTGGTTTACCCAATGACACATACGTATATGGACTTCCCAAAAGTAGGCAAAGTAAACGTGACATCTTTCCAAAATTTCCCATTGAAAACGCAATCAGTTTTACATTCTTACTGTTATTGTATAATGATAATATTCGTGATCCATCGTTAATTGATTTTGCCATTGTAACTATTTTGATATTATTTGAAAATTTTTTCATTTCTAATAATCTCTTTTTCAAGATAGAAATATCAGGTGTTTGTTTGAAATTATGCCAAGAAACAAGAGTGCGTGTACCAGCACTCTTCAGGTAACGCTGTAAGTTCTTATTTTTTCTTAGTGTGTCATATTCTATATCAAGCAAAAAGGGATCATATTCAGCAATTAATTTGATAATAGAAACCCTATTTTTTTCACTGTCAGAAAATTTTCCGCCCTCACGAACTGGTCTCAACGTACTAACACATCTTCTCAAATCTTTCCTTATTAGATGTAATACTTCAGGTACTGAGTTTGGATTTAAAAAATCAAATCTGATTTCAGCGTAATCTGATTTTTTTAATGCTTTTGTAAGTGTCTGTTTTAGTTTTTTTGGAGTTTTTTCAGCAATACTAACACATGTCTTGTATGTCATTTTTCCTATTTCTCTAAAATATATTCATCAGACACTTCCATTCCAAAATGTCTTCCAGTCGCTGCCTTTGAATGTACTATCACTGAATCACCTTTTTTTAGATGTGTCACGGATACTAACTGTCCATTAGGTTTTACAAAACGAATCGTCTCCGCATCTTGAGCTATAATACCACCTATTTCATCCCCAACTTTGGCTTTAATCATAAGCATTGGTCTTTTTTCTATTTTGCATCTGCCTATTGCAGCACGTCTTGCCTTTCCTTTAGAATCAAGAACTAGTATCTCCACACCAGTTTCTAATTCAGATAGATATTTTGTAGTACCATCAGGTGCTAGAGTGTAGCAATGTACTGCACCAGCATTAACTCTAAATGGTCTGGGTGAAGTAAATGAAGAACCAACTGATTCGTTATGAACTAAAAACAAAAAGTTTGCTCTATTTCCAACCAACATACCTTCACCTCTATTCAGCATGGATGCTGTGTCAACACACACTCTTTCGCCATCTCCAACTTCTTGAATATCTATTATTTTCGCAGAGCTGAGTTCAAAGCTTTTTGAGCCTAAATATACTAATGCCTGTCTAACTTCATTCATCGAACCTGTATTGAAAATCACACCATCCACACCAACATCTAAAATGGAAAACATTTTTCTTGCCTCTTTTGCATTTCTTGCAACAGAAAAAATTTTAGTATGTATTTTGTGAAGTTTTGCAATAATATTTTCTAGTGGAATTATCTTCCAGTCTTTCACTTCAATTATAACAAAATCTAATCCCTTTCTTGCAGAATCAAGAACATTTTCAATGTCTTTATTTGATGAGACATTAAACTTTCTTCCAATCTTCTTTCCTTTGAGTTTTTTAATTATGGGTTTATCCAAAATTACGTAATCAGCATTTTGCGACGCAAAAACTGTTTGTATTTTCGTCTTGCCTAAACTTTTTGGATCTACAAAAACTGTCCTAATACCTTCATCTTCCAAATTTTTAACAAACTTTGCAAGATGATTCTTGGCAACTTTTGGTTGAATGATTAATTGTTTATTAATTGCCAATTATACTAGCCACTTCCTTTGCTGTTTGGTTTTTGAATATTATTCCTGCAAGAGCCTCTACAATTTTTTCAGGCGAATTATGCGCAAATATGTTTCTTCCATAAGTTACTCCCTTAGCACCAGCTTTCATAGCATCTTCTGTCATTTGTAAAACATCCATATCTGTTTCAGCCTTTGGACCACCAGCAATAACAAGCGGTACAGGGACACTATCAACAACTTTTGAAAATGAATCTATATCTCCGGTGTATAACGTTTTAACAATATCAGCACCACATTCAGCGCCGATTCTTGCGGTATGTGCTACAACTTCAGGATCGTGTGGATTTTTAATATTTTCACCTCTAGGATACATCATTGCTAACAGTGGAACATTCCATTCGTGACATTGTTCAGAAATCATTCCCAAGTCAGCAAGCATTTCAGGTTCCTCCTTTCCACCAATGTTTATGTGCAAAGATACACCATCAGCACCAAGTCTTAGCGCCTCTTTAACAGAACCAGTAAGCATTTTCCTGTTTGGTGCAGTAGAGAGTGATGTGCTTGCAGAAAAATGAGCCAAGATACCCACTTTGGGTGGCCTTGGCAGTGTTTTGATGATACCTTTGTTAATTATAACGCAAGTAATTCCATGACTTTCACATTTGTAAATCATGGAATGTGGTTTTTCAAGACCTTCAATAGGACCATTTGAAATACCATGATCCATTGGAATGCAAAGCATTCTTCCTTTTCTTAAGATTCTATTTAATCTAATCTCGGTTCCATTTGTCATAGATGGTATAATTTTCGTATGCTACTTAAAAATTATAGTAACATAGTCCAATTTTTAAGAATTAAATAGCGACTGAAAAACATCACAATTGCATTGAGTCAAATCACTAATCAAATTAATGACTCTGAAATTAAAGACATACTTGAAAACTCTCTTCAGGGGGTACGACCAGAATACGATGATTACATCAGGTTACTTGACTCGGATAATGTATCTATGATGGGCTTTGTAGCTGGGACTTTGACGCGTAATGAATTTGGCAAAAAAGCATCTTTTGTAAATAATATAATTCTCAACTATACCAATGTGTGTATCACTGACTGTAAATTTTGTGCATTTTACAGACCACCTAACCACGATGAATCTTACACATTAACTTTAGATGAAATTGAATCACGTGTTAAAACTGCATATGATTTGTTCAAAATAAGACAAGTATTGATTCAGGGTGGACATAACCCTGATCTTGGCATTGAATATTACGAAGATTCATTCAGAATGATTAGAAAAAAATTTCCGCAAGTTGGTGTTCATGGATTATCAACATCCGAAATAGACACAATTGCTAAGGTTGAAAAGTCATCAACAAAAGAAATTTTATCTAGGCTAAAAGATGCAGGATTACAATCTTTACCAGGTGCTGGCGCTGAAATTTTAACTGATAATGTGAAAGAGATTATCAGCCCAAAAAAAATTACGAGTGATGAATGGCTACGCATTATAGAAGAAGCACATAGCCTTGGAATTCCAGCATCTGCTACTATGATGTATGGTCATGTTGAATCAAATCAGGATATTGCTGAACACTTTAGAAAAATTGTAGAATTACAAAAAAAGACAGGTGTTTTTATGGCATTCATTCCTTGGAGTTTTGAACCAAATAACACTCTGATGCAAAAAGAAGGGGTAATCAATTTCAGTGCTGGTGGGGTACAACTTCTAAAGATGATTGCTATATCCAGGCTTGTATTTGATGGTCTGATTCCACACATTCAATCATCGTGGCTAACAAATGGAGTTGGAATGGCACAGTTAGCACTACAGTATGGTGCTGATGACTTTGGTGGGACACTAATTGGGGAAGAAGTTGTATCATGTACTGGATCTCGTTCTACAGAACTGACTGATAAAAAAATTATTAATGCCATTCATCAGATTGGATATAAGGCAGAAGAAAGAGATAATTTTTATCAAACTGTCTGCATGCATTAAAATCCATAGCTTGACCACTTCGAGTCAACCATTTTCTTTGTATCAACATCAACCTTAACCTCTTCTTGAATCTCTCGTTCAAAGCCTTCTTCCTTGGTCTTTTGCGTAGCATCGATTCCTAATTTTGAACCCAAATTAACTCTAGGTGATGCAGGGTCTAAAGTATCTGTAGGTGCGTTGTCTATGATAATTGTATCACGTGCAGCATCAGTTTTAGTTGTAACTGCCCAAATTATTTCATTCATATCATGCACATTCACATCATGATCAACCACTATGATTATCTTAGTTAATGCCAATTGACCCATGCCCCATAATCCCATCATAACTTTTTTTGCCTGACCAGGATAGCGTTTTTTTATTGATACAATTGCTAGTCCTTGGAACCAACCTGCAGATGGCATGCTAAAATCAATCACTTCTGGTTGTAGCATTCTTATCAGTGGTAAAAATGAGCGCTCAATAACTTTTCCAATATATGCATCTTCTAAGATTGGCTTACCTACAACAGTTGTTAGATAAATAGGATTTTTCCTTTGCATTATTCCTGTAAGCGTAAATGTTGGGAATGGTTCTTCTGGTGTGTAAAAACCTGTATGGTCACCAAACGGTCCCTCATTTCTAATATCAGTGGAGTCCACATATCCTTCTAACACCATCTCAGCATTCGCAGGAACTTCAAGATCCACTGTCTTGCATTTTACAGTCCTAATTCCTTTTTTTCTAGTAATGCCGGCAAAAAGATATTTGTCAAGTCCCTCTGGGACAGGAGCTATCGCAGAAAAAACAGTTGCTGGTTCTCCACCTATGATTATTGCAGCATCAATCTTCTTGTCTTTTTCTTTTGATATGTCATAATGTGCTGCACCACGTTTGTGTTTTTGCCAATGCATTAATGCATGTGTGTTATCAATAATTTGGATTCTATAAACACCTAAATTTCTTACACCTGTCTCAGGATGTTTTGTAGCAACAAGTCCAAATGTAATAAATTTTCCAGCATCTTTTGGCCATGACTTTAAAATTGGAATTTTATCAAACGAGGGTGATTCATTTACTATTTCAGTGACAGGGCCACTTTTTTCTAATTTTGGAAATGATTCACTCATTTTAGATAGCTCCGGTAATTTTCTAATTTTATTAAAAATTCCAGCAGGAATTTCCATCTTTGTCATGTCAGCAATTCTCTGTCCAATCTCAGAAAACTCTGTTGTTTCAAGTCCAATCTCAAGTCTTTTTATTGAACCAAACGCATTTCCTAAAACTGGTATTTCATACCCTTTAGCATTTTCAAATAGAATGGCTGGACCATTTGTATAAGATACTCTCCTCAAAATCTCAGCAATCTCTAAGTTTGTATCTACCTCTGTTTTTATCCGCTTTAATTGACCAGCTTTTTCCAACTCCTCTGTAAATTGTCTAATGTCATCAATAGGCACGACATTTGTGTTTGGGAATATAGTATAAGCTTAACTCGATTTGTCCTAGTTGGCGTGTTTGAAAAAATTCTTAATGTGTGTGTTTTAATTACTTTGAATTGGCAAATTCCTTATGGATAACAAGAAAAAATGTGCCGTATGTAAGGGCAAAGGCAAGATAGAATTATTAAATTCTTCATGTCCTTTTTGTAATGGTACTGGAGAATTTACAAAAATTTCAGAAAGTTATTTCAAATCTCACATCTGCCAGTGCATTTTCTTAAATCGAAAAACTTGTCCTTTATGTGGAAAGAAATGTCATCATGATACTCCAAATAAGCCAAAAATATTGTTGGGCCCAACGTAGTTTTACTTAAAATTAAGGCATAGGAGGAAGTTCACTTTTTTTACCATGACCACCTGAACCAAATCTACAATAAAAACACAAATCTGATTGCATGTGTTTTAGTACAACAACTTTGATTGCACCGATTTTTAATGCAATTTTTGTCAGTATTTTGTATTTCATTGGCATTGCAGGTATTACTTCATTCATGTAAACATTGTAGTGTTCGGGACAAAATTTTAGAGTAACACGAGCATCTTTTCCAGTTTCATTTACTTGTTTCGTAAATTTGACTTGTTCCCTGACATATTCATGCTTGGGGCAAGGACAGTCTTTTCCACCAGGATGCTTATACGCAGGCGTATTTTTCCAATCAAAATCTGGAAAATCTTTATCAAAATCATCCATGCCATATAATAATAATACATTTTATAAAAATTCGATCAAATTATGCTCTGATTATAAGCACAATCTAAATAAAGCACATGTAATTTATTGAATCCATATGGCAGTTAAGAGATCTCGAAAAACCAGAAAAACAACTAAAAGAAAAACTGCTAGAAAAACAACTAAAAGAAAAACTGCTAGAAAAACAACTAAAAGAAAAACTGCTAGAAGAAAAACTACTAGAAAAACAACTAAAAGAAAAACAACTAAGAGAAAAGCCAGAAAAGTAACTCGAAAGGCAAAAAAGAAGCCTGCTAAGAGAAGAAAGAAAGCCATTAAATCAAAAATTGCTGATTTAGAGAAAAAATTAAAAGATCTTTCCAAAGAGGAACCAAAACCTGCAGAAATAACACCACCTCCACCACCACCAAAACCTGCAGAGACAACTCCACCTCCACCTCCACCACCACCAAAACCAAAGGAGGAAGCACCACCAGTGCTAGTTTACGAACAATGGAAGTCAGTTGGAATTAAAAATTGGAATGATCGAAAAGCAGTGATAACAGGTTATACTGCTCCAAGTGATAGATATTTCGCTAGCCTTCACGTACGAGATGCACCTGATGTTCCATCAGCTAATTGGAATGATCAGAAAAAAGTGTTAACGGGTTATACACAACCAGGTAACAAGTATTTTGCAACAAGACAAAGACTAGCATATCATCCACGAGACAAGACTTTCCTTACACCAGGAACTGGTACTAGTACATCTTCAACACAAAAAGCACCTCCACCACCAAAACCTGCAGATACATCTTCACCACCACCTCCACCACAAAAAAGTGCCAAAGATCAATCATTCGATGATTTTGAGAAAGAGTATATCGTAAGACATGCAAAAGAACAGGAAGAGAAGGCAAAGAAAAAGGAGGCTAAGCAACAGTCACAAACATCTACAGCCTCTAAGAAAGGCGCAATGCCAAAAGGTTTCTAGACAAATATTTTTCTTTTATTTTTTACTTTACGGTTGCGTATGTTTCTAAATATTCTGAGTGCTTCATAAGCTTGCCAATTTTCATCAACAATCAGAGCAAATCGTCTTAATCATCAGCACTGTACAGACATACTCTTATCTTAAAAATTAAGGTCATAAAACAACTATTACTATTAACTACATTCCAAACACATTCGCTAACAATAAAATCTTTTTGAGGGTGATCTTTTCATAATTATTCAAATCTGACTAAAGATTATGATAGAAACAATAGCAATTACAATCGGTACAACATAATATTTACGAATTGGATTAGTCATAATATTCTAAAACTTCCTTCGAATGACCTTTTGCCTTCACTTTCTCAAAAACCTTAAAGATCTTTCCATTTTCATTGACTAAGAACGTGCTTCGATTAATACCCATATACTCTCTTCCCATGAACTTCTTTTTGCCCCAAACACCAAATAATTTTGAAACTGTTGTCTTAGTATCTGCAAGTAAGATGTAGGGAATTTTCATTTTATCACAAAATTTTTTATGAGATTCCACATCGTCCTTACTTATACCAACAATTTCAATGCCAGCTTTCTGAAATTTTTTGTAATCTTTGGAGAATTCATCTGCTTCAATAGTGCAGCCTGGAGTAAAGTCCTTAGGATAAAAATAGATTACGCATTTTTTCCCTTTAAGGTTACTTGATTTAACAATACTCCCATTTGCATCACTTAGCTCAAATTTTGGCAAGGATGAATTTTCTGCAATCATATCATTTCATGTTTAAAATTCCCTATTAATTATTTTATATCACCGTAAAAAATTCGAATGTTTTAAATGGAACTTGAAAATGGTTGACTTCATTGGTTAATCCTCGTAATTGGTTTGCAGAAGCTATAGGAACATATGCGTTAGTGTTCTTTGGACCTCTTGCTATAATATTGTCTGTTGTAGCTTTTGGTGATGGCTTATCAATAGAATCAATTATTATGATTGCTTTGGCTCATGGTGCTGCGGTTGGCTTAATGGTATATGCATTTGGTCATATATCTGGAGCACATATCAATCCAGCTGTGACTATACCAATGATGATCACAAAAAAAATTAGTGTCGGTGATGGAATTGGTTACATAATTTTCCAATTAATTGGTGCAGTTATTGCTGCGTTCTCACTTAAAGCTATTTTGCCAGAGCTTGGTGCTAAAGTAAACTTTGGTACACAGGGTGGACCTAGCGAACTATTGAACAGTAGTATAATGGCAGGCATCACAGTAGAAATAATTTTAACATTCTTCCTTGTTACAGTCATCTTCCTTACAGCTGTTCACAAAAAAGCTCCTGCAGGAATACATGGAATTTCAATTGGGGGAATGGTATTTTTACTTCACATAGTAGGTGTACCATTAACCGGTGCGTCTATGAACCCTGCAAGAACATTTGGTCCTGCGGTTGTATCAGGATTTTGGGAACTTCATTGGCTTTATTGGCTTGCACCCATTGTAGGAGGAATAATTGCTGGTGTGATTATGAATTATGTTTTCGTAAACAATGCTGAACCAAAAACAAAAAGTGTATCACGCTCTAGTTCTACAGGTAAATCACAGAAACTAGAACAGTATGAGAAACAATATCTATCTAGATTAGAAAAAGAACCGACAAAGGAGGAAACGAAAAAAGTATCAATACCACGTAGAGTACAATCAAAAAAACCAAAGTCAGCGTCAGAATTAGAAAAATATGAGAAGAGGTACTTGGCTAGGTTAGAAAAGCAGTCACAAACAAATGTAGATAGTACAGACGAGGAATAATACTTTATTAGCATTTAATTTTAAAATAATTAGCGTTGTCAGATCAAACAGAAAAACCAAAGGATGTATTGCCAAAGGGATATGATGCAAATACTTCAAGCACGGAAGTAGTTAAACAGAAAAAAATTAACTTTCTAGAACTTGTTAGATATACATCAACAGATCAAGATCAGCGAGAAAAAGATCTGAAAGAATATGAGGCTAGTTATATTGCAAGACTAGAAAAAAATAAACCTGAAGAATCATCTGATGATTTTCGTGTTGAGCTTGGAGTAAGTACGGAGTCTGATGATGATCTAGGAAAATTAAATCTTCGAAAACATGCTGTTACTAAACGGGAGGAATTACAAGAAGCACGATTAGCATATGAACAGAAGTACGTAGATAGATATGCTGAACCAAAAATACAAAAGAAAAAAGCAAGTTCTAGTTTATACAAACCAGAAATACCAAAACCAAAACGTGACATGAAGAAAGAACGAAAGAAATACGAACAGAAATATCTTTCACGGTATAAACAGCCAAAGTCTGGAGTAAAGAAATTATCTAATCTTAAGCATGATATTGATGCAGGTGCATTAACTCTTCGACAATACGTTAATGCAAAGCGCAAGGCAAAGCAAGACGAGATAAGCAAATATGAGAAACAATATCTTTCACGATACAAGCAGCCAAAAATACAAAAGAAAAAAGTAAGTTCTAGTTTATACAAACCGGAAATACCAAAACCAAAACGTGACATGAAGAAAGAACGAAAGAAATACGAGCAGAAATATCTTTCACGATACAAACAGCCAAAGTCTGGAGTAAAGAAATCAACATCCTGGATGCAACATGATGTTGATCTAGGCAGGTTAACTCTCAGTCAATACGTCAATGCAAAGCGCAAGGCAAAACAAAACGAGATAAGCAAATATGAGAAACAATATCTTTCACGATACAAGCAGCCAAAAATACAAAAGAAAAAAGCAAGTTCTAGTTTATACAAACCAGAAATACCAAAACCAAAACGTGACATGAAGAAAGAACGAAAGAAATACGAGCAGAAGTATCTTTCACGGTATAAACAGCCAAAAGCAAACCTACGTAAACCATTGAATTTAAAATCTGATGATTTAGGAAGATTAAATCTTAGAAAACATACTATTGCCAAGCGAAGTGAATATCTAGCAAAGCGAAAGGATTATGAAGAGAAATATATTTTGCGATATATGAAAAAACTGAAAGCTGAACCAAAACGATCATCTAGTAAAAACCTTGATCACGATTTGATTTCAGGAAGATTAAATCTCCGAGCATTTGTTGATAAAAAACGACATGAAATTAAAACAGAACGAACAGAATACGAAAAGAAGTATATTTCTAAATACAAAGAATCAAAAGCAAGTATAAAGAAATCAAAATCCTTGACAGAATCTGATGATCTAGGAAAATTTACAATTTCAACAAAAACAACGGCACTGAAGAAATTACGAGCAGAACGAGCAGAATACGAAAAACAGTATCTTGTACGATATAGTAAACAACGAAAAGCAAAGCCAAAGAAGAAAGTGGCAAGTTCTGATTTATACAAACCGGAAATATCAAAACCAAAACGTGACATGAAGAAAGAACGCAAGGAATACGAGCAGAAATATCTTGCTCGACATCTAAAGCAGCGAAAAACAAAGCCAAAGAAAAAAAAATAATTCGATCTAAATAAATATTATTGAAAGAGAAATCTAGACAGCGGTTATTAGAAATACCAAATTTAGATAATAGTTATTTAGTATCCAACTTTAAAGAAATTAAAATTGGCAGTTAAGAGATCTCGAAAAACTAGAAAGACTGCTAGTAAAACTAGGAAAATTGCTAGTAAAACTAGAAGAAAAACTAGAAAAGTAAAAAAGGTAAAGAGCCCAGCAAAACGAAAGAAACCAACCAAATCATCTGATTTGAAACACGATTCTGATTTAGGCACATTAACTCTTGGCCAATACGTTAATGCAAAACGTAAAACAAAACAAAACGAAATAAGAGAATACGAAAAACAGTATCTCTCTAGATACAAACAACCAAAATCAGGTGTGAAGAAATCATCTAATTTGAAACATGATACTGATGCAGGCACGTTAACTCTTCGACAATATGTCAACGCAAAGCGCAAGGCAAAGCAAGACGAGATAAGCAAATATGAGAAACAATATCTTTCACGATACAAACAGCCAAAAATACAAAAGAAAAAAGCAAGTTCTAGTTTATACAAACCGGAAATACCAAAACCAAAACGTGACATGAAGAAAGAACGCAAGAAATACGAGCAGAAGTATCTTTCACGATACAAGCAGCCAAAAATACAAAAGAAAAAAGCAAGTTCTGATTTATACAAACCAGAAATACCAAAACCAAAACGTGACATGAAGAAAGAACGAAAGAAATACGAGCAGAAATATCTCTCTAGATACAAACAACCAAAATCAGGTGTAAAGAAATCATCTAATTTGAAACATGATACTGATTTAGGCACATTAACTCTCGGTCAATACGTTAATGCAAAACGTAAAACAAAACAAAACGAAATAAGAGAATACGAAAAACAGTATCTCTCTAGATACAAACAACCAAAATCAGGTGTAAAGAAATCATCTAATTTGAAACATGATACTGATGC
>ARWO01000004.1 GCA_000402075.1 Thaumarchaeota archaeon SCGC AAA007-O23
GATTTTACATAATTAATATCATGATCAGTTTCCATTGAAATGCATTTTTGAGCCCATTCCGACATTATCAGATGGGTTTCAATGTTTAAATTTTTGAGTATCTCAAGTAATCTAATTCCATAAATAACACCAGTACTGCCAGTTATTCCAACCACTAATTTCATACATTCACTTGAATATCAGATAATTTTAATGAATATGTAATAAGCGATTAAATATTAGAATCGAGCATGTCTGTTTCTTTTTCTTTACGCTTGTTAAGCCAAATTTTTACTCCGGCAGCAGCCATACCTGAAAATAAAATCAATCCTACAAGAATCATTTCAATATTCATGTTATATTTTAGAAATGTGTTGGCTAAAAATATACTCAACTTCATATTATGGCTACAATATAATTAAAATGTGATTAGAAGACCTGAGATTCAAAAAATTGTTAACGGTTATGATGATCTTAGAATCGCAGTTCTTGGAAGCCATTCTGCACTAGAAATAATGGATGGTGCAAAGGATGAAGGATTAGACACGATTGTTTTTTGCCAGAAAGGCAGAGAAACACCTTATCAACGATTTGATAGAATTGCCGACGAAATTAAGATCTTAAAAAAATTTAATGAAATGTCATCAACAAAAAATCAAAAAATGTTAAGGGATACTAATACAATAATTGTTCCACATCGATCCTTGACCGCATATCTTGGTTACAATGTGATTGAAAATTCACTGAAAGTCCCAATATTTGGTAATAGAGCACTATTTCAGGCTGAGGAGCGTAACAATAAAAAAAATCAATACTATCTACTAAAAAAAGCCGGGATAAAATACCCAAAAATTTTTAAAAATCCAAAAGACATTAACAAACCTGCGATAGTAAAAGTACAAGAAAAAAAACGTAGATTGGAAAGAGCGTTTTTTACTGTATCATCATTTTCTGATTATAAGAAAAAATCTGAGAGTAAAATTAAACAGGGTATAATCTCAAAAAATGACTTAAAAAATGCAGTTATAGAACAGCTTGCCATAGGAACGTATCTTAATTTTAATTACTTCCATACCCCAATTTCGAAAAATGTTGACTTTCTTGGAATAGAAAGACGGCTTCAAACAAACATACATGACTATAATGCTCTTCCCGCAAAGCAGCAATTAGAATTAGATATTGATATACAAAATATTGAAGTTGGGCATACACCAGCTAGTATTCGAGAATCTTTACTTGAAAAAGTAATAACAATGGGTGACAAATTTGTCGCTGCTGTAAAAAAAGAATATTCGCCTGGAATTATTGGACCATTTTCACTACAAAGTGTGATTACAAAAGATTTGGAAATTATTGTATATGATGTATCACTTAGGGTTCCAGGAAATCCTATCCTTGCAACAACTAGTCCTTATACAAAATATCAGTATGGTCAAACTTTTGGTGTTGGACGTAGAATTGCCATGGAAATTAAAAAAGCATATGAAGATGACGTTTTAAGTAAAATTGTTACCTAGGCTTTCATTGTTTCCTGTAACAGATTTTTTCTAACCAATATTGGTATTTTATAAAATACAGCAAGTGCAATTGCATCAGATGCTCGATAATTTCTTAATACCAGATCTGTTTTACCTGTAAAGTAAAGATTTGCTCTAAGTGCTTGACCACTTTCATAGATTTTCACCTTAACAAGGAATATTTCATTTTCTTCACAAATTTCTTCAAGCATCTTGTAAATAGTAGGAACGGATTGTTCACCAGAATGGAAGGTTGATATGTGTTTAGCCACTTCGCCTGAAAATGCATGCATGTGAAACTCTTTTCCATCATCAGATTTTAACAAAAGTAGCCCCTCAATGCCATATTCATCGACAAAACCAATATGAGTGATTTTCACTATATCATAATCCTTCTCTTGGTTATCATTAATTTTCAAGACGAAAATCCTCATTTGGTAAGGAAATGGCTTTCTAATAAGCATAAATTATAGTTTGTAAAAATTTTTGTTATAGATGGAAAAACATAAAACAAAAACTAATGATAGAGCGTTTATAATTATTGGTTTCGTTGTGATCGGTATAATTTTTGTACTGTATTCAAATACAGATGATTTTTCAATAACAACAGATTCGGTGCAGGCTATTGAAAGACTGGCAATTGGATTCTATGCTATTTTATTGATGTCATTTGGTACAATTGGATATGGTATTTATCGTTACCACCAGCGAAAAGCTATAGAAAACACCAATGGAATTTTAACCATTATTGCTAAAACTACTATGAATTCTAAATCAAGAAAAATATTTGTTGTAACATTCATTGCTTATGGAATATTTTTTTCCCTAACGGCAGGATTTATTGTGTATCAACCTGACGTAATATTTTCACAACATTATGATGCAGTTGTTCCATCAGCACACATGAATGCATGTTGCGGAGAGCCGGGATATATGCCAACAATTATTGTGTATATAACTGAGCATATTGGTCTACAAATAATTCCGATAAACTTGGTACTTGTTGTAGTTGTTTCATATCTTGTTGGCCTAAACACAGCACTTGCGATAAAAGCGATATCAATAACAAAAAGAAGTGGTGGTTTGACAAGTATTGGTGCTACAACTGGTTTGTTTATTGCTTGCCCTACATGTGTAAGCACATTTTTTGCTATTTTTATAGGCTCATCTAGTGCAGTTACATTTACAGTTATACTTACACAGCTTCAAACATTGTTTGTTGGTATCACTATACCAATCCTTTTACTAACACCGATATTAATTGCAAAAAAAATGCAAAAAAAAGATGATGATTGTACGTTAGACCCTAAAATATGACAAATCATGTCTTAGTCACAAATAAATCAAAATTGATTTAATTTATTCAAAACGATTTTAAAAATTTCTTCCCTGTCAAGCAGAATACATGGAATTGCGTTTTCTTTGCATGCTATACCATTTTCTTTATCACGAGTTATCAAAATCATATTGTTTTCCTTTGTATATTTAATTAGAGAATAGTCAGCATGAAGTTTTAATCCATCCGCCCGCAATTTTTTCACACTATAAGCATCAAATCCAATTTCCTTCAATTTTTCATCCATCCCATCATCCATTTCATCAACTAAAATTTTTAATGGTTTTTTTACCATGTTGTTATCAACTTGAAGTATGAGGATTTATTGGTTTATTACTAATATCAAAGGTGTGAAGACATTTTTTTAATTTTTGTTATAATTTGTAATTTTTTATTAACAGATAATTCTGGCTCCATTGTAATAAAAATAGTATATTTTTTAATATACACAGTGATTTGAGTGACATTTTCTCTTTCTGTGTGTACATAACGAACCTTACCAAGTTTCTTATCATATGCTTCACGCATTTTTCGTGCCTTAGCAGCATCCTTACAAAATTTTTCCTGTTGTTTTTGAGACTCCAATGAGGATTTACGATCTTTCATAATTCCTTCAATTATGTTTCCCTTTAAATCAAGAATTGAAGCAAATCGCATTGCAGTATTTAACGCTAAAATATTTTCAACTACATTGAGTAGTTGTTCATCTTTAGTTTGATTCATGGTACAACACAAAAGTTAGAGTAATATAATTGAATAACCTAATTTACCTTTATACATTTTATTAGTAAATAATCAATCAATTTTTCATGCGATGTTTTTTTCATTTTCAATAACGATTTGAATAATAAATTTTCGACATATGATGGATATTGTGTTAATATGTTATTTCTTAATCTGCGTCTATTTTTAATGTAATAATCAGATAATGGTTCAAAAACATCATGACCGATTTCGATTTTTTTAATTATTTTAAATTTTTTGATTGTTTTTGAGACTACAAAATCCTGCTTATAATGTTCTGATGACCAAGTTAACGCTAAAACTCCAAGTTTTTTTATGCTTGAAATATTCTTGATTACAGGCATTGCGAATGTAAGAATGCCATTTTTTTTTAGAACACGGTATGATTCAGAAATAAAATCATGAAACGGCTTAAAATGCTGTGCAGATTCAAGCGCAATTATTCTATCCAGAGAGTTTGTTGAAAATGGTAACATTGTAGATGTAGAATTGATTCCATTAATAATGGAATTTAGTGTTTTTTCCTCAACGATTTTCTTTGCAAGTTGTAACTGAATATAATTAATATTTAGACATGAGATATTAATATCGGGATATAACTTAGCCCATATTATTGCTGGTGCAGACAAACCACTTCCAATGTCAAGTAACGAATTTGCAGATTCTAATTCTGCAAGTTCTCCAATCTTATTACATAATCTATTCTGTGCGTTAACTGGTGATATGTCTTCTTTATGCCAATATCCAAAATTTAGCATATCACCACCAGTAGCTAATTGCATTACTGGAGATAATGTATTGTAAAGATTTACAACATCATTCTCATTTCTTCTAAATGTCCATAGAGCCATCTCCAATGGATTGATTTTAAACAATAACGAAATTAACAGATTTGGACTATATACGATTTAACAACTACCAAATTACGGTATTTCTAATATTTCGTTTGCACAATGTTTGTGTACCCAATCCTCATCTTCATTTTTCACAATTTCTTTTCCTTTTTCTATAAATGCATCACAAACACTACATTTTGTTGAAAATCTTGCTTTCATGATTAACTATATAGTAAAATGATTAAAAAGATGATTATTCGATATGTGTAAACCATTGATTGGCTAAAATTCGATTAATTGACTATAAACGGACGAAATTGATCAAATTTTTTGAGTATTTAGGTAAAGCAAAAGAGGCAAACTTGGTATTATAATATAATTTTGATAATCATTGAAATGATGTCAACTGAACTTGGTGGATTTTGGGACGATGCTCATAAGTATGCATTTACTACAGGTGAAGAACAATTTGTTAGTGAGATTGCATATATTATGACTACATTACATGAAGAAGGTTATGATAACTAGTCGTTAGAAACTTTTCGTGCTAACTCCAAAGTTTCATCTACTAGCTGTTTTAATCTAGATTTTACATCTTCGCTAGTTATTTGGGCATCTTTTACTGTATCAGCTGTAACAAATACAGACCTTGGATTTGTGATGACATTGAAATAAGACATTAGCTGAGTTAGCAAAGTCTGAACATCCGTAAAACCACTATTCCCAGATGCGACAATAATTAATCCTGCTGTTTTTCCTGCTGTTTTTTTGTAATCAATGTATTCAAACAGATTTTTCAATGCTGAGCTAAAAAATGAGTTATAAATCGGAGTTCCTATAATCCAGACATCAGCTTCAGTAACGTTCTTGATTGCTTGTTTAGTAGTATCACTAAAATTTCCATCACCCGTATAGTAATCAATTCCTCCATCTGAAAGATTGATGAATTTGACTTCTAAATCTTCCAAACCTAAACTGTTAGTATACTCGGTAATGAACTTCATAAAGACTTGAGTTTTAGCGATTTTTCTTGGGCTAGTAGAAATTACAACAACCTTCATATGAGAATTTTTTTCTTAGGATATTTAAAGTAAAATGATCACTGGATATGCTACACCTGAAGGAACAAAAAAGTTTGCGGAAAGACAAAATCAAGATTCACATAAAAATTACAAAAATGTTCAAAATCTTACACTATCCAATGTTGGTATTGGTACATATCTTGGAAATCCAGATACTGAGACAGATTATATTGTTCAAGATGCTATTAAAAAATCAATTTTAGGTGGAATAAATGTCATAGATTCTGCCATTAATTATCGTGCACAAAAAGCGGAACGTTCTGTAGGAAATGCAATATCACAATTAATTGATAACGATGATATTTCTCGTGAAGAAATTTTTGTGAGCACAAAAAATGGATACGTCACAAATGATGGTGACATTAAGGAAGATCTAATGCAATATGTGATGAGGGAATATGGTAAAACTGGAATTGTAAAAGAAGGTGATATTTCTCCTGGTTATCATTGTATGACTATACCGTATCTGAATGATCAACTTGAAAGGAGCCTGAAAAACCTCGGAATGGACTGTATTGATCTTATGTATCTACATAATTCTGTAGAAGGACAAACTCATCTTCCTAGAGAACAATTCTTGAAAAACCTAAAGGATGTTTTTGAATTTTATGAAAAAAAGCGAAAGGAAGGCAAAATTAGATTTTATGGTATGGCAACGTGGGAATGCTTTAGGACAACACCAGAAAACCCTTTGTTTTTACAGTTAGCAGAGGTAATGGATCTTGCTGTGCAAGTAGGTGGAAAGGAACATGGATTTCGGTTTATACAATTACCATTCAACTTGATGCTAGACCAAGCATACATGACAAAAAATCATAATGTAAGCGGAAAAACTGTTTCTGTATTGGAAGCTGCTCAAGAATTCAATCTTGGCGTATTTACAAGTGTACCAATAATGCAAGGAAAACTGTTAGCAACAAATGCGATTCCCGAGCTTGGAAATTTTAGTACATCTGTTCGACTATTACAGTTTGTGAGGTCTACTCCTGGGATAACTGCTCCTTTGATTGGTCATAAGCTAGAGTCACATGTTAAAGAAAACATGAATGTAATGAAAATCCCTCCGTTATCAGAATTAGAGTTTAATAATTTGGTAAAAAGGATGGTTAAGTGATCATCTATTACACATGATTTACTCTTTATCGATAAATTCGCTAGCTTGTGGAGGCTCAGGACTCAATCCTTTTCTTTTTCTAATTTCTTGTAATAATGTTGCACCAATTGATTTTGGCACTGGTGTCCATGCCTTAAAGTGACTGTTCCATATTGCTTTGCCTGCAGTCTGGCCTCTCATCTTCTCAGATATATCAAAAGTTTCAACAGCAGGAACTTCTCCAATAACAATACTAGCTGCACCCTTTTGCTGCATATCAAGTACTTTTCCACGTTTACCTTGTAAAACACTTGATACGTTACCTATTAGATCTGTTGGAACACGTACTTCAATTGCTAACATTGGCTCTAAAATTATTGGCTCAGCTGATAAAAATGCACCCAAACATGCTCGTCTTGATGCTGGACCCAATTGTGATAAACCTCTATGTGCAGTATCCTCATGTGGAACAAAGTGAGTGAATGTAAATTTGCAGTTTCTTACCTGTTCTTTTGCAAGTCCGCCTTCATTAATTAAATCATCAAAACCAGACAAAAGTGAATCTGTAGATTCATCTACAAACTGTACACCTTTAGTGCCATTAATCATTACGTTTCCACGAGAATCAAATCTCATTACTTTTTTTGCAACGTCTGGCTCCCAACCATGATCACGAAGGATTTGCGTAGTTTCCTTCTTATCCTTCATCTCGCTAAGTGTTCCATCTCTGCACATTTCAGCAATTTCAGGTTCCAAAGGTTCAACTCTCATGAAAATCTTATTGTGGCGGTTAGGTGATTTTGCCATAACAACTTCAGATGAACCAAGAATGGTTTCTCTGTAATTAATTAATGGTTCAGATGTAATGATATCAATTTTAGCATCTTTAATCAAATTTACTGAGACGTCAAGATGCAATACGCCCATTCCAGCCATGATTGTCTCGCCAGTTTCTTCATCAATTTTAATAACAAGATTTGGGTCTTCTATTGTAAGCTTACGTAATGTTTCTACAAGCTGTGGAAGATCCTTTGGATGTTTCGGCTCTATTGCCATCTGAATTACTGGTTCAGAAACATACTTTGATGGCTCAAACAAATCAATACCTTTTACAGTAGAAATTGTTTGTCCTGCACGAGCTTCAGTTAATCCTAAAAGTGCCGGTATATTTCCAGCTCCAAGTTCACCAACTTGTTCCCTAATGTTTGACATGAAAAAGTTTACTGATTGTACTCTTCCTTCACGCTTTGTATCAATGATGTTAACAGTTTGCCCATCTTTTATCGTTCCAGAAAACAGGCGACCTATAGCTACTGGACCTGCTGCAGGATCAATTGTCATATTTACAATCATCATTACAGTTGGTCCATTATCATCACAATTCAAAATAGATTTTCCTATGTCTGACTCTAGGTCTCCCTTCCAAATCTTTGGAATCCTATATTTTTGTGCTACATGTGGTGGTGGATGATGTTTTACAACCATTCCCAATACTGCATCTGCAAGTGGCGCCTTTTCAATCAAATCTTTGACGCTGCCAGAATCTGAATATGCATCAATGACATCCTTGAAGGTTACACCTTTTTTCTTCATTATATCAACATTAATTGCCCATTTATCTTTGGCAGACCCAAAAGTTACACTTCCATCCTGAATGGAAACTTTCCACTTCTCCTTGTATTCTTCTTCAGCGTACGTATCAATCAAATCATTAAAGTCAGATACAACATTTGCAAGAGTTTCTTGCATTTTTTCAGGTGTCAATCTTAACTCTTTAATCAACCTGTCAATCTTGTTAATGTATAACACAGGTCTCACTCTTTCCTCTAATGACATTCTAGTAACAGTCTCAGTCTGTGTCATAATTCCCTCTACTGCATCACATACTACTACAGAGCCATCAATTGCTCTAAGACTTCTAATTACACGACCAGAAAAGTCAACGTGTCCAGGTGTATCAATCATATTAATTACATAATCATTTTCTCCTTCCTGATAGTGTAAAGTAACATTTGCTTGAACAATAGTAATTCCTCTTTCTTGCTCAGCTTTCATAGAATCCATCGCGAGTGCAGAACCTGCAGAAGATGGCGAAATAATTCCAGAATGTGCCAAAAGGCTGTCACTCATTGTAGTTTTTCCATGATCAACATGAGCAATAACACCAAAATTTCTAATCTTGTTTTTGTCACTGATGATCTTCATTACTTGGTCAGTTGATTTGTACTTCGTCATAATGCGATTCCATTTTGAACTGGTATTAAATCTTATGAGAAAAAATCCGTTAGATCATTTTTTGTTGATCCAAGTATAGCAAAAAATCTTGTGCGATTTTTCTTTATCACGCTCTATCATCTCTCCACACTTTTCACACCTAAACAGTTTACTCATATTAGAACGAAAACTGAATATTATTTATATTGAATTTTTGATGATAAATAGTGGAACTTTCTGTTGGTCATACTCCAGATGCAGATGATGCCTTCATGTTTTATGGCATGTTTACAGGAAAAGTAACTTCACCTGATTTTACGGTAACACATGTAATAGAAGATATTGAAAATCTCAATAATAAGGCTACATCGCCAGAACTAGATGTGACAGCAGTTTCAGTTCATGCTTGTGCGTATATACCAGGATATACAATTTTACGAAGCGGTGGTAGTTTTGGGATTGGTTATGGGCCAATTGTTACTTCAACAAAGAAAATGACAATTAACGAATTACAGAAAGCCAAAATTGCAATTCCAGGAAAAATGACATCTGCATTTTTACTTTTACAATTAATGATTGGAAAGTTTGATTATGTTGAAATGAATTTCAGTGACATACCATTAGCAGTAAAAAATGGAAAAGTTGATGCTGGTTTGGTCATACATGAAACACAATTATCATATTCCCAAGAAGGTATTATCAAAATTTTGGATGTTGGTGAATGGTGGGATAAAACAACTAATGGGCTCCCTGTTCCATTAGGAATCAATGTCATGCGGGATAGCTTTGGTTTAGAAACCATCAAAAAATTTGATAAATTCTTACAGGAATCTATTGAATTTGGTCTCAAACGTACCGATGATGCAATAGAATATGCCATGAAATATGGTAGAGGAAAACCGAGAGCTTTGATTGAAAAATTTGTGAAAATGTACGTAAATGATGTAACGGTTAACATGGGTGAAAATGGGGAAAAATCTATCAGAAAATTATTTGAAATGGCTTTACAAAAAAACCTAGTTCCAAAATTTAATCTAAAAATTGCATAATTTTTCATTAGACAAAAATGGATAATTTATTCGCGCGCTTTATAACTAAAATTCACGTATGATAACCATTGGAACAAAAACTTGATCTTCAAAACTCTTCGATCTATGATTTTGCTGGGCTATTATCTATAATTGATGACAATTTAACCGAGTGATCTTTAACAGGATCATTTCAATCGAGATACTTATTAATAATTTCAAATTATTGCGTATATGAAATTATTTCTTGATTTTGAATTATGTGAAGAATGTAATTCATTCATAGCAGATCTCACAAGTGAGGATTCATTGCTGTTAGATGACATTGCAAGAAATGAAATTTCTACCAAGTTTATGCGACACCTTACATACAACCATCCAGAAGTAATACAGGCTATAATTAAAGAAGTCAAAATTCAAAAACGAAAGCCTGAATTTGATTTATACAAATAATTTTCACTAAACTATATTATAGTATATTGAAAAATAATCATGTTGTTAATTGACAAAAGAATGATTATTGTTGGTATAGTTATGATTATTGCCGGTATTGCTATTTTATTATATCTTACAGAAGTTACGCCAATAGGTAAAGCTGGTATGACTGACGATGAAAAAATAAATCTACTGCTTGCAGAACGAGAAAATTCTGATTATCGCACGCTATCTGGAATATTAATTGGAATTGGATTTTTATTTATGTTAATCAGTTTTGGTGCAAGGCGAAAACGTAAAGATGGCACTGAAAAGATTGAAAAAAAACCATCGCAATAAAATCAAAATGTTCGAATAATATTAAAAAATGTGTCACGTTGTGCTGGCTTCCTTTTTATTTCTTTGACTAGATTTACAAGATCTAATAGTGATGAATTGGTAGATTTTCCTGCAGCACGATATACTTCTTCAGAAAATGCTGTACCTACAAGATCATTCCCGCCATGAGATAATGCAACCTGTGCAAGTTTTTTCCCATCTGCAACCCAATATACTGAAATGTTGTTCAAAAAACCAGACAACATTAATCGTGATAATGCAATTACCTTCAAATCATAAATTGATGAGCATTCCTGAGTTAGCATATTCTTTTGTTCAAGTTCAGTATTTTCCAAACTAAATTTGAGCGGAATTAATGTTAAAAATCCACCTGTTTTTTTCTGTAAACTTCTAATCTTTAGTAAGTGATCAACAATATGTTCCGGCCTCTCAATGTGTCCATATAGCATTGTGGCGTTACTTTTAATGCCAAGATTATGAGCCTGTTCCATAGTATCTAACCATTCATCACCACTGCATTTTCCACGTGCAATTTTTTCCCTGATTTCTGGATGAAATAATTCTGCGCCGCCACCAGGTAAAGAATCAAGTCCAGAATCCTTTAATCTAGATAATACCTCTTTTACAGAATTTTTTGTTAATTTAGCAAAGAAAAAAATCTCTGCTGCGGTAAATGCTTTGATTTTTAATTCAGGATGATTTTTTTTGATGATCTTCATCATAGATTCATAGTAATCTAGTGATAGTTTTGGATGAAATCCGCCAACAATGTGCATTTCAGTAGCACCCATCATCTTTGCAGCTGACACCCTGCTCTCAATTTGTTCTGGCGTTAGAGTGTAAGCATCATTATCATTTTCCTTTCTATAAAATGCACATATTTGACAGCTAGCAGCACAAACATTAGTATAATTCAGATATGATGATGCAGTAAAAGTGACTTTGTCGCCAACAAGTTTTTTACGTGTTGCATCAGCAACAGACCCAATCATATAAAGATCGTCAGATTCCATTAATTCTATTCCATCTTGTGCGTTTAGATCCTCACCTGCAATAGCACGTTCTAATACTTTAGATTCTTCAATTAGTTTTTCCAACATGTTTTGCATCAATCATATCTAAATAAATAGATAAGTAGTGGATAACCGAAAGCATGCCAGTTTGGTTCTCCCATTAATTGATGAAAATAAACCGAAATGCTACCTATGTCATGAACAATTTGAAAACATGGATGAATTAAAAAAGCACCAAGAATTGAGACATAAAGAATTTTTTGCTAAATTTGAAAAAGACACTACTTCGTAATACCTTTTGCAGTAGCAAGACTAATTTCTGCCAATTCACATTCATTATCAATTGACAACGCTTTTTTGAAATATTTTATTGCCAATCGAATATTTCCAGTCTCTCCAATACAAAGTCCTTTGTACGCAAGAACGATAGGATTATTTTTGTCAATATTTAATGCAATATTATAACAAGATAGTGCTTCAGAGTATTTTTCTAACGTATGTAGAACTGAACCTTTGTTAATTAACGCATTCATGTTTTTTGGTTGAAGATTTAAGGCTCTATCATACATTGCTAATGCTTGGTTATAACGTTCTAAATTTTGTAATGTAACTCCATAATCAATAATAACTCCAATACTATCAGATTCAACTTGTAAAATATTTTCATAATATTTTAGTGCCTGTGTATATTTTTCATCCTCACATAATTTAGAAGCAATCTCTAACATTTTTGATAGTTCGTGATTCAATGTTTATTACTAATGTATTGAGATAATAAATTCTAACTTTAGTCCATAATTAACAAAAGCTTCAGAAGGTATAAACCAAGCCAAAATTTGATAGGTTTGGTAGTGTTTATGCCCATTGAATCTCTTGTTGAATTTATAACTACATTAATGACAGATTATCTATATGCAGGAGTATTTCTTGCTGCATTAATTGAAACAATAATTCCGCCAATACCAACAATGGCCGTATTTCCAACTGCAGGATTTATTGCGTCACAGAACGGTCTTGAGCTGCATGAATTGTTTTTGTTAGGAATTGTAGGAGGACTTGGTGCATCTATTGGTTCAACTGTAATTTATTTAATCGCTTTAAAATTAGGTAGAACAGTATTGTTGAAATATCTAAAATATGTGAAAGTTTCTGAGAAAAAATTATCGAGAGTAGAATCTTGGTTTCAAAAATATGGAGACAAAGCAGTTTTGTTTGGAAGAATGATTCCAGTCTTCAGAGAAATGATTTCCGTACCAGCGGGATTGCTTAAAATGAAATTTCCAAAATTTCTTGCATATACAATTTTAGGTTCTTGTGGATGGAGTATTACGTTGATTTTCATTGGATATTATTTTGGAATCGCATCACTTGAATTTTTGTAATTTTATCACGATGCATTTTTATCACGAGGATCAATTTCTAGTGATTTGTTAAAGCATTCTATCGCTTCATTGTATCGTCCAAGGCTTCTTAATGCAATTCCCTTTAAGTTCCATAAATCTGGATCATTTCGGTTAAGCAATATAGCTTTTTGAAATAAATTTAATGCGTCATCATACTGCCCGTCTTCTAATTGTTTTTTCCCCATCTTAATCAATTCATCAATCGAATCCAAATTTCATTCCGAATTTAATGGTGTTAATTGTCTATTTAACAAATTTCCCGCACTGACAATCAATGATAGTGCATGTATTCTGATTTTTTATATGATCATAAGACAGATGACCACATCTGCTATCTTTACAAACATAACGTTCAAGTTCTCGTGTAATTACACTCTGCGCAATTTTATTAGCATCCGCTTTTGAGACTCCCTTTTTATCTATATAGTAATGAACGATATGATTGTAAAGGCGTTCTGCATTGAAAGTCTTTTCTAAACTCACATAATACAATGTATGAAAATATACTTAAATTTTAACAAAAATTTCTTGTTTTTATATAAATATCACTATTTTTTAGAAAAATGTTGATCATACATATTTCTACGTTTTATATTTGAGAGAACTTCATATGCCATGTTTATTTGAGTCATTTTCTTCTCAGCGTCATCACTTTGCTTCCTATCTGGATGCCATTTTTTTGCAAGACTCCTAAACTGGCTTTTTATCTCGTCCTGACTAGCAGTTTTTTGTATTTGTAAAATTGCATAATAGTCAGGAAGATTCTTGCTTAGTAGTGATTTTCTAAAATCTTCATCACTAAGTTTGTTTTTTCCTTTACGTTCAAAACTAATTTCATCACTCATCCACTCGGAGTGATATTTTTCATAGTCTCGATTCTTTTTTGATTCCCACTCACCAGTATCATATTCATTTTTTTTTCTGAATATTGAACCCCGTGCAAGAAAAATTAATACACTGATGATTATAGTAGATGCAATAGCAAATACAATCATTTGTTCAGATTCTGTTAAACTTTCTATTGCACCATCTACTTTCATTGGGTTAACATTATGCCCGGAATCATAGAAAAACTGTTTTGTAATTTCTAATTCATTGTATGACACAGATATGTCATAATGCCCACTTCGACCTAGAGCATAATCACCAACTAGAATATCATATGTAAAATCTCCAGCTGGTATCGTGATATCTTCATTCAGTATAATCATTTCATCAGGATCAGTAATCATTACTTGTAGTATGGTCTCAGTTGAAACATTACCAAAGATCACAATTTTATCAGCGTCTGTAAATATGGGAAGATCCACTGAAATGTTTACAGAGTCACCAAATACATTGGCTGGTATAAACAAGATCAAAATGATGGAAAAATATGGAACTGCCTTGTATTTCATAGATATTTCAGTTAGTTAGTTAGGTTTTATTTGATTATTTGCTAATTGATCTCTTTATTGGTGCCAAAATTGGTTAATTCTATGTTAATCACAGTCACAATTATGTTAAATCTCATTAACAAAGTCGTGCTAATACTTCTGTTTACCTACTCATCACATGACAACAGGTTATTGTGTGAAGTGTAGAACGAAAAGAGAGATTCAGGGTGCAACTGCTGTAACTCTCAAAAATGGCAAGCCTGCAACAAAGGGTACTTGTCCAGAGTGTAGCACCAAGATGTTCCGAATAGGTAAGAGTTAGGAACATTCATCACTTTTTTAATTTTAAGTATAGTAGTCTTATTTAGCGTGAATCTTATCATGAATCTGCGCAAGAATTAATTTTGCTTTTTCTTTGTTTTCATATGCATCATGACTTTCATCCATTATGGCATCTATCTCATAACTTTTATCAACTAAAATATTAGCCACGTGCTCATCAAGTGTTCTTTTACCAATCAGATAGTAAGCAAAAACAGTATTCTTTTGTCCAATTCTATGCAATCTGTCTTCGGCTTGGCGATGTATTGCAGGACTCCAATCCAATTCAGCAAATATAACATACTTTGCACGTGTTAGATTTATTCCAAGATTACCAGCACGCAGCCCAACAATAATCAACTTTGTACCCCCATTTTGGAAATTATCAATATTTCCCTGTCGTATTTTATCAGTTTGACCACCGATAATTGCTGCAGGATTGAATTCCTGTAAACTTTCATGTAATAATTTATGAATAGATTTATGATGACAGAAAACAACCACACTTTCCTCAATTTCCATTATATTTTTCACAAAATCAATCACGTGATGAAGTTTTGCCACACCAGCGGCTTGTCTCTCACTTTGAATTGCTCTCTGATATGAAGCGACCTTGCTAAATTCAGTTTCTGCGTGTTTCTGTTCTTCTTCAAGTTTGCTCCAAATCTTATTTAATTCATTTTTATAGTAAGTTTCATCAGCGTCAATCGTTTCCTTATATCTTACTTTATCCTTTAATTCCTTTAATACATCTGATTTTTTTCTACGAAGCATAACATCTCTTTGTAGTACATGACGTAAACCATCACGCTTGCTAGGAACCACAATTGCCCTACCCCTTTCATCCTGATAACAAAAATATTCACAAAATTCTTTGAAATTACCTAGCAATCCTGGTTTTAAGATATCTACTATTGGCCATATTTCAGAACCATGATTATAAATTGGTGTGCCTGAAAGACCAACTCTATATTTGATTGATTTCATTCCTGCCAGTTTTTTAATTGCTCTATACTTTTTGGTTGTTTTAGAACGAAGATGTTGTACTTCATCACATACAAGTGTCCGAATTTTTAATTTTGACAGATCAATTTGACGTTTATAAAGTAACTCGTAATTGATAAGATAAAAATCATAATCAGAAATTTCTTTTTGTTTGCCTGAACGTATACTTGTTATGGTTGGCACACCATCCTCAACAATACGACCATTTCTACTCTTTTTTTTCATGAATCTTTCTATTTCACGCTGCCAATTAGTTAGTGTAACAAGCGGAGCTACTACAAGAACCGGCGATGATTGTTTTTCTGATGCGATATACGCTAACGTTTGTACAGTTTTACCAAGACCCATATCATCAGCAAGTAATGCATTACCAGAAGATTTCAAAAGAAAATCTAGACCCATTTTCTGAAAGTTTAGCAGTTTTCCACGAAATTGTTTTTTTGGTATAGCTTTTGAAAGTTTTTCAATTTTTGTTTTAGTTGGTTTTTTAATAATTTTAGCACGTGCTTTTCGTTGCCAAACAGATTTTGATAATATTTCCAATGGATATCTTTCCAAAATAAGTCTGATTTGTTTAACATTATTTTCATTATCAGGAATAATAACCTCGTTAGGACCACTGCCATACCATAACTCCGGTATGAGCTTTGAAACCATCATTACAGCTCTAACGCCAGTAATTTTCCAGGTCCATGATCCCGAATACTTGTCAATTGCATATTCAAGTGTTCCAAATGTTTTCATTGTTCTTCCGTGAAGCTCGAAAATTGTTTTGGTACCTTATGAATCTTGATTATTTCAAAATAGTGATATATGGGTAAAATGATTTGGTATGGCTACATAGGTTTTCTTGTATTAATCATGTTTATGCTGAGTATTATGACAATCGCAATTACAAAGACTGGTTTTGTGATCGTTTAAACAATCAATACACTCAAAATGTTTGTGGTTTTCACAATTAGCGCATATCATGAATATAATTTAGATATTAGCCTTTGAAAAGTTTTTGCTAGAAGTTATAAGGTAAATTTTCTTAACTTACCCATTGAGTCTGAAAAGATACATCGCTACTAGATGTATTACTATGTTTGGCGTTCTGATGATAACTCTGCTATTAACAATCGCATTAGTTGGATCCAATATGGACATTATTTTAAAACAAGGTATAGTTTACCAGGTAAGAGCAGAAATTACAGAAAATCCTGCTATAGCTGAAAGCTTTGCAACTGTTGAAGAATTTGATAAGTTTGTGCAGGAGCAGACTGATCAGAGAATTGAAACGCTTGGATTAGATAACCCGTGGTATTCTCCTCAGAGAATTGGATTTACTATGTATAAGATATTAATTCTAGATTTTGGAAATGCGACGTTTCTTACAAGTGATTCTGGATCTTCCAATGTTGGCGACATACTATTAGAAAAGATTCCAAGAACTGTTTTGCTCTTCACTACAGCAACTATAATCATTTCCATAATTGGGATATTTTTGGGTGCATTAGCAGGAAGCAAAGTAGGTTCAGTTGTTGATAGAATAACTTCGATGTTTGCAGTAGTTAGTAGTAGTTTTCCAGTTTGGTGGATAGGAATGCTTATGATCTTTCTATTTGCATTTACATATCATATTTTTCCCGCAAGGGCAACACCATCAATACTTCCAACGGAACCTGATTACATTATTGCATTACTCTACCATATGACACTACCACTAATTACAATTGTAATGATTGGATTTGGTGCATGGGCATATCTTGTACGCAATTTTATGGTAGGAACACTACAAGAAGATTTTATCACTGCAAAAAAGGCTATCGGCATTGATAAAAAAAAGATTATCTATAAACATGCTTTAAAAAATGCTGCACCACCAATTGTTACAATTCTGGCACTGAGTCTTTCAGGTTCACTTGGTGGTGCAATAATTACAGAAGCAGTATTTGATTGGCCAGGAATGGGACGGCTTTATTTTGAGGCTATCAGTGTCATGGACTTGCCAATCATAATCGGTGCTACATATGTACTTACGGTGTTATTTTTGATCAGTATTCTTGTTGCAGATTTACTTTATGGTTATTTTGATCCGAGAGTGAAAACAGAATGAGTAGCGTAAGTTCATCGGAAATAAAACGAGAGTTTGTTAAGAGTAAAATTGGTCTTATTGGTATTGGAATTTTGGCAAGCCTTATCATTTTATCGATGATAGCCATTATCACAATTCCTATAGATACATTCAAGCAATGGAATAATCCGGGTAGCTGGATTTCATATCCAAAGACATCGGTACCAGCATGGGTAAACTATTTCACTACAGAAAAAATCCCAGAACATCTTATAATTGATAAGCCAATTGCAATAACTAAAGAGGGTGTTATATCATTAGCATCGCATCAATTCGGTATACAATATCACTATGATGATTTTCCGAGTGATTTTATTTACGAATTTAATGTTGAGTATTCAGGCTCACAACTGTTACAAATTTCTGTAATTAGACCAGATCAATCACAAATACTTCTTTTGTCTAGATCATTGCCACACTCAGACACTAAAGTTGTACATCATGAACGAATTTTTTCAGCTGATAACAGTATTAAAAAAAATATTCAAATTCATTTTTCTGAAATGGATTTCTATAATCAAAACACATCAAGTGAAGATATGATCTTTGCAAACAGAGATGGGAAAGTGTTGAAGGGAGATTATATATTTTTAGTAAATATCTATGGTATTGATAAAAAAGTAAGTATTATTGATTCCAAATTAATTCTTGGTGGAAAAGCATATGGAATGATGGGAACTGATGAATTACGAAGAGACCTTGCTGTCGGTCTTTTATGGGGAACCCCACTTGCTTTGTTTATTGGCATTGCTGTGGCTATCGGTTCTGTAATAGCTGGTTTAATTTATGGTGTATATTCTGGCTTTAAGGGGAAAAAAACAGACGAAGCCATGATGAGGTTTAATGATGTTATCTATGCACTTCCGGCACTGCCTTTTTTGATAATTCTTGCCGTAACTATTAGTAATAGTATATTTTTGCTAGTAGGATTCCTGATGATCTTTGGTTGGGTTGGTATTGCAAAGGTTTCACGCAGTATGGCACTTCAAATCAAAACTAGACAATATGTAGAGGCATCACAAATGATGGGACAGAAAAACTCAAAAATAGTTTTTAAACATATTATTCCACAATTACTGCCTTATGCTTTTGCCAGTATTGCAATTTCAGTCCCTGCTGCGATTACAACAGAAGCTGGCATAAGTTTTTTGGGTCTTGGTGATCCAACATTTCCCACGTGGGGACAAATACTGCATGATGCAAATACATATGGTGCCGCAGCAAGAGGATTATGGTGGTGGATTGCTCCACCAGGAATAATGATTGCGATTACAGGCCTTGCGTTTGTTTTCATTGGTAATGCATTGGATGCAATTATAAATCCAAAATTGAGAAAATAACTAATTTTAAAATATATATCTAATTAGAATTTGAATTCTCTGATAATATTCATTGCAGTATCATTTAGTTTAATGGTGTAAACTGCACTATTTTCATCGTTTGATTCTGAAAGTTTCTCACCAAATTCTGTCTTATCATGTCCTCGCTCAAAATTTCCACCGGATTCCTTAATGCATAATGGAAATTTTTTCATGGTCAAGCTTGTTTTTAGTAAATAAGCAATGAATTTTTTGTATATTTCTGTACTACTCCAATCAGTGTCTTGTTCTTGACACATAGCAATCCAGATATCTACTGTGTTCTGATAAGCTACATTTTTTCGGATATTATCCAATGCAAGATTTGACATTTAACCACGTATACCTAAAAATCAGCACGTTTCATTTTAGAGCCGCAACGAGGACAATCTCCACCCTTGAATCGGTGGTTACAAGTTAGGCAGGCATATCTTACACCAGTACCTTGACCTTGACCAAATAGTCCTCCAAAACTAAATCCTGATCCTGTTCCGCTAGAACCTCTCATTCTTGACATCATTCTCTTTCTCAAAATTAGTGGAAAGACGATAAAGATTGCTAGTGCTGCACCCAAACCATACGGAAATGGTAGAACTAATTGTAGACCAATGCTTACAGCCAAAGATGCGAACAAAAATATCAGATAGCCCTTGTAATTTATCATAATGAAAAAAATTAGTAAAAAAAACTTTATAAAGGTTTGTCAGAATTTTTACGTTCTTAATCCTACAATCTATTAATGTTAAACAACCACAAATGGAATTTCTTTTCCATCACTATCCCAAGCAAATATGTCATCGTCCTCATAAGGTGACTTTACAATCATTGAAACAAGACCAAAAAAATTATTCAAATCAGTCAGAGATGGTTCAGCTGAACCAACAGGATGAGAATGAACGATGCCGACATAACTAGGATCCAGTGGTAATGGATTGTTAGGAAATCCAGCAAAGTCTGCTCCTGTTTCAGAAAATGGTGGTACTACTAACCCATCTATGAATACATCACCATGTTTTGCTTTTCCGCGTAAAATTAAGATGCCTTCATTTGGATGATTCATCTTACAAAAAGACAAGATGCCATCTCTTGCATCCTTAGACAATGATATCTTACGCTCAAATTTTTTCTTTTTTAATTGCAAAACCATTACTCCGTTCTTATAATATATTGTACAGCAGAAATTTCATTTAAAATAGATTCCACCGATTTAACAAATTTAGGAATGATTTCAGTTGTATCTTTCAACTCTTTCTCTATCGAACTGATTTTTGATTCCAAAGATGATTTATCATTTTTATGCATACTGAGAGCAGATTCTTTTTGCCTCAATTGGTCATTGTTAAATCCCAACAATTTACTTTCAATATCACTTTTAGATCGATTAAAAACAGAAATTTTTTCAATGAATCCAGGAATGAGTGAAAGTATCTCATCAATTTGTAATAACGATTTATCAGTATCTTTAACAGATACTGAACCTGATTGTATTCCATTGCGTGTAGATTCTAATATTTGTATAATGTCTTGTTTGTTAGAATCAACTAACACATCATATGGGTTTGCAATTAAATTTGCTAATAGTTTTTTTAGTGGCTTGTCAAGTGAAGAAACATAAACATACTTGTTTAGCGGTCTTGAAATCTTAACAAAATGTAATTCGATCTCATTCCTAATTTTATTTTTTCCAGAAGATAGTGAATCTAGCTTTTCATTAATTTGTAGAAATTCTGTATATTCACTGCTGTTTTTAATATTCTCAATCCCTTTTTCATCACTATCAATTGTAACAAGAAGATCATCGATGGTTTTCACGGTTAATTTTTCCTGTTCGCCTAAATCAACGATTGATTTTTTTGATTCCTCAATCTTATTCATAGTATTCAAAATTTGTTCAATTTTAGTTTCTAATTCGGAGTAATTCGTAATTATGGTAGAAATTTCATCATTCCCATCTGTCATTACCTTAAGATCATCTTTTAACTTGCCAGCATATTTCTTTGCAAATATGTGAATAACACTAGACTGTCTTCCTAACGAGTCTCCAATTTTCTTTAGCATTCTACCAGCAATTGCATTAAAATTTTTCACATCATCATAGGAATTTATCTCTGGTAGTTGAACAATTGACTCCCTCTTGATAATTGATATAACCTCTTTTTTTCCACGATCGACTAATCTTTTTAAGTGAATATCTATATCATCTACATTTAATGTATCACGTTCTAGATCAATAGCAATATGTAGGATTGTTTCGCAACTTGATTTAATTTTATTTTTAAATGTTTTAGTTTCAGCAATTATTGTTTTTGTTCGAATTGAACGTATCTCATCAACAGCATTTGGAACATCGGAAAGTAAAATTTGTTTTTTTTGAGGAGCTATTTCAGGCTCCTGTTTTTTTGGTTTTTTCTTGCCCCATCCAAATACCATAATTAAATCTAAAATTACAATTTTAAATATGTTCAAGTATCCACACTAGAAAATTTGGAATAGAATAGCCTAAAATATTCAAAATACACATTTAATCTGTGAGTGATACACGTTTTATCATATTAGGTGTCGGATTAATTTTTGCAGGAATTATTATCCTATCAGTTTTTGGCGCTCAGTTTGATGAGATCACAATGCAAGAAGAATTCCATGTGTGTTATGAATATCATGCTGATACGCCGCCAACAGAGATTGATTGTAATGTTGCATCTCAAAATAAGATGATTATTTTTGCAATTGTTGCATTACTAATTGCATGTGGAATTGCTTCGTTAGTAAAAGGAATAAGAGGTGAATGGGATCAAGATGTAAAACCGGAAGACATGGTAGGACCAAGTAGTTCTTTTGATACACGTGATGGACCAAATGATTCTGATCAAAATGACACAAAATAAAATTATATTTTACAATGTTTTTGGTGAATTAAATGAATGATACATTTTTTACAGAATTCATAATATTGGCTGGGATAGTTGGAGCAATACTTGCATTTTTGATGATAAAACGTTGGCGTGATGAATAAAATTTTATTTTTTATATTTTAATTTCGAAAAGATCATCTTTTGAAACACCCTTCCATACACCTATCATTCCTTCCGCTTCTGCTGGCTCAACTTTAGTTATTTTCTGAATCTTGATATGATCAGGATTTGGTGGCATCCATAGCATTGCCATGTAATCATCCACATCTCCCGCCTTACTTGGAAGAGCCATGATGATTTTATCTTTTGAAAAACCATTTGCAACTAACGCATTAGTTGATTTTTCCAGAAGATCTTGACGACCATGCGTAAACAGATAAACATTTTTTGTGGTATCAATGTCCGCCATTGTTAATTATCAATTACTGTCTCACTTTTATGTTATACCAAAATGACAAGCGCCGGGAGAGGGATTCGAACCCCCGCGTGCGGATGCACAGACGCTATCCTGTATAAGATTTCGAGGCGTCCGCCTTACCAGGCTTGGCTATCCCGACAAATCGATTTTGTTACACGTCCTAATATAGTAAGTCGATAAAAGCGGTAAACAAAAAAACAAGAAAAATACCATTCTGATATGGGTGTAGATATCAAAGCGCTTCTGATACGAGAAAAAACTAATCTTGAATCATTTTCTTCAAAAATAATAGCTATAGATGCATACAATGCAATTTACCAGTTTTTGGCTATCATTAGAGGGCCTGAAGGACTTCATCTTACGGATAACAGAGGAAGAGTGACGAGTCATTTAACTGGACTATTGTATAGAAATGTCAATTTTTTATCTATTGGAATTAAACCTGTGTACGTATTTGATGGCAAACCACCGTCACTAAAGACGGCAGAAATTCAACGGCGAAAATTAGGTAAGAAAGAAGCGACAATAAAATATGAGAAAGCCAAGGCAAGCGGCGACTTTGAGTCAGCAAGAAAGTATGCACAACAAACAACATCCATGCAGGACACTATGGTTGAAGACTCCAAACATTTTCTTGATTTATTTGGAATACCTTACATACAGGCAACGGCAGATGGTGAAGCCACTGCCGCACATATGAACAAAACTGGTAAAGCATATGCAGTTGCTAGCCAAGACTATGATTCAATATTATTTGGTGCAACAAAGCTTGTTCGTAATTTTACTAATTCCGGTAGGAGAAAGATCCCAAACCGTAATACGTACATTGACGTCGAACCTGAAATGATCAGTCATCAAAAAAGCTTGGATGCACTTGGTATTACTGGTGAACAAATAATTGATATAGGCATACTCGTCGGAACTGACTTTAACCCTGATGGTTTTGAGAGAATAGGTCCAAAAACTGCCCTTAAAATGATTAAAGAGTATGGAAAGTTAGAAGATATACCAAAAATACAAGAAGAGCTTGAACAAATAGATTACAAGCAAATAAGAAAAATTTTTCTGCAACCAGATATGCCAGATATAGGCAAAATTGAGTTTAAAGATACTGATTATTCAGGAATTGTAGATTATCTGGCAAATGAAAGAAGCTTCTCAGAAGAGAGAGTCAAAGCATCACTAAATCGATTAAAGAAGAGTATCGAGAAAAGAAGCCACACATTGGATCAATGGTTTAAATAATTTCTATCTCAAATCATTCTTTTTTTGTTCACACCTAGGACATTTCAAGCCGTTAATTTTATCTCCACAAATCTTGCATTGTGTAGAAAATCCTACCACATCATATTTAGAAGTCTTTGTGTATTTGTAAATTAAAACGATAATAACTAAAATTCCAATCGCTGCAGCTGCAATCCATAATAACATAGAATTATTATAACAATCTAATATTTATCTAAAATTAATAATGGAAAACCTGACCGCCTATCTGCTTTTTCCAGTCAGCACGTACACCTGGTTTACCTTTTAGTTTTTCAAGATAATTAAATGCAGAGAGTCCAGCATTGGAACCATCTCCACACGCAACAATAATCTGTTTGTATGGAATTGTGGTAGCATCACCAGCAGCAAATATTGCCGGATGACTTGTCATGCCACCAGATTCTATTTCAATTTCACCCTTTGTGTTTATTTTTACCAGATGTTTAACATAATCAAGGTTAATTTTTGAACCCATTTCAATAAACAATGCATCAACATCCAACACTTTTTCAGCTCCAGACGAGTCAACTATTGTAATCTGTTGTAGAACAGAATTTCCGGAAATTGCTTTCACTGATGATTGTGCAACAATCTCAATATTTTTGTTATTCTCAATTGCTGCAACTAGATCCTTATCGCCTGCAAGCCTTGCACCCTTGAGGATTAGATACATCTTAGAAGCCATACGCGATAGTAGCAAGCCAGATTCTAGAAGGTAATTTCCCACGCCAACGGAAGCCGTAGTCCTCCCCTGGTAAAATGGTGCATCACATTTGGTACAGTAATGAATTCCTTTGTTAAAATACTCTGATTCATTTTCAAGACCTAACATATTTGGCACCTTGCCTGGTGCCAGTACAACTGATTTTGCCGCATACTCAGAACGAGTTGTTTTTATTTTAAAACCACCTTCGAATTCATCAATTTTTTCAACAGTATCATAAACGATCTCACCCTTAAACGACAAGTATTGGGTTTCAAGTGTTTTAGCTAATATTTGCCCACTTGTCATAATAGCGCCAGGATAATTTTCCAGCCTTGGGATTAGGTTCATCTGTCCGCCCAAATCCTTTGATATGATTAAGCATGATACATTTTGTCTTGCAACATATATTCCAGCTGAGAGACCTGCTGGTCCGGCTCCTACAATTACTATTTCAAATTCTTTCAATTTTTATTCTAAAATTGACTGGACATCCTTGGTACCAACGGTAACTAATGATGTCATGTTTATTATTCCATCAAGTTCATGTATATCCACATCAATTGTTTTCTTAATAGCACCCATATCATCAGATTCTAAAATCATCATTAGATCATAAATTCCATACATTGTTTTTACATTTTGTACAGTTGGAAATGATTTAGCTTTACTGATAATATTCTTTTGATACTTATAATCGACGTTTAACAAAACGTAAGCCTGATTCTTAGATAATTCATCATCAACCATAAGAAATGTTAAGATTGTCTTGATAAAAGAGTTTTTGAAATTCTAAAAACTGAGATGCCATGAGGGTTGAATTTGTCTGCTGTTTGGTACTAGGATGGGAGTTTTATTTTACATCCACCCTCGTGCAGAGTCATTCTTTACGCACTCCCCCACAGCTATTTAGAAAAATAAATTACCACATATAATCTAAGTATGTGGATAATTTTCAGTTCAATTAAAAATATGAATCGTCATGTATAGTCTCTATGTAAGTGGCCGTGCTGATGTGTTGGTCTATTAGTAATGGCATGCTCATCACTCGCCGAAGCTTGTGATCTACACATCCATCCTATCAACGCAGTCTTCTTCTGCGAACCTTCATCTTACGAAAGGCTGTCTTGTCTCGGGATGGGTTTCGTGCTTAGATGCTTTCAGCACTTAATCCAAACGGCTTAGCTGCCCGGCCTGCCTTATCAGACAACCGGTAGACCAGTGGCCACGTTGCTCTGTTCCTCTCGTACTGAGAGCAACTTCCCCTCAGACAGCCGCGCTTCCATCAGGCAGAGACCGACCTGTCTCACGACGGTCTAAACCCAGCTCATGTTCCCTTTTAATAGGCGAGCAGCCTCACCCTTGGCCCCTGCTGCAGGACCAGGATAGGAAAAGCCGACATCGAGGTACCAAACCGCGGGGTCGATAGGAGCTCTCGCCCGCGACGAGCCTGTTATCCCTGGGGTAATTTTTCTGTCACCTCCGGGCCCCAATAGTGGGCACACGAAGGATCGCTAAGCCAGACTTTCGTCTCAGAATTCCGTGCGTTTGGAAATCCTGTCAGTCTAGTTTTTGGCTTTGCCCTCTTCAACGGATTTCTGACCCGTTTGAACTAAACTTTGGGCCCCTTTGATATCTTTTCAAAGGGGTGCCGCCCCAGCCGAACTGCCTACCTGCACCTGTTTCTGATTTGCATCAGATAAGAAGTACTGCAAGAATAATCTGGTGTTACATCGTCGCTTCACTGAATTCCCAAAGAAATTCAGGCATGGCTACCAGATACACTATGTAATTCGTACTATACTACAAGCACAAGCTGCAGTAAAACTCCACGGGGTCTTCTCTCCCCGATGGAAGATGATGGACTGTTCGTCCACCTTATGTGGCTTCACCGGGTTGTAGGCGGGGACAGTGGGGCTCTCGTTGTTCCATTCATGCGCGTCGGAACTTACCCGACAAGGCATTTGGCTACCTTAAGAGAGTCAGAGTTACTCCCGGCGTTAACAGGCCCTTAGCTCGGTTGAACCCAAGTTTTAGGTACCTGCACCGGCCAGGATTCAGCGACTATACAAATCCTTTCGGACTAGCAGTCGCCTGTGTTTTTATTAAACAGTCGGAACCCCCTAGTCATTGCAACCTGCTGTCCCAATTCCTCATTAAAACAGCAGGTATCCCTTATACCTAAGCTACAGGACTAATTTGCCGAATTCCCTCGCCATACGGTATACCCGTAGCACCTTAGCTTTCTAAGCCAGCGCACCTGTGTCGGTTCTCGGTACGAACTTGCTAACACTTTCTATATGATCTTTCATGGTCTCCTGGAGTTGGGAAAACTCTGCTAACGCAGAGCCATTCCTGCCTCGATTCAGTTCTCGTCATTACGACACTCCCCAAATCTCAAACAGTTAGATAAAACGATAGTTCTACATCCCCTATCTAGAAGCAATTCATATAGATAATAACGTGTAAGCAAGGTACTGGAATATTAACCAGTTTCCCATTCGAATTACTCTGTTGAGGTAATTCTTAGGATCGACTAACTCCAGGCTGATAACGCATTGCCTGGAAACCCTTGCGCTTGCGGTGGTAGAGTTTCTCACTCTACTATGCTGTTACTGCCACCAGGATCTGCAATAGAAATCGGTCCACAGGACATCAATGCCCTGCTTCGACCCAATCACTACGCCAACCTACCATGACTTGTAAATGTACAAGTATCTAAAGTATCGGTACTTTGCTTTAGCCCCGTCCGTTTTCGGGGCGCTCACGCTCGGCAGGTAAGTTGTTACACACTTTTTAAAGGATAGCTGCTTCTGAGCTTACCTCCCTGCTGTCTTGGCGCGAACACGCCCTTTGGCTTGACACTTAGCAAAAATTTAGGGACCTTAACTTTAGTCTGGGTTAAACCCCTTTCGGTCGTGAACCTTACGTCACACGAACCCGTCTCCCTGTTTCTACGATGCATATCCATTCGGAGTTTGAAATGATGGCGAGGGATTTCTCCCCCATACCAAAAGATCAGTGCTCTACAGGAAATGCTATCTCCACAGAGGACGCCCTGCGAGACGCTTCGGTTGGAACTAGCGATCGCCAGTCTAGATTGGATCATATCCCCTATTCCCAAGTCACACAAACGATTTGCACGTCAGAACTGCTACAGCCTTCCAGCGGGCTTTCGCCCACCTTCAGCTTGCTCAGGAATAGATCGACTGGCTTCTAGCCTTACCGCCATGACTCAACGCACTTTCACACGCTTCTCCTCACAAAAGTTGCGAGAACTCGGTTTCCCTTCGTCTTCACCTTTAGAGGTTTAGACTTGCCATGACAGCAAGCTCCCTGGCCCGTGTTTCGAGACGGAACGCATGACACTGATGATTTGAGCTTCAAACCTTTAGTTCTATTGCTAGAACCTCCAGTATGAAAAAATCACCTTTCATGCCATGCACGTCTGTAACCAATAAGTTTCATGCACTTTTCAGCCCCCTTCCGGGGTACTTTTCAGCTTTCCCTCACGGTACTAGTACACTATCGGTCTTGAGAGATATTTAGCCTAAGATACTACTTTCACCTATATTCACTGCCCACTGCCAAGGACAGTTACTCGGGTTATGATAAGATCCTATATTACTTCGCTTACGGGGGTATCACCCACTTCGCCGGTACGTTCCAGAACACTTCAGCTGTATTCTAGGATCGTAATATCATAACCAAAACACCACATCTCTGTTATGTTACCATAACAGATTCAGTTTGGGCTATTTCCGTTTCGTTCGCCACTACTTGGGAAATCTCAATTGATTTCTTTTCCTCGTCGTACTAAGATGCTTCAATTCCGACGGTTCGATCTCCGCTGCCATTGCAACGGAGTGTTTAAAAAACAAGATTCTCATTCGGACATCCCGGGATCAAAGGTCGCGTGCGCCTACCCCGGGCTTATCGCAGCTTGCCACGTCCTTCATCTCTTCTCAAGCCTAGCAATCCACTTACTGGCGTCTTTACACCAGCATATACGGCCACATAATACACGACTATACATGACGATCATTGCAAGCCCCCGGTGGAGACCTGCTACATCCTTCATACAACATTTTCATGATGTATTGCATCGATGGTGATGCAAAGATTATGTGCTTTCCGTAATTCTTTCTAAGGAGGTGATCCGACCGCAGGTTCCCCTACGGTCACCTTGTTACGACTTTTCCCTCGTCACTTACCTCAAGTTCGATAATGTCAATTAAACATCACCTCGCTAAAAGCAAACTTCGATGAAACGACGGGCGGTGTGTGCAAGGAGCAGGGACGTATTCACCGCGCGGTAATGACACGCGGTTACTAGGGATTCCATATTCGTGAGGGCGAGTTACAGCCCTCAGTCATAACTGTGGTAGCGTTTAGAGATTGCCACTCTCTTTCGAGTTTGGAGCTCATTGTCGCTACCATTGCAGCCCGCGTGTGGCCCCAGAGTTTCGGGGCATACTGACCTGCCGTAGCCCCCTCCTTCCTCCGTTTTAACAACGGCAGTCCCACTAATTCGCCCCACTATTCCTGAGAATAATGATAGCAACTAGTGGCGAGGATCTCGCTCGTTACCTGACTTAACAGGACATCTCACGGCACGAGCTGGCGACGGCCATGCACCACCTCTCAGCTTGTCTGGTAAAGTCTTCAGCTTGACCTTCATTCTGCTGTCTCTCCGGGTAAGATTTCTGGCGTTGACTCCAATTGAACCGCAGGCTTCACCCCTTGTGGTGCTCCCCCGCCAATTCCTTTAAGTTTCATACTTGCGTACGTACTTCCCAGGCGGCAGACTTAACGGCTTCCCTGCGACACTGCACTGGCTATATGCCAATGCATCATCGAGTCTGCATCGTTTACAGCTGGGACTACCCGGGTATCTAATCCGGTTTGCTCCCCCAGCTTTCATCCCTCACCGTCGAACGTGTTCTGGTAGACCGCCTTCGCCACAGGTGGTCATCGATAGATCAAAGGATTTTACCCCTTCCTACCGAGTACCGTCTACCTCTCCCACTCCCTAGCTATGCAGTATTTTCGACAGCCCATGCGTTGAGCACATGGATTTAACCGAAAACTTACAGAGCCGGCTACGGATGCTTTAGGCCCAATAATCCTCCTGACCACTTGAGGTGCTGGTTTTACCGCGGCGGCTGACACCAGAACTTGCCCACCCCTTATTCACTAGTGGTTTTATGACTTGCAAAAGATTTCTTTAGCAGAAATCACTCGGATTAACCTTGTCGTGCTTTCGCACATTGCAAAGTTTTCTCGCCTGCTGCGCCCCATAGGGCCTGGGTCCTTGTCTCAGTACCCATCTCCGGGCTTCTCCTCTCAGAGCCCGTACCTGTAATCGCCTTGGTGGGCCATTACCTCACCAACAAGCTGATAGGCCGCGGTCCTATCCTATGGCGACGAATCATTTCAACCATAAACCGTTCCAGGCATTATGATCTATCGAGTATTATGCTCAGTTTCCCGAGATTATCCTCGTCCATAGGGTAAGTTGACTACGTGTTACTGAGCCGTATGCCTTGCATTACTGCAAAGACTCGCATGGCTTAGTATCAATCCGATAGCAGTCAGGTCCGGCAGGATCAACCGGATTCTGAACTTAGAAGTAAATAATTTGTACTATTATTGGAATTAACGGAATGCACATAATCTTCACATTTCAGATTTGATCATTTGGTCAAATCCACATTTTGTATGCGTAACTGGAGGCCTGTAAATCACAAACTGGCTCACTGCCATACTTCATTACAAGCGCCGCACTTGATGTTACGTATGCGAAAACTTTGGCATAAAATGTACTTATAAACTGTACAAAAACTAAACAGAAAATACATATCTTTTCGATCAATAATATATTCAATATAAAAGGATGATTAGAATGGAAGATACAAAAACTTACAGATTAAAAACTGGAAAATCAGCCAAACTTTTTGAAAAATCTAAAAAATATCATGTAGATGGTGTACACCATAATATTAGATTCTTTGAACCATATCCATTTGTGACTAAATCAGCAAATCGTAAATTCCTGATTGATGTGGATTCAAACAAATATGTTGATTATTGGATGGGTCATTGGAGTTTAATTTTAGGACATACACAGAAAAAAATAGCCAGTCAAATAAAAAAACAGTTGAGTTATGATTGGATGCATGGAACATTAAATAAAAATTCGATCGAACTGTCGGAAAAAATTTCAAAGGCTGTACCTGTTGCGGAAAAAATTAGATACGCATCAACTGGAACAGAGGCTACTATGTATGCTGTCAGGCTTGCTAGAACAATAACAAAAAGAAAAACAATTGCCAAAATTGATGGTGGATGGCATGGTTATACTACTGATTTACTTAAAACAGTCAATTGGCCATTCCATAAGTCTGAGAGTAGTGGTCTAACTGATGAAAAGCACATAATATCATTACCTTACAATAATTTAGAAAAATCAGTTAAGATTTTGAAAATGAAAAAAAATGATTTGGCTGCTGTTATTATTGAACCAGTTCTAGGTGGTGGTGGATGCATTCCTGCTACAAAGGAATACTTGTTATGTATACAAGAATTTTGTCATAAAAATAATATATTATTCATTCTGGATGAAATTGTTACTGGTTTTAGATTTAGATTTGGCTGTCTTTACAATACAATGAAACTTGACCCTGATTTGGTAACTCTTGGAAAAATAGTTGGTGGTGGGTTTCCAATTGGTGTTATTTGTGGTAAAAATGAACTAATGAAATATGCAAGTACATCAATATTCTCAAAAACAGAGCGTGCGTATATTGGCGGTGGAACATTTTCTGCAAATCCTTTGACTATGATGGCAGGTAGTACAATGCTTACCATAATCAAAAATAAAGGTGATTTACTTTATAATAAATTAAACAGTTTTGGAATTGAAACTAGAAAAATGCTCGATAAAAAATTTGGTGGAAGTGTAATCACAACTGGAATTGGTTCATTATTTTTAACACACTTTTTGAACGATTCAATATATAAAATTAATAATGCAACTGACGCAGCAAAATGTAATACAAAAAAATTACATGATTATCATTTTCATATGATTGCAAATGACGGAATATTCTTTTTGCCAGGAAAATTAGGTGCATATTCAGATGCTCATACAAAATCTGATATTAATGCTATAGCAAAATCTACTGATAAATTTCTTACAAAGTTTAAAAAATAAATTACCGTAACAAAACTGATCATCATGATATTTTTTTCCAGTAAAGAAAAAACCGAGGATTTATTATATCAAGCAATGTCATTTATGGAAAAACGAGAACCAAAGTCTGCAATATCATTTTTCAAAAAAATCATAAAACAGGATCCAAAAAATATTGATGCGTTGTATAATCAAGGTATTGCATTAAATCAATTAAGAAAATATCAAGATGCGATTACGTGTTTTGACAAAGTACTTGAGATTAATCCAAAGCACATTGCTGCAATTAACAACAGAGGTATCGCACTAGCAGAACTTGGTAATACAGATGATGCGTTAGAATATTACAATAAAGCTATAGAAATAGACCCAAAATATTCGGCTGCACATTACAATAAGGGTGTACTCTATGACAAGTTATTACAACATGAAGAAGCAATACAAAGTTTAGATGAAGCAATAAAATGTGATTCAGGGAATGTGAATACAGCGTTTTACAGAGGCGTGGTATTAGGAAAGATGAAAAAGCATGAGGAAGCCTTAAACTGTTTTGAAAACATATATCGTAAACACCCAAAACATATGGATGCATTTTTTCATAAGGGAATGGAATTAGCAGAATTAGGAAAACATGAAAGGGCGTTAGAAATTTTTGATAAATTATTCCAGATGCACGAAGGTAACGTTAACGTAATCTATGCAATGGCACGAAGTAATGCCGCGATAAATAATGTGGGTAGAGCAATATATCTATTAGAGCAGGCGGTAAAAAAAGATCGAAAAACAATCAAAAAGTGGGCTCTCGAAGACGAATTTTTTGATTCATTGCAGGATGAGCCAAAATTTATAAGGCTTATCAGGTGATATTACAAAACTTTTTTTCTGATACTGTCTATTCGCATTAGACGCACATTTTTTTTAGGCCCAATCAGCCTTGCTTCATAAATTGGTACATACAATTCAATTATTTCATTTATAGTAATTTTCTCCTCAAGATTACGTCTTCCAATTGAAACAGATTTCTTTAATTTTGATGTTAACCTTGACACTGCAGCATCATATGTAATTTCGGGTTTTTTTACATTGTTTTTTGTTTTTTCTAACGTACGTCTTGGATAACTTTCAATCAGTCTTGAACTCATTTTGTATGGCATTTTGATTTCCTTGCCATGATGATCAAACGCAACATCTTGTTCGTCATCAAGATATACATGTTCTTCTAACTCCAAATCAATCTGGTTTTTTCTTTTAGTGCTTGATTTTATTTTATAGTTAAGTTTTCCTAATACACCTCTTCCTTGTTTAATTGGAAACACACCATCACCAACAATTATTTCTCTGACAGTAGGCTCGACATTAATTGTATGAACAGCTTTACGATAAAAATCTGCATTATACTTTCCCGACAAAATTAAAAATGCCTCATAAGAGAGTTTTATTGAATGTACATGCACTTCCATTTTTTTAGGTTTTTGCAACATACTTCTAAATAATGATGTTTTTCCATTTTCAACAATTTGTTCAGCTTCACTAAGATCTAAAATTGGACGTAAAACTACTGTCTTAATTTTGTATTTTGATTTAGCCAACTATTACCACATAACCATATGTCTATAGTTTTTTATGGCTATTACCTTTTATCCTAAGTAATTGAAAAAAGGTAATATTTCCTCTGCACCAGTTAAAAAAGTAAAAAAAGACTACTTTACTGGTCCAGTAACACTTCGTGAAATTTCTGGTATTACGAAACCAAATGAGCATGATATGTATCACGTGATATTCAAAAAATCAGCTAGAACCAAGATTCATTTCCATACTGGTGCTCAAATGCTTATCGTGACTAAAGGTAACGGCAGTTTAGTTTATTATAAAAAAACCAGTGGCGGGATTTCAAAATTTAAGATATCGAAAACTAAAACAGTTAATTTGACTTCTGGTGATGTGGTTTACATCCCGGCTAAAATACTGCATACACATGGGTCTGTCAGAAAAAATTCAGTTTTTTCACATTTAGCTGTGAATTTTTACTCAAAGAATCGAAAGCCTATCACAGCGTGGTATGAATCAGATCTCAGATCAAATGTTACATCTAAAATACCTTGAAATGTTCATGAAATTCTTTTTAAGAATGTTAACTAGGTAAAAATGCATGAACAGAACACACGCTATGCAAATTTTAATGCTAAATTCAGATGCTAGCTTTGACGATGTTAAATATGCATATAGAAAATTATCATTAGAACTACACCCAGATAGAAATAAGAATGAAAGTGATGGGCGACGATTCAAAAATGTGTTAGATGCATATCATTTCTTAAAGAGTCAATCTAGACTGAAAAACTCTCATTATGATGATGAAACCACAAAGAAAAAATCTCGTACGTATCAAAATACAGCCAGACAAAACCCCCCAGAAGAAGATTGGGGTAAATTCACAAAAGATTTTGAAATGGATGAAAACTTTTGGAGACAATATGAAAAATCATTTTGGAATGATTATGAACTTAGAAAGAATGAATCTAAAAAGAATGATTATGAAAGGGCGTTTTGGAATGAAAATGAAGAGAGAGCTAGTCCAAAACCTAAGACAAAAAATCGAAACAGTGAGACAAAGATCTATAAGCACGATTTATCTGTCCGTGTAGAAAAAAGTCAATGTATCGCCTGTTTGAGCTGCGAAACTATTGCTCCAAATGTTTTTGTTATTGACAAACTTACTATGATTAACCCAAAATCACAAGTTCATAATCAGTATGGTGCATCTGAAGAAAAAATAATGGATGCCGCTGAAACATGCCCAACAAAGGCAATTAAAGTTAATGAAAGAAAATCTGGACGAAGAATCTTTCCGTTATAATCACATATTTTTTATTTTAGTACATAACTCATCTAGTTCTTTATCAGAAAGTTTTGGTCTATCTTTAAACATACTATGTACAGGACCAGCTTGATCATGTGACTCTCGTGGTATTAAATGAACATGAACATGCGGAATTTCTTGACCACTATCCTTTCCGTTATGTATTGCTAATAATGTAGAACCTGTAAGTTTATCCACTTTAGAAATCACTTTGTGCACAACATCAAAAAGATCATTGCTATCAATATCTGTCATATCTTGAACTTTTTCGTAATGACATTTTGGAATTACCAACGTATGTCCTCGTGATAATGGAAATGCGTCTAAAAATGCAATAGACTTATTGGTTTCTGTGATTAATTTAGATGGAATTTCCTTTTTAGCGATTTTGCAAAAAATACAATCCATATTCTAATTAATTAGGAATAAAGTATAAACTAAATCATTAAGGGTTAACAATTTCTGCATATGCAAGGTCTTTGCCATATTTTACAGTAACAACATCACCTACTTCCTTATCACAGTTATCAATTGTTTTAGGAATATTATCTGAAGTGTCCACAGTACACATAGTGCCATACCATGTAGTCCATTTTCCCATGATTTCAGCTTCTTCATAAATATCTTCTCGAATTAAATTCCAAAATGGGAATATCAGAGTAGCTATGATTATGAAAGCTGCGATAAATATGAAGAGAAACATCAATCCATATTTTTTTCCATCACTCATTTCATCCATAATCATCTACCAATTTTTTTACAGTAAATAAACTACCACAATCCGCCTTCGCCCGGACTACCACCAGCCTCATCCATTTTTTTTTCTGGAACATTACCATGTGCCTTTTTTTTATGTCGTTCTAATCGTTCAGTAGTTGGCAGTTCTAAGTCACAAACATCACATTTTGTTTCATTCTTATCTTTTTTGCCAAACAATCCCATATTTTGCGTAATCATGAAACATATTATAAAGGATATTAATTTTTTGGACGGTATGGAAATCAAAAACATTACTGTATTAGGTTCCGGAATAATGGGTCATGGAATAGCCCAAGTTTCTGCAATGGCCGGTTATAATGTAGTGCTCAGAGATATTGAGCAATCATTCTTAGACAAAGCAATGGGAAAAATAAAGTGGAGTTTAGATAAGCTTGTATCAAAAGAAAAAATTTCTGAAAATGAACGAGATGAAATATTTTCAAGAATAAAACCAATAGTTGATTTGAAGGACGCTGTTCATGATTGTGATTTAGTAATAGAAGCAGTTCCAGAAATAATGGAACTCAAAAAAAAGGTATATGCAGAACTGGATAAGGTAGCTAGTGATCAGGTTGTTTTTGCATCAAACACCAGTACACTGCCCATAACAGAAATTGCAAATACGATCTCTAGACCAAAAAAATTTATTGGAATACACTTTTTCAATCCTCCTCAACTAATGAAGTTAGTTGAAGTAATACCTGGACAAGAAACTTCAGATGATATTACTAATCTTACAATTAATTTTGTAAAATCTGTTAACAAGATACCTGTAACCTGTAGAAAAGACGTTCCGGGGTTTATTGTGAACAGACTTTTCATACCGCTTGTTCATGAAGCCTGCTATGTGATGGAAAGGCAAAAAATTCAACAGATGGAAATTGACTCTGCAGTAAAATTCAAGCTTGGATTCCCAATGGGTATCTTTGAATTGGCTGACTTTACAGGATTAGATGTAATTCATAAGGCAACTGTAGAGATGCATGTTAGAGATAAAAAAGTAATTTCACCACATCCTAAAATTGAACAACTCTTCAATGAAAAAAAATTGGGGCAAAAAAGCGGTGAAGGTTTTTACAAATATTCTGATGATAAATATGAAAGAATACCACTATCAGAAGAATTAGCAAAAAAATGTGATCCAACACAAATCATTGCAAATATTCTGAATAATGCGGCATGGCTTGTCACAAATAATGCTAGTGATATTGACGAAATTGAAAAGGCTGCAAGCCTAGGGCTTGGTTTAAAAAAACCGTTGTTTGAAACTGCAAAAGAAATAGGTATGCAAAAAATTGTAGAGGAATTAAAAAAATTATCTGATAAACATGGTGCGTTTTATGAACCTGATCCTCTTTTATTATCTATGTGTTAATCTGCTCTAAAATGTATTTTATTGCTTGTTGAGGAGTTTCTACACCAACAATCTTTATATTTTTTCTATGATCTAAATATTCGTCAGCGTATTTTGATGCAGTTCCACCAGAGTTTTTTAGCGTAACAATAGGTTTTTTGTACATATATGCAGCACAAATTTCTGATAATGTTCCAGATCCACCACCAATAACTATCACACCATCCGCGGAAAGTGCATTTAAAAAATCACGAGCCAAACCCAAACCAGAAGGTATTACTATGTCACAGAATTCGTTTGCATGAGATGAATCATCTTGAGGAATTATTCCAACTGTTGTACCACCAGATTCTCGTGCGCCATGACATGCTGCACGCATCACACCACCAAGCCCACCAGTTATTAAAACAGAATTAGATTTTGCAACTTCTGCACCAACGTCATACGCAATCTTTTCTAATTCTGGAGTACAACCATTATCATTGTTACCAATAACTAAGATCTGACGGTTTTTCATAATGTGAATTATTGCTCACCTATCAAATACTTTTTGAAATATTAAAAGAGTAAAGGATATTAATTAAAAAAAATACGTTTGACTATGACAAAAAGAACGATGCCTATTTGTTGCGATACAAAGCAATACAAATTGATCGAAAAATACGCTAAAAAACGTGGTATGATCAATGCTAGTCAAGCAGTAGAAAAAATCCTAGAGGAAATCAAATAAACAAATTTTTTAAAATCACTTTTTTATGATTAAAATTTGTTGCAAAGGATATTATATTTTTAAAAAATTAGAAGCATAATGGGCATATTTAGTCGCAAACCAGCGTATTGTACTATTTGTAACAAACAAGTTATTCATAAAAATAAGGCAAAAAGAGAATGGGATGTAAAATCTCCATTATGTAGTGATTGCTATTTAAACAAAATGCAAGAATCCTATGATGCCTCAATAATAAAAAAATGTAATAATTGTGGGGTAAAAAACAAGGTGACCGATTTATGGGAACCACGATTACAGTGGGATATGGTTGGCTTACTTTGCAAAAAATGTTTTGATGAAAAAGAGTTGGATTTTAGCAAGGAAAAAAATTTCTGCGGTGTTTGTGGTACTAAACTTGGTTTTATTAGATATAATCCAAAAAACAATTGGAAAATCAAGGGACAGTTGTGTAAAAACTGTTGGGATGCTCAGAAAGCACAGCTAGATAGAAAATGAGATTCTTTAAAAAATTTGAATGTGAAGTATGTAAGGAAAAATTTTCACGACACGAACAACTGATGAACCACCAAGAAATAACTCATTTCAAAAACTTACCATACGATTGTAAAGAATGCAGTGAAAATTTTCATAGTATGTCAGAAATGCGTGACCACCTTAAGAAAAACCACTCATACAAAATTGATAGATAGTTCTATATCGCTTTTACAGTTTTAACAATCGGTGGTCTGACTTTGGTAAAAACTCGGAATCCACAAATACACTTTATTTCTGGGAGTTTAGATAATTCAGAATTGCTTACTTTTGTATTACATCTTAAACAAGAGTAAATAACATCAAATTTTTCATCTTCTATAACATCATCTGTGGTGCTATCGTCATTCATTTCGTTACTAGATTCATCAACCATAACATTACACTTTAAATCTGTAATAAAAAGTCTGGCTACGTAAGAGATAATTCGATATAAACATTATCAGGAATTTTTAATCTCATGAGTTGACGCATTGCTTTATCATCTGCACTAATATCAATAATTCTTCTATGCATTTTCATTTCCCATTTTTCATAAGTTTCCGTACCGCTACCACATGGAGATTTTCTAGTAACAACATTTAGACGTTTTACAGGAAGTGGGATGGGACCTTTAATTTTAATACCTGCCTTTTCGCCTATGTTCATAATTTCAGTGCAAACACTACCTAGCCTTGATAAACTTATGCTTGTCAGTTTAACGCGAGCGGGCTGAGTCATATCATAGACTCATGCAGTATGTTTTTTAGTAATTTCTTTAACAACGCCAGCTGCAATTGTAGAGCCCATGTCTCGTAACGCAAATCGTCCCATTTCTGGAAACTCTTCGAACGTTTCAATACATGTTGGTCGAACTGGTGTAATTCTAACAATTGCAGAATCACCAACCTTAAGGAATTTTGGATCTTTTTCGTCTACTGCTCCAGTTGCAGGATTAATTTTAGCTTCAAATGCAGTTATTGTTGCAGCTACCTGAGCAGTATGGCAGTGCATGACAGGTGTATAACCAGGTGCAAGTGCTGTTGGATGATGAATTACAATTATTTGTGCTCTAAACTCTGTAGCAACGTTAGGTGGGCTATCAGGAGTTCCAAGAACGTCACCTCTTTTGATATCTTTTTTCTCAATACCTCTTAAGTTAAAACCAATATTATCACCAGCTGATGCCGATGGCATTTCTTGGTGGTGTGTTTCTATAGATTTTATTTCGCCTACGGCTCCAGATGGCATAACAACGATTTTATCATTTGGTTTCATTGTTCCGGTTTCAACACGTCCAACTGGAACAGTGCCAACACCAGTAATTGAATAAACATCTTGTATTGGTAAACGTAGAGGTTTACCAGTTGGTTTTTCAGGTGATTTAAAGTCATCAAAGGTTTCCAAAAGAGTCTTGCCCTTATACCACGGCATATTTTCAGATTTTTTTACAAGGTTCTCACCTGTCCATCCAGAGACTGGAACGAATGGTACTTCATCAATCTTATAACCTACTGATTTCACAAGCCCTTCACCTTTTTGCTTTGCAGTATTGAAAGCATCTTCAGAAAATTTACTATCGTCCATCTTGTTAATTGCAACAATTATTTGCTTTACGCCAAGTGTTTTTAATAAAAATGCATGTTCTCTAGCTTGACCACCAGGTGCTATTGCAGTATCTGTTTCACCTTCCTTTGCTGAAAGTACTAAAACAGCACAGTCTGCCTCAGATGCCCCAGTGATCATATTTTTTACAAAATCTCTGTGCCCTGGTGCATCAATTAATGTGAAGAAAAACTTTGGAGTTTCAAATTTCTTAAAAGCTAAATCGATTGTAATACCTCTTGCTCTCTCATCTTTGATGTTATCCATAACCCAAGCATATTTGAAAGAATCACCCTTTCCGGTTTCTTCTGATTCTTTGGCATGAGCAGATATTGTCCTTTCGTCAACTACACCAAGATCCAACAAAAAATGACCCATAGTAGTTGATTTACCATTATCAATATGACCAGTTATTATCATGTTCAGGTGGTCTTTGTCTGCCATATCGAACTCAAAGCGAAATGGGCTTTATTACTATTTGTTTTTTCATGAGTGTTCACTTAGTTTTCCGCTTTTTTTCTTTGAAATATATTATTAATTTCATATACTATAAATCAAAGACAGGTATGAAAAATTCATGAAAATAACAGTGTCGGTAATTAAAGCTGATGTGGGTGGGATAGGAGGTCATACCTTACCAAGTGATGGTCTTCTTAATGCGATAAGAAAAACTGTAAAAGATGCAGGAGATTTGTTAATTGACCATTATATTGGATATTGTGGAGATGATTCTCACATTGTTATGACTCACACTAAAGGAGTTGATAATAAAGAAATTCATCAGCTTGCGTGGAATGCTTTTATGGCTGGTACAAAGGTTGCCAAAGAGGAAGGGCTGTATGGTGCTGGTCAGGATCTGTTAAAGGATTCTTTTTCGGGTAACATCAAGGGAATGGGGCCTGGTGTGGCAGAAATGGAGTTTGATGAAAGACCAAACGAAGTGTTCACTGTCTTTGCAGCAGATAAAACTGAACCTGGAGCTTTCAACTACCCGATCTATAAGTTATTTGTTGATGCGTTAAGTAATACTGGTCTAATAGTTAACCAATCACTTGCTAAGGGTGTTAACATAAACATCATGGATGTTGAGGAAGGTAAAGTTGCAAATCTTTCTTTATGGGAAGATAAACCGATAATTGAAGCGGCGCTTATGTATCCTGGTCGTTACGTTGTTGATTCAGTGCGTACAAAAGACGGTGAGCCAATATTAGATGCATCAACTGACAGACTGCATAACATTGCTGGTACATATGTTGGTAAGGATGATCCAATATGCCTTGTTAGAACACAAAAAAACTTTCCTGCAACTGAAGAGGCTGGAAGTGTATTCAGTAATCCGCATTATGTAGCTGGAAATACACGTGGTAGTCATAACATGCCTTTAATGCCAGTTAAGATCAATTCAGCTGCAACAATCAACTTTTGTATTCCAATTGTTGAAGCGTTGGTTTTCAGCATGCATAATGGTAAACTGACTGGTCCATTCGATGGCTTTTCAACACCAGACTGGGATTACATACGTGAAATTGCTACAAAAAAGGCATTAATAATGAGAAGCCAAGGATTTATCCATCCTGCAACACTTGTACCATCTGAATTAGAATATGCTGAGGGATACAAAGCTGTGATGGATGTATTGCATAGTAAAATGAAACCTATACAAGATCAACCACAAAATGACCAAAGAAAGGAATCTTACGAAGATCCAGATTAAATGAATCAAAAAAGGTTAAATGAAATTAAAACTATCTGAATTTATGAAAACATCTAAATTATTTTGTAATCTAAAACCGCTTGCTATAACATACATTTCCGTAATAGCTTTTTCAAATTTTGTTTTTGTATTATTCAGTCAAACAGTTCGTGATATAATTTGGTCATTTTTCAAAGATGCTGGAGGAGTAGTAATACTTGGAATGGTATTTTTATTTGCCTTAGCATGGTTGCTTAAAGCAAGACCACATAAAATTCCAAAACAATACCAAGTTATAGTTTTTGACATATTTGAAAAAGAATCACAGATAGATGGGTTGAGAACTGAATTTAAGAATCATGATGTAGCATGGAGCTTCATGAAGTCTTATAAAAAATCATACCCATTACACAGTTTTGCTATGGTGACAAAACAGAAAAACTCCCCAAAAAAAATTATTTTCAAATATATCTAAATCTACTAGCATAGAATTTACTATATACAATCTTAATGTGATATTAGGCTCAAATTTATTACTTGAGAATACAAAAAAAACCTGATGGAATTTTCAATAATTTCTGAAATGTTTGAAATGATGGAAAAAACAACAAAGCGCATTGAACTCACAAATATTTTAGTTGAATTATTAAAAAAAACACCAAAGAAAATTATCCCGAATGTTGTGTACCTCTTACAGGGAATTATTAGACCTAATTTCGAGGGTGTTGAATTAGGAGTTGCTGAAAAACTTGCAATTCATGCTATTTCAAAATCTGCTGGGTTGCCAATTAAAAAAATTGAAGATGATTACAGAGATGGTGGTGATCTGGGTCTGACTGCATCAAACATCCTAAAAATAAAAACCCAAACTACATTTACAGCAGAAAAAATTACTGTAGAAAGAGTTTATGAGACTTTATTCAAGATTGCAAAATTGAAAGGTAAAGGCTCGCAAGACTTGAAAATGAAACACATTTCAAGTTTGCTAAATGATGCAACCCCATTAGAAGCAAAATTTGTCATAAAAATTTTGTTAGGTACATTACGCTTAGGAATAGCGGAAAATACTGTCATGGATGCACTTGCCATTGCATTTACTGGAAAAAAAGAGAACAGAGTACAAATAGAAAATGCGTATAATGTTTCAAGTGATTTAGGAAAAGTATCCCTAATAGTTGCAACAGATGGCATTGATGAAATAAAAAAATTTAAAATTTCATTATTTAGCCCGATACGACCCATGCTAGCAGATCGAGTTCAAAGCGAAAAAGATGTTATTAAAAAAATGCCAGAGCAGTTTGTAGCAGAATACAAACTAGATGGAGAACGTGTACAAATCCATAAACAATATGATAAGATAGTTTTATTCTCGCGCAGATTGGAAAATATCACTCAATATTATCCAGATATTGTAGAACGTATTGGAAAAACTCTAAATGTAAATGAAGGAATTTTTGAGGCAGAAATTGTTCCTATTAACGAAAACACTGGGGAATTCCTACCATTTCAAGAACTAATGCACAGAAGAAGAAAATACAAATTAGATAAAGCCGTTTCACAATACCCAATCACAGTTAATTTTTTCGATGTACTGTATTATGATAATAAAGATTGTTTAAATTTAGAGTGTTCTGAAAGAAGAAAAATTTTAGAACAGATAGTTCATGAAGATAACTTTGCAAAACTTGTACCAATGTTGTTTGTTAAAAATGAAAATGAGGTTGAAGATTTTCTAGAAAATTCTATTAATGCTGGTTGTGAGGGATTGATGCTAAAAACTCCCAGTGCACCATATCGTGCTGGAATGAGAGGTAGTAATTGGTTAAAGCTCAAACGTGAATATAGAAATGAATTAGGTGACAGTTTAGATTTAATTGTTATAGGTGCATACTTTGGAAGGGGTCGAAGAACGGGTCTATATGGCACGTTACTATTAGCGACATACAATCCAGAAAAGGATAATCTTCCTAGCATCTGCAAAGTTGGTACAGGTTTTACTGATGAAAGTTTGGATCAATTGTACCAAATTCTCTCTAACAAAGTTACGCTCAAAAAAAAATCCTAGAATCGTAAGTGAAATGGAAGCAGATATTTGGTTTGAGCCTGAATTAGTTTTAGAAATTGTTGCATCAGAAATAACGTTAAGTCCTATTCATAAAACTGGACTGGATTTAATTAGAAAATCTAGTGGATTTGCATTAAGATTTCCAAAATTCACAGGAAAAATTAGATATGAAAAAGCGGTTGAGGATGCTTCTACAGGCGAAGAGGTATTTGCGTTGTATAAGAGACAGTCTAAAATCAATCATGAAAAATGAACATTCTTCAGAGAAAAGTATGATATAAATTAGAAAAGGACGTTATAACTAATAATTCATTATGTATAGCGGAGAATTAGAAGTTCAAGCAAAGAGAAAAGCTTTAGCAGTTTTGCAAGATGAGATAAATAGAATTCTTAATGCTGGTAGAGTACTTTCAACACTACCAAATATGCTAGTAAAAAAGGATAAAGCAGGAATAAAAAGTGCACTTGAACAAATTGATGCGATTGAGGCAGAAGTAGAAAATCTTAGACGTAAAATTACAAGAGATGTAGCAGATGTTGGTGGTTTGATTTTGAACAGGGACAATATTCTAAACACTGCATATACAATGGATGAAATTGGTGGTTATATTACTGGCATTTCTTTCAAACTTGCAAACATCAAAGTTTCAACAATTAAAACTTCTCATCTAGATAAAGACCTGACTGAACTTATTGAACTTGTGGTTGATCAAATATACAAATTAAATGAAATTATCAGAAGCTTAAACGTTGATTCTCACAAATCTATTGAAATTGCTCAAGAAACACAAAAAATTGAGCGTGACATTGACACTAAATATCGTATAATGACAATTACAGTACTGAATGAAATTACTGACACTAAAGAATTACTTTTGATGAAAGATGTCATTGAATTAATAGAAGAAATGGCTGATAAATGCCAGGAAGTTTCTGACTCATTCATTTTATTGGCACTAAGTCTTTGACTTGAAAGGCGAACTATTAGAAAATAGAATAGTTGTTTGGAATAGACGAGAGTCTAGGGATTTATTTGCTAATGGTTATTATGGAAAGCCTATAGGGATTCCAAAGCCAAATGTAAATGACATCAACGTTCCGCTAATTTTAGATCTTATCGAGGGATGCTACCTCCAAGAAACCTCAAAAATTAAGATCACCAAAGATGGAAAGAAAGTTTCTTTGGATGCTCTAATTAAAATTTGTAAGAAGGAATATCATAATTTTGGCAAGAAATATCAAGTGTACAAAGATTTTAGAGATAAAGGATATGTTATTAATCCTGGAATAAAGTTCGGCTGTGACTTTGCAGTATATCAAAAAGGTCCAGGCATTGATCATGCACCGTATTTGATACAAGTCTACAACAAAAATGACAGTATTTCTTCTACCGCTGTAGTGTTAGCAGGTAGATTAGCTAGCAGTGTTAAGAAACAATTCATTCTGGCAATACCACATGGTAAGGATAAAATTGATTATTTGGCACTAGATTGGTGGAAAGCTAATTAATCTTCTTTATGTAGCCTGCAATATTGTTGTAGATATCAAACAATTCCTTTGTTATACCAAAATCTAAACTATTTTTCCATTTTCCATAAATACGTATTCCATTATCTGTAGGATCAACAAAAATTGTTGCGTCATTGATTGATTGGTTTACAATCATTTCATTTAATGCTGAATCAGTGTTTAGATCTTCTGCTAGTTTTCCTCCTTCCCACGTCACACCAATTATTTTTTTTGAACCAAAATGACCTGTGGTTTTAAGTCTGGTTCGTGCAGTGAAATCAATTACCTTTTCACCAGAGTCTTGTTGTACAACAAAATGTGCTTGAAACCTATCCTGAGCACCCCATGGAAGTGGATTTGGATCTTGCATTTTATCCCTTCTGTATTATTTGCACTGCATCAATGTTTGTTCCAGAAATTTTCAACGAGCCCTTGTTGGTAACCATTCTAGTAGTTTGTGAGAAACACCTACTATAGTAATCTCCCTTCTCAACTTCCCCTTCACCTATCTCATTAGGCGTCGCACTAACACCAATCTCATTTAAAATATCAGAAAACTTTTCAGGCCAATTTTTTAGTACAATAGTTTCAGGTTCAGAATCCTCCATGCCGTATGTGATTTTGGCACATAATTTAACATTTCTCGTTGTTCTGGATTAGTGATTAGCAATAAAATAAATAGATGAGAAACTAATTTTTGATCTCATGCTAAAGTTTCAAAATAAGACTGTATTAGTTACTGGCAGTGGTACTGGAATTGGACAGGCTATTACTAAGAAATTTGTGGAAAATGGCGCAAATGCAATAATCCTAGGAAGAAGAAAAGAGCCATTAGAAGAAACAGCAAAAATGCTAGAGGGAATCATCAAAGAAAAGCAAAGTAATGCGACTATCAAAATTTTTGATGGGATAGACGTCAGCGACGAAAAAGCTGTTACTGGTATGTTTGATTCATTAAAAAGTGAAAATGTCAACTTGGATGTTGTTGTAAACAACGCTGGAGTTTCAGGTCCTGTAACATGTTTTGCTCATGCACCGCTTGATCAGTTCAGAAGTACTGTAGATATTCATCTGACTGGAACTTTTTGGACGTCAGTTCAGGCACTAAAAGTTATGAAGAAAGGTGCAAAAATTATTACAATTTCAACATTTTTTGCAGAAGAAAGACCATTAGAACAACGACCATACAGGTTCAGAGGTCCATATACCGCATCACAAGGAGCAAAAAACAGACTCGTAGAGGCAATGTCATGGGAACTTCTAGAAAAGGGAGTTATGTCGATTGGAACTAACCCTGGCCCAGTCCATTCAGACAGAATTTACAAGACAGTCTATCCAAAGGCTGCATCAGAATTTCTACGTGTAAGCGGTTTTGAAGACCTATCACCAAGTGAAGTTGAAGCCGCAAACAATGAGATTGTAGGGTTGTTAGGTGAAGACGATGAAACAATAAAGGCTGGAATAAAATCTGCCGCAGAAAAGTTAGGCAATAAAGAAACTACGCTTACCAATTTACTAGATAAAGTGAAAGGCATCGCAGAAAAAATTCAAAAGAACACCTCAACAATGATTCCAGACCAGCAATTTTTATCGCAGGAGCAGGTTGCAACAACAGTCCTAACACTTTCGGACGATGACCAAGCAAAAATTCTCAATGGAAAAATAATTCCAGGTGACAGAGTTTTCTATCCTGTCAAGTCACACATTAGAGGATCCGTTCCTAAAGCTGAGAAGAATAACTTGGATGGAAAACATGTTTACATTGTAAGTGCTGATGGTGATGATCAAAGAGTAAGTAGTATTACATCAATGATAGAAGAAAAAGGTGGACAAGTTGCATTAGAACGCACTGAGGATATTGATTTATTTATTCATATCACTGGTAATGTTCCAAATTTTTCCAAACTGACTGAGTTATCCAGAGATGAGTGGGATAAACTAGTTAACCAATTCATTAACACCCCCGCCACGGTGACACAAAGCGCCATTGATACTTTCGTTCCTGGTGGCTCTGATGATCCAAGAAAATTCAAAGATGCGAAAGGTAGAATTGTTATAATTGGTCCCAACCTTCCAGCTGGTAAAAAGATTAGCGGACATGAGAGAGCGAAGGTTGAGGTTTTCAGGGGTGCCATGAGACCATTTGCGACTACCATCAATCAAGAATTAAGCGATGTGCTAAAATCAAACGTTAGAGCATTCTTAATTTTGCCTGGAACAGTTGATGGAAAGGAACCAAACAACGAAAACATTGTAAATACAATTAACTACTTGATGTCAGACGAAGCAGCATCAAGTTCGGAAGTAATTTTCTGCCCAGACGAAACAAGATAATACTAGAAAATACCTGTAGAATCTATAATCAGCTTAATTGCTGCAGCGATGAGCACAATGATCACTATAATCTTCAATTTGTTTTCCTTTATCTCAAGTGACAATCTAGCACCTAAAATTCCCCCAGCAAATGCACCGATCGACAACAACAGTGCCTGATAATAATCAGGATGTCCTAGCATGGAATGCATAATCAATCCAGAAAAAGATGCGAACATCAAGATGAACTGCGAAGTTGGTGCTGCACGCTTCATTGAAATTCCAAGCGCAACTACCATCAACGGTACAAAGATTAGACCACCCCCAATACCAAATAGACTTGATATTATTCCCGCAAAGAAACTAGCGCCAGCTGAAAAAACAAGCAAAAGACGAGATACGTCTATGGGTTTTTCCTCTATTTTTCTTTTAAGAAATATGTATGATGCAGAAGAAATGAGAACCAGTGCAAACAAAATTTTGAAAATATCTGGAGATATCTCAGATGATACGAATGCCCCAAGTATGGTACCAGGAACAGCCATTAAGCCAAGCTTCCAGCCAAGTGAAAGTTCTATCCGTTTTTGTTTAGCGTACATAGCTGTTGACGCTACAGAATTACTAAATACAGCAAATAGGCTGTTGCTTACAGCTAGTGTGGGAGAAAATCCCATGAATGTCAATACTGGTACAATAATTATTCCACCTCCCAAACCGATTATTGATCCTAATATTCCCGCAACAAACCCAAGCGGAATTAACCAAAGTTCTTCAATCATGTTATATCGATATTATTTCCATTTTGGAGTTTTCCGTTATGTTAAACTTATCAACAAAACCCGCAGTAACTTCTAACACATACTTAGCATTATCACCTGAGACGCCATTTTCTCTACATGCCATAACTTCTATAGTTGTCTCGCATAATGGAACATTTTTCTCAATTGCAACTACATTAGAATTTCCATCTAACCAAATTATATCCAAATTAAATTGCATACCTAACATCCACATAGAACGTGTTCCGGATCCATCAAAGACGAATAACATTCCCTCATTATACGGAAGTTTTTCAGGGTACCACGATAACCCTCTTGTCCTTAATTCTTTTGTATCTGCAATTTGCACCTCCAAGATTTTATCGTCAATCATTATTGTACCACGTGGAAACTCAACAGATTCAAGCTTGAGGTCTGTTGGAAGAGTAAGCATTCCTGCTACTCCAATAATAACTGCAGCCACTACAATAGGAATTAAAACTCCGGTTCTTGTTGGCATAAATTTAGGTGATAATAATACGCTTAAAAACTAAAAGAAATGTTACACCATGGAGTTTTTAAAATCATGAATGGTAGAAAACGATTCTTTGGTATGGTTACCAATATCTGATATCTTTGCACCGTTGTATACTTTCTCAAGGTATCTACCAGCCAATATCATTGGTCCACCAACAGCACATGTAATACCTGTTGGTTCAGGAATCCAACACATAAGGAATCCAATTTTTTGAATCTTTTTACCTGGTGCTGGTGCTTTAGTTAGGGCTCTTAAAGAACGCGTCGTATTTTTGTCATCCAATTTAGTAAGATCTGAATACAATTCATTACGTCTTTTGGCTGATTCTTTCATTATTTTCAATTTCTCGATATGTTTTTGTAAAGAATCCTGCATATTTGATAATGAAACAAAATTAGATAAATGCGGATGTAAAATTCTATCAATCATAGGTCAAAAAACTATTACACACATGATTGCATATAGAATTTTGTTAATTAATGAAATACACTAAATTATACTAGAATAATTTAGTTATCTGGGTTGGAAAAAAATAGTAAGAGATTAGAATCTATCAAAGCTGCACATACAATTAAAAAAGTAGCAAGTACAACAAGAGAGGAAGATTATCTAGAAGTAATTGCAGAATTAGTAGAATTAAAGGGATATGCAACTACGTTAGATATTTCCAGATTTATGAATGTCAGTCCTCCAAGTGTTACTAAGATGCTTCAAAAATTAGATGAAAAAAAATATCTTGAATATGAAAAATATCACGGTATTAATTTAACTAATATGGGCAAACAGGTTGCGGACACAATTCGCCGGAAACATAGTATATTATTAGAATTTTTTGAAATTTTGAATGTAGGTCAAGGAATTGCCAATCAAGATACGGAAGGTTTAGAACATCATTTAAACCCCAAAACAATTAGGCAATTAAGAAAATATATTACATTTTTAAAATCAAATCCAAAAATCATAAAACAGTTTCATGAATTTTCGCGTAAATGATAGTTTTGAGTACATTATACAAAGCATCAATAGCGAATTTTAATTAGACGGAGAAAATATGGTGATTTATTGACGTTCATAACAGATCTCGATGATTTGATCAGATATCATCATGGAGATGTAAAAAAACTAAGAGAGGTTAGAGATACAATCAGACATGATAATTTCATTACTACTGAAGACAAAAATTATGTTGAGTCATTAATTACAATGCACCTAAAAAACCAACCACTTGACAAGTCATTATCACGTAAACAACCAGATACCAAAATTAAATTACAACCAAAACCTACTCTTATTAGTCCAGATTTAAAAAATAATTTCACATTTAGTTTTTCATCTAATAAAAAACTAGGTATTCTTGGTGGAGTAGCTGCTGCAATAGCTATAATTGTAATTGTGGGATTCACAGCAATTAATACGCCAATTGATTCCATTGTAAGTTCAACATCATCTAACCCATTATTGGTAAATATTGATCAAACTACATACCAAAGAGCTGATATAATTTCCATCTCAGGTGATACAAACTCCTATACTAAATCAGTTGAATTATCAATAGAAAACACTAATGGTGTAAAAATATGGAAGGAAGTCATCAATCCCAAAAATGATGGGCAATTTTCAACGCTCATTATAGCTGGTGGTGGTGGATGGGAAAATAATGGTGTCTACACATTAAAAGCAGTGCAAGATGATTTAGCAAGCGAAATTGAGTTTAAAATTATTGCATAAAAATTAGTTCGTCAGATCTTCATCATTCCATCTTAATCTGTACTTTCCAACAGAACGCATGTACTCTATCTTACCGCCCTTTTTGAATACTAGTTTATTTTCCCTATGTGATGTATCACGAATCTCCAAAACCACATTGTCAGCAATAGCCTCAAAAATAGTTGGATTATTTGATATCAATTTCCAAGATTCAGAAGAAAAATCTAGATAATGAACTGTATGGACAAGTCCCATGATTTATGGATTCAATTCCATACCTAAAGGCTTTTGTTAAATTTAGTTTTGCAAAACTAATCAATTAGATGTAAAGATTACAATCTATGAAAGCAACTTCATCCCTTAAAATAATTCAAGAAAAAGTCAAAACTTGCAAAAAGTGTGATTTGTGTGATACAAGAAATAATGCAGTTCCTGGAAAAGGAAATCAGAATGCAGATATTATTTTTGTTGGTGAAGCACCTGGAAAAAATGAAGATCTGTATGGTGAGCCATTTATCGGTACTGCAGGAAAAAGGCTTGATGATGCATTAAAAAATGCTGGGTTGACAAGAAACAGTGTATATATCACAAATATTGTAAAATGCAGGCCGCCTAAAAACAGAATTCCAAATGATGTTGAAAAATCAATGTGTAACGAGTATTTGAAAGATGAGATTGCAATTATTAATCCTAAAATAATTTGTCTACTTGGGAATACGCCATTTTATTCAATTTTAGGCGGTAAAGAAATTTCAAAGAACCATGGAAAATTTATTTCTAAAGATAACCGTATGTATTTTGTCACATTCCATCCTGCCGCAACAATTTACAACCAAAAACTTGTAAATGTTTTCAAAAATGATATTAAAAAACTAGTGAATGAATCACAAAAAATAAAACATACAGATTGAAATGAAAGTTTTACCAAGAAAGTTTTACATGAACGATACCAAACAAGCCGCAAAAGATCTTTTAGGAAAAACTTTAGTAAGAAAAATTGGAAATCAGATACTTTCTGGAGTCATAATAGAAACTGAAGCATATAAGGGAAAAAATGATCCGGCTAGTCATGCATCAAGAAAAAAAACTGAACGAAATAAAATTATGTTTGGTGAAGTGGGACACGCATATGTTTATTTTACATATGGCATGCATTATTGTTTTAATGTGGTTGCAAAAAAAGAAGATGCCGAATCTGGTGCTGTTCTAATACGAGCAATTCAACCACAACAAGGAATTAAACATATGGTAAAAAATAGAAAAACTGATGTTATTTCTAATTTAACAAATGGGCCTGGAAAACTAACTCAAGCTATGCAAATTACTTTAAAACAATACGACCTAGACCTAACAAAAAATTCAGCGTTGTTTATTATTGACGGTAAAAATCCAACAAAAATCATGACAAAACCTAGAGTAGGAATAAAGACTGGCACTGACAAACTATGGAATTTTAGTTATAAGATCTAATTTTGATTATTGTCATCATCATCGTCTAGTGTCCATGGAGCAATTCTGCCAAGTATTTTTTCCCAGTTTAATCGTAAAAGAAGAATTACTACGATTGTCATTGCAACACCCAACGCTATAATACCAATGTAAACAGGCAATGGGTCATTAATTTCCCGAAGTACTGGTTCCAAAAGTGACAAACCCATGTAATGTGAAATTAGTACAATTACGTAATACAAAACAAATTTTCCCAATAACGTAGCAACGAAGAACCTTTTTGGATTATACTTTGCTAATCCTAATGGAATGTAAACTAAATCATCAGGAATAGGAGTTGCAGCAGCAACAAAAGCCGCTGAACCACCATACCGCTTTACTAATTTTTGAAATGGCAGCATTCGTTTTTTAGTTTTTTCAGAAATAATTTTTCTTCCACCATAACTAGCGTAAAATATTATCTGCTTAGCTGCTGTGGATGTCAAAGCTGCAATTAAAACTAAAACATGAATGTCAAATTGTTCTCCCACCGCCATTGTAGCTACCAAAACAAATGAAGGGATTGGTACAAACGGTATAAGTGAACCAAAGAAACTGACAATAGTTAAACCAAGATAACCAACTTCGGGAGTAAAAGGAAACAATTCCCAAAGATCCACATGTCGATCAATATTTTGCATTATTTAACTCTAAAAAAATAATTAGTAGTCAGCAATTGCGATCAAAATATGTTTTTTTATGATCGTTCCATAATTTAGATATGTATTCTACATGCTCACAATGTGGTAGACTGGTAACAAGACCGGAAACAAAATATTGTTCTGATGAATGTAAAGAAAAAGCAAAGTAATGAAAGACTATAATTGTAAGGTCTTACTCATAAAGCCAACATAAAACATAACCACTATCTGTCTTTATTTTTGGTGGATCAGTTTTGCACTTATCCATTGCTTCAGGGCACCTATCAAAAAATCTACATCCTGGTTTCGTAGTGGATAAATCAGGTGGGCTACCAGGAATGAATTTTAGTTTTTTTGTTTGCGTAAAGTTGGAATTGAATTTAATAATCCTTGCGTGTACGGATGTTTAGGATTACGATATATTTCTGCAGATGTGCCAAACTCAACCATTTTTCCACCATACATTACGCCAATTTTTTCTGCAACCTCAGATAATATTGCAAGATCATGTGAAATTAACATGAGAGACATACCCTTCTTTTTCAGGTTCTTTAGTAAATTGACGATTTGTGCTTGGATGAGTACGTCTAGTGCAGTTGTAGGCTCATCAGCTATAACAAATTTTGGTTTTAACACCAATGCCATAGCAATGATAATTCTTTGTTTCATTCCACCACTAAGTTCATGCGGATATTTTTTCAAAACACTATAATCCAAATTCACAGCACTAATAGCATCACGTGTAATTTTATCCGCGTTACTACCAAAACCATGTTGTTTTAGCAGATCATCAAATTGTTGTTTGATTGTAAAAACTGGATCCAATGAATTCATGGCACCCTGAAAGATCATTGAAATTTCTTTCCAACGCATACTTCCATCAAATTTGGAATCAGACATGTCAAGTATAGATTCACCATTAAACGTAATTTTTCCTGAAACTATGTTTCCTCCCTGAAGCATTCTGATGATCGTTAAACCCAAAGTGCTCTTTCCACAAGCACTCTCACCTGCTATTCCAATTGATTCGCCATCTTCCAATTGAAATTCAACATTTTCTAAGGCATGTATATTGCCATGTGAGGTTTTGTAATCAACAGATAGATCAGAAATTTCTATCTTTGGCATGATTATAGCATAACATACTTCATTTTATTTTTTCAAGAAAGGATATATTCAATGGATCATCATTTAAGATGATTTCCGTGAATCTTGATCGAACACACCACGTTGAGGATATTAATGCCGATATGAAAGGTCAGGAAGTTATTCTTGGAGGCTGGGTAGAAGATCTAAGAAAAATGGGTAAAATGACATTTCTTACATTACGTGATGTCACAGGTATTATTCAAATCATACTCACGAATGATGTAATGAAATCAATTGAAGATATCACCAGACAAAGCGTTGTTAGAGTAACTGGTAAAATACAGGATACAAAAGCTAGAGATTTTGAATGTGAAATTAAGGCTGATGGAATTGATGTATTAACAAAGGCTGTACATCCTCTGCCTATTGATCCTATTGGTAGGCTTGAAAGCCATATTGACAATAGACTGAACTCTAGGGCATTGGATATGCGTAACCAAAAAACAGCGTCAATCTTCAAAGTTAGGCATCACGTTTTAGCATCATTAAGAAAAACATTGTCAGAAAAGAAATTCATTGAAATTACTACACCTAAAATTATTGGCAGTGCAAGTGAAGGAGGCGCAAATTTGTTCTCATTGGATTATTTTGGAAAACAGGCATATCTGGCACAAAGCCCACAGCTCTATAAGGAACAGATGACAATTGGATTAGAAAGGGTATTTGAAATAGCATCGTTTTATCGAGCGGAAAAATCACATACTGGCAGACACTTAAGCGAATTTACTAGCGTTGACATCGAAGCCGCATTTATGGACTACACTGATGTGATGAATGTTTTAGAAGATTTAGTTCTCAATACTTTCAAGTATGTTTCCGAAAACTGTAAAAAGGAACAAGAGATTTTAGGAAATGAAATCACTATACCTAATAGCCCATTTAAGAAAATTACATACTCGGAGGCTTTAGAAGAACTAAATAAAAAAGATGTTAAACTAGAGTTTGGTGACGACCTTTTAGATTCTCACTTGAGAATAATAGGAGAAAATCATCCAGGTTTTTATTTCATAACAGACTGGCCACTCAAACTTAAGCCGTTTTACATCATGGAAAAGGAAGACGCACCTGAGATTTCCGAGTCATTTGATTTACAATATGGTTATCTTGAATTGTCGTCTGGTGGTAGTAGACTACATAGCCCAGAGAAGATCAAAGCAAGATTAAGCGAGCAAGATCTTGACCCTGCAAAATTTTCGGAACACCTACAAGCGTTTGATTGGGGTATGCCACCACATGCAGGTTGGGGATTAGGATTGGAAAGACTGCTAACGGTAATTCTAGGAATTGATAATGTAAGAGAAGTTATTTTGTATCCAAGAGACCCAGAAAGATTAAAGCCTTGAGATAATTTCTTTAGTAAACTCCATTGTAGTTTTATCCCCACCTGTATCTTTTGTTTTAATATTATTTTTTACTACATCGTATACAACATCCTCTAATTTTTGCCCAACATCAATGCATTTCTGGTCATTGTGTTTATTCCCAAGCCATTCTAACATCATTTTGATTGAAAGAATGAATGACGTAGGATTTGCAATTTGTTTTCCAGCAATATCAAATGCTGCTCCATGTACTGGTTCAAACAAGCCAAAATTATCACCTATATTTGCTGCAGGAGCCATACCCAAACCACCTATCACTTGAGCTGATTCATCAGAAAGTATATCACCAAACAAATTGGTTGTAACAATCACATCAAATAATTGCGGTTGACGAATTAAATTCATTGAGCATGCATCTACATACATCTCTTCAAATTTAATATCAGGAAAATCATTAGCAACTTTTGAGCATGTACGAGCAAATAATCCATCAGTTTTTTTCATTACATTAGATTTATGAACACATGTAACTTTTTTCATTTTCCTTTGACTAGCAATTGTAAAAGCATGATTTGCAATTCTTTTTGATGCTTTTTCAGAAATAATTCTCATTGCCACAGCTATATCGCCAATCTCAAATTCTTCGCCAGTGTACAAATCCTCTGTATTTTCTCTGACAATTACTAAATCCACATCGTCACGTAATGATGGCATGTTTGGATATGACTTTGCAGGTCTAATGTTTGCATAAAGATCTAACATGCGTCTCAAGTACACGATTACATCTTTTGCGCTTTCACCTACTGGTGCCTTTAAGCATGCATCAGAGTTTTTTATTGCTTCAAAAGTTTCTTCTGGTAATGCCTTTCCGGTATTTTTTAAAACAGTATCACCAGCTTCAAGTTTTTTTATTTCGAATTTAATGCCCATATTGTCATTAATTGTTTGTAAAATACTAAAGGCTGATTCAGATATCTCTGGACCTATTCCATCACCTGTAACTAATGAAATGTTATACTTGTGGCTCATTTTTCTATACCAATAATTACGCCTTTTTTTGCTTAACTAATTTTTTTAGCATAATCCTATTCATTCCATCAATAACAGCCTGTACACTAGTTATGACAATGTCTTCACCAATGGATTTTGAAGAAACCATGTTTTGCATAGCATCTTCTAGTTTAACCGTCACTTCACATAATGCAGTTGAGCCACCAGATATAGATGCCAAATTATAATCCTTAATCCTAATTTCTGAAATTTTGCCTGTGATCTTTTGAATTGCATTAAGTGATGCATCGACAGGTCCAACACCATAATCGGTTGCCGAATGTTCTTCACCATCAATGTTTAATTTTACAAATGCATGTGGCATGTTACCCATTCCAGTAGAAACTGAAAATCCAGTTAACTGTACCAAACGTTTTAGTTTAGAATCGCCCATCACTTCATTGGATATTGACAATAACTCAACATCAGTGACATGTTTTCCTTGGTCACCAATTGATTTGACTTTTTCAAGAATTTGTTTTAACTGATCCTTATCAGGTTGTACACCATATTCTTCAAGCATGGCACTAATCCCATGAGCTCCTGCATGCTTACCAACTTGGAGCCACCTGTTACGCCCTACAATTTCAGGGCTAATTGGCTCATAGGTAAGTGGATTACTCAAAACTCCATGAGTGTGTATGCCAGATTCATGCCCAAATGCATTTTCTCCTATGATTGCCTTGTTAGGTTGAACAGGCATTCCAGCTAATTTGGAAACATACTTTGATGTCTCGTAAAGAAGTTTAGTTTTGATGTTAGTCTCCCAAGATTGATCAAATCTCAAACATTGTAATGCCATCACAAGTTCTTCGAGAGATGCATTACCAGCACGTTCACCGATGCCATTTATTGTTACATGTGCACATTGTGCACCAGCTTGTATACCAGATATAGCATTAGCTACCGCAAGTCCAAAATCATTATGGCAATGCATACTAATTGGTAATTTAGTGGCTTCAATAGCATCCTTTGTAATTTCAGCAATATATTGTGGTGTTGAATATCCAACAGTGTCAGGTATATCTATTCTATCAGCACCGGCTTTTGTAACTGCAGTAAATATTTTTTTTAAGAAATCACGATCAGTACGTGTTGCATCCTCAGCTGAGAATTCAACCTGTAACCCTCGTGATTTTGCATATTCAACTGATTCAACTGCCTTCTCAAGAGCTTGATCTTGTGAAAGATGTAATTTGTACTGGAGATGAATATCTGAAGTTGCAATAAATGTATGAACATATTTTAAACCACAGTCAACCACGGCATCAATATCTCGTTGATTTGTACGAGCAAGACCACATAATTCAGCAGATAGATTTGCTTGTGTAATCATTTTAACAGCAGTCTGTTCACCCTCTGAGATAATAGGGAATCCTGTCTCTATAGCATCAACACCTAATTCATCTAATTTTTTTGCAATGTTCAACTTATTTTCAGGTGATAAAGCAACGCCTGGTGATTGTTCTCCGTCCCTTAATGTTGTATCAAAAATTCTAACTTTCATTTCATAGTCACCTATAATGCAGTTACTCCAGTCCTAGCAGAATCTAAAATACCGAATGGTTTTATCGATTCTTCAAATGTTTTAATTTTATCAGGTGTGGAGGTTAACTCAGCTATCAACGAACCTTCCGGTCCATTGTGAATTTTCGCTCCATATGTATCTGCTAACTTGCTAATCTCTGTACTGGTTGATTCCTCATTTGACTTAATTCTGAACAATGCCAATTCCTTATACACACTCTCTTTCTCATCCAATCTTTTGACTTCTATTGTATCAATCATTTTATCAAGTTGTTTAACAATTTGAGCAATTTGCTTTTCAGTACCAACAGTTGTTATTGTCATCTTGGAAAATTCAGGATTTTCCATTACACCCACTGATATACTGTCTATATTGAAATTTCTAGCTCTAAACAAGTGAGTAACCTTGAATAAGATTCCTGGTTTGTTTTCAACCCTAATTGATAATATTGCCCACATAACACTCACTATGATGGTAAGATCATATCCTTTAATGAAGTTCCAGGTGCAACAAATGGTAAAACATCCTCTTCTGGATCTATTGGTATGTCAATTACTGTAGCTACGTCACTGTTAAGACCAGCTTTAACCGCTTTGCCCAACTCATCAAGTGATTGTGCTCTTATTCCCTGTGCACCGTATGATTCTGCTAATTTAACGTAATCTGGACATTTTTTTAGATCAATTCCAATCATCCGTCTATCATAAAATGTTCTTTGCCATTGCGCAACCATTCCCAATGAATAATTGTTAATCAAGAATACTATAACAGGAATGTCCTCCAATACAGAAGTTGCAAGTGAATTTTCTGTCATGTTGAAACTCCCATCACCAGCAATATCTACTACTGCTACATCTGGTCGTGCAACTTTTGCACCAATTGCCGCAGGAAATCCCCATCCCATTGTTCCAAGACCAGTAGAACTGAAGAATGTGCCAGGATGTATAGCATCAAAGAATAATGACGCCCACATTTGGTGCTGACCAACCTCAGTTGTGACTATTGATTCCTTAGGAAGTACTTCCCTCAATTTCCTTAAAATCTTAGCTGCTGACATTTCGCCAGGATGTAATTTTAGATTTTCACGCCAATAATCCTTAACCTCATTAACATGTTTTAACCAGTTATTTCCATCAGATTTTTTCAATGCTTTTTTTGTAAGAAGTTTAAGCATAACTCTTAATGAAGCCTTAACATCACCAACAACCGCAACTTGCGCTGTCTGATTCTTCCCAATTTCTGCAGGATCAACATCCATATGAATAATTTTCAAATTCCTTTCAAACTCTTCAAATGTTCCAACAGAGCGGTCAGAAAATCTTGTCCCAATTGCTAAAACACAATCCACTTCAGTCATAATTTTATTAGCCTCAGCATGACCATGCATTCCAATCGGGCCAAGTGAAAGTGGATGATTCTCTGGGAAAGCCCCCTTACCCTTGAATGTTGTAACAACTGGAATCATTAACATTTCAGCAATTGATTGAAGTTCCGCAAATGCAGATGAAATTATTGTTCCACCTCCAGCTAAAATTATTGGTTTTTCTGAAGAAAGAAGCAAATCTACGGCTCTTTCAATATTAACCATATCAACATCAGTCCATGGATGGTAACCAGGCATTCTAACTTCGTCAGGAAAAGTAACTTCCGCTTCATTTTGCTGAACATCTTTTGGTATGTCAAGCAATACGGGACCAGGCCTTCCAGTTTCTGCAATGTAAAATCCTTTTTTTACAACTTCAGGAATCTCTTCAACTGTTCTTGGTTGGAATGCATATTTTACAGATGGATTAGACATTCCGATTATGTCACTCTCTTGAAATGCGTCACGCCCAATCATATTTACTGGAACTTGACCAGTAACAGCAACCATTGGTGCAGAATCTGCCTGTGCTGTTGCAATTCCAGTTAACAAATTTGTTGCCCCAGGACCTGATGTTGCAAAACAAACACCCGGTTTTCTACTAACTCTACCAAAACCATCAGCCATATGTGCAGCGGATTGTTCGTGTCTAACTAGTATATGACGAATATTACTTTTGAAAAGCTCATCATACATTGGTAAGTTCGCACCTCCCGGTAACCCGAAGACTTCCTTAACGCCTTCTTTTTCCAACGCTTTCATAAGCGCTTTTCCACCATTCATAATTTCCATTTTATCATTCATGACCTACACCATAATTTTAATCGTATTAAAAACTGGCTGCAGATTTACAGCTTCAGATTAACTAGCAACAGGATACTTACAATGCTAGTCTTACTGATTTTATTCATACAGCAACGTATGCAAATCATCCTGAATTAATTAATGTTTCTGGAATACATGTCTGGAAATGCTTGCTTGAATTTCTGTTAACACTTAAACCGACTAAAGTGCAAAAAAGAGTAATTTTGCAGGATCAAAAAGAAATTGTTGAGGTAATTCAAACTTTTTTTGAAACTGGTAAAACAAAGGACTTCTCAGTGTTAGGAAATATTCAACTTAATTCACCAGAATTTTCTAGTTTTAGTGATATTCCGCCATATGGTTTGAAGGGTTATTCTGAATCAATTGCTCTTGAGGAATTAAGATTCTCAAGCATTTCAGATTATGATTACGAAATAAAAAATGCTAAAATCAATGTTTTTGGAACTACAGGAATTGTCACGTTTGAATTAACTCAAAAAGGCATACTAGTAGACAATAAGGCTTTCACTGGTCAGCATATTACAATTAATGGTAGGGCAACATTTGTTTTAATTAAGAAAGATACTTGGAAAATTTTGCATTACCATCTTGATAAAATTTCCAACTAATTTTTTGTGTGCTATTTTTCTGCTTTAGGTAATTTTGGTTTAGGCTGGCAAAACTTTTTGTATAATTCATCAGCTTCGTCGACATTTGCATTTCCATGTACAATAGAACGAACTGCACGGATCATGGGTACAGGGTTTTCAGATTGCCAAATATTTCGTCCCATATCAACTCCTGCTGCACCATGTTCAATTGAGTTGTATGTTAATTCAAGAGCATCACGCTCTGCGATTTTTTTACCGCCAGCCACAATTATTGGTACAGGACAAGATTCTGTCACTTTGTCAAAATCTTCACAATAATACGTCTTGACAATATGTGCACCTTGCTCAGCAGCAATTCTGCATGCTAAAGATAGATAACGCGCATCCTTTTGTCCAATTTCTTTTCCCACGGCTGTAACAGCAAGAACTGGAATGCCGTACTCCTCTGCTTCATTAACTAATCTGCCGAGGTTAACAATCGTTTGTTGTTCATACTTTGAGCCGACAAAAATTGACATAGCTAATGCAGAAGCATTAAGTCTAATAGCATCTTTAATGCTAACAGTGATTTGCTCGTTTGATAAATCTTCGCCAATAATACTAGAACCGCCAGATACTCTTAAGACAATTGGTACAGAAGATTTTGGATCGATTGATGTTCGTTGTACTCCTCTTGTAAGCATTATCGAATCACAATACTTGAGTAATGGCACAGTTGTTTTTCTAGGAACCTCTAATTTTTCAGTAGGACCTAAAAAATATCCATGATCAACAGCTAACATTAATGCACGATTATCATTTGGTTTAATGATATGAGATATTCTATTTTGTAATCCCCAATCCATTTTACTTCGATTTCACAAGAAACAATTTGCCTTCTTAAGCCTTTCTCAATTGCTTATGATTATTTTCATAGCGTTATCACCTGATTTCGCATGTGCAAAGGCCTGCTGGCACTCTTGCAGATTGTATTTATGAGTAATCAGCTGTGACACATCGATTTGCTTGTTTGATATTAAATCAAGCGCATGTGTAGTATCAACATCAGATGCTGCATAAGAATTAACAATTGTAACACCTTTTGAGTATATTTCACTCATGTCAAGATCAACATTTGCTCCTTTGCTTGGTACACCAAACATAACAATGGTACCTCCCTTTCTGACAAAATTAACAGCATCTTTTAATGCGTTCAAACTACTAGTAGATACTATAACAACATCAACACCTTGATTTGCAGTTTCAGAATTTATTTGTTCCAAAGCATTAGTATTACCAGAATGAATTGTGGTGGTTTCAAATTTTTTTGCAAAATTTAATCTGAAATCATTCAAATCTAAACAAAATACTTTTCCTAAACCATATAATTTTGCAAGCAATACATGCATTATTCCAGTAGGACCAACTCCAAGGATGGCAACGCTGTCATTCTTATGATGTTTAAATTTGTTCCAAGCTCTAATACAACATGCAAGTGGTTCAATCATTGCAGCTTCTTCAAAAGACATGCTATCGGGGATATTTAACACTCCACCATGCTTTACATTCCATTCTGGGACAACGTATTCATCTGCAAGTCCACAAGGTTCAAGATTTGATTCGTAATATCTTTTACACATTGTTTCATTTCCATGGCTACATTCATGACAATCATCTGAATAACATGCAACGTGATGATGTGTAAACACACGATCACCAACACTGAAGTTTGAAATTTCCGAACCCACTTGTGTTATTATCCCCGCAGGTTCATGTCCAAGTCTCATAGATGGCTGTCCATATTTTCCAAATACTTTTTCCACGTCAGAACCACAAATTCCACAAGCACGCATTTTAACAAGCATATCACCAGGACCTACTGGTGGTTTTTCTATATTTTTAATTTCAATGTTAGAATTATTTTTTACCATTGCTGCCTTCATGGACATATTTCACCAATAATTCTATGTAAAGTATGGCATTTGTATACTAGAAAATCTATCTAGTTAGATTCAAAAGATAGTGTGTTTCTACATCAATATGGCGGAACCATCAATATGGCCTTACGGTTTAGGAATTGCCGTGGTCATAGCATTAGCTGTTATCATTCCACTTCTTCGCAAAAGGAGAAAATCTGGAATTAATTAACAATGCTTGATACAAACACAGAATCTATTGGCATGATATTACTAATAGCATGTCTAGTTGGTGTAATAGCGTCTGTAGTAGGGGTAAGAATGTACATACTTTTCAAGAAATAGCCTAATATCAAAACCCGCAAACAACTTTAAGGAATTACAAATCAAGCAAAATGTAGAAAATGGCAGGAATTGGTACATTTATCATGCTTGGAATAGTTGTAGGTTCCATTTGTATTTCATTGTATTTGTTTTTGGATTCACGCCTAATTGATATAACTGAAGAACCGGGCGACTCGATAAATGTAAACAATGTGGAATTTATTATAAGCCATATTGGAAACTATGAAAGCCTAGAAAAAACGAAAGAGTATAAGGAATTAGAAAAAACACAGGTGGTAAAGGGACTAGCAACAAGCGAAATAGCAGAAGGGGTTTTTTTCCAAATTCAAATTACCGCACATAATGTTGGTGCTGAAACTGTAAGGTTTACTGGTGGGCAGTTTTACCTATTTGACGTTAACCAAGAAAAATATGAGGCGGTTTTTATTGGATATGCTGGTTCGGATATAATAGAAGAGTTGTCAAGGGTAGATCTTTTACCGGGCAGTTCTGTTACTGTTACAACACAATTTGATATTCCGTATGATGAAGAAATGAAATACACTGTTGGAATCCTTCCAGACAGATTTGGTCTTCAAGAATCTCAAGAAAGAGGTTTTGTTTGTATAAAAAACTGTTAATGAAATAACTCTTCTATGGCATTATAATTCAGAAAGCAAACTACCGATAAAAGACCCATACTCATCATCTGAAAATGTAGTTACTTCTATCTGATTCTTAGACCTAGCCAGCGGAAAGAAGTCTAAATGGTAGCATTCATTGTTAAAATAATATCCGGGGCATGAACAAAAATCCAAATCTGGATCAAACCAATACTCTTTATCCATTCCCACAACTGTCCAAACCTTCCTATTACTTGGTTCAAAAAGATGCAGTTTGATACGTTTTTCAGATAGGAGTGAATCTATTTTTTTAAATTGTAAATCCATAAGAATTTAATTAAATCGGATAATTATATTTTTAATGGTTCAAACTAAAATTATTCCCAAATATCCTGCACTCATGATTGAAGGAACTGAAAAAAGTTTAGTTATTACGGATTTGCATTTAGGCTTTGAAAGTAATCTATCATTAAATAACGTATTCTTAGGAAAAAACAAAACTGTTGCTGAAATTACCAAGGAAATTGAAAAACTCATAAAGAAAACAAAACCTGATTCATTAGTTCTACTCGGTGATATAAAATCCGGAATCAAATCGATAACAAAAACAGAATGGGAGACGGTGCCTATTTTTTTTGAAAGTATTACTAAATTAATTGACACAATTCTGGTTCCAGGAAATCATGATGCAAATATAGAGAAACTGATCCCAAATGGAATAACACTTGCTAGTTCAAAGGGAATTATTGTTGATGATGTTCTTTTAACCCATGGGCATACAGTGCCATCAGAAAATTTTTCCCAGGTAAATACAATTGTGATGGGTCATGTTCACCCTGTTTTTTTCCAGAAAGAGTCACTCATTAATGGTGAACGAGTATGGGTATCAATCAAGTGTAAGAAGCAGAAGATATTTCATTCAAAATCAGGAGAATTAGAAGTGATAATTTTACCGTCATTTAACAGGTACTTTTACGCAACACAAAAAAAATTCTATAAAAAATCAATTTCTCCCATAATAGAAAAAATGGATGTAATACAAGCAAAAATTGTAACACTTGATGGTACAATAATTGGTAATGAACGGTTACTATCTTCTGTGATCTAACTAATGTCTTTATACGGTCCTAATGGTTCTTTTGAAGTTTCATTTTTTTGTAACCATTCTAAGGTTTTAACAAATGATTCCGCTAATTCAATAGTTGAAAGAACGGGGATGCCTAACTCTAATGACTTTCTTCGTATTTGATATTCATCATAAAGCATTCCCACATATTTTTCCAAAGTTGATGTGCTTGGAACGTTTATAATAAAATCAATTTTTTTCTCATATAACAAATCAGCAATATTTGGTTTCCTTTCTGGTTCGCTTATTTTATGAACAACTGTAACCTCCCCAAGTTTTTCCGCAAAAAATTCTGCCGTTGTTTCAGTTGCCAAAATTTTATAACCTAAATTTTTTAGCAGTGCAGATGTCTGAAGTAATTTTTCCCGATTTTCCACACCGCCTATTGTAACTAATGCTGACCCAGTTTTTGGGAGATTATAACCTACTGATGTCAATCCTTTTGATAATGCATCATAGAAACTACTTCCAAAACATGCTGCTTCACCTGTTGACTGCATTTCAACCCCTAATACAATATCTGCACCTTCAAGCTGCATGAAAGAAAATTGTGGAACCTTTATTCCATGTACACCAGTATTTGCCCACATACTCTGTGGTATGCTGGAAATCTTTTTGCCCAGAATTGCTTGTGCAGCTAAATTAATCATATTTATCTTAACAAATTTAGAAACAAATGGCATAGAACGTGATGCACGTATATTTAGTTCTATAACATATGCCTGCTCATTTTTTACTAAAAATTGCAAGTTAAATGGTCCCTTAATGTGGAACTCTCTCGCAATTTTGTTTGTAGAATCAGTAATATTTTCAATGATCTTATTGCTTAATCTCCAAGGCGGTATACACATCATCGCGTCTCCAGAATGAACACCTGCACTGTCTATGTGTTCAACTATTGCACCAATTGCTACGTTCTCTCCATCGCAAACTCCATCCACATCAACTTCTAATGCATCAAGCATGAACTTTGTAATTACAACTGGATGATCAGGTGATACTATTGTTGCTTCATTAACAAATTTTTTAAGTTCAGTTTGTGACCAGACTACTTTCATTGCCGCACCACTAAGTACGTATGACGGTCTTACCAAGACGGGATAGCCAACTTCCAATGCAAAGTTCTTGGCATCAATAATACTCGTAAATGCCTGCCAAGATGGCTGTCCTATATGGAGCCTATCCAAAACTTGGCTAAACTTTGAGCGGTTTTCAGCCCTATCCACATCTTCAGCACTTGTTCCAATAAGCGTAATTCCACTGTCAGCTAATTTTGGTGTTAGATTGTTTGCTGTTTGACCACCAACAGATGTAACAATTCCATTTGGTCGTTCAAATTCTGATATATCCAAAATACGCTCAAGTGTAAGCTCTTCAAAATAAAGTCTGTTACATATATCATAATCAGTTGATACAGTTTCAGGGTTACAATTTACCACGACAAGATTTTTTTGCCCACCATCTTGAAGACCCCAAACCATATTCACAGTTCCCCAATCAAATTCTACACTGCTACCTATTCGATAAGGTCCAGCGCCAAGAACAATAATCCCACTATCGTTTTTCGTAATTGAGATATCATTTTCTGTTCCGCCATATGTTAGATAAAGATAGTTAGTTTCAGCTGGCCATTCCGCTGCTAATGTATCAATCTGTTTAACTGCAGGTATAATACCAAGATCTTTTCTAATTTTTCTTATTTCTAATCCCTCTTTCTTAACAGCTCTACCAATCTGATTATCGGAGAATCCAAATTTCTTTGCATCAGATAATAGTTTATGATCTAGTGTTGACGATTTTAGCCTCCTCTCTACTTCAACAATATTATTAATTTTCTTTAAGAACCACGGATCAATTGCTGATAACTGATAAATTTTTTCAATCGATACGCCCTTATGAAGTGCGGCTACAACATAGTATAATATATTATCATCAGGTGTTTGAAGACGTTCCTCAATTTGTTCATCATCAAACGATTTACCGTTTTGGCGGTTTAAGACAAGTCCATCCTTTCCGATGTCAAGCATCCTAATTGATTTTTGTATAACCTCTTCGAATTTTCTGCCTATTGCCATTACTTCGCCCACAGATTTCATAGTAGGTCCTAGATTTCTATTAGCAAGTTCAAATTTTGTAAAATCCCATCTTGGATGCTTACATACTATGTAATCCAATGCTGGTTCAAAACATGCAGTAGTCTTTTTCGTAACAGTGTTAACTAATTCTGGTAATGAATAACCAAGTCCTATCTTTGCAGACATGTATGCTAATGGATACCCAGTAGCCTTACTTGCTAGTGCAGAAGAACGTGAAAGTCGAGGATTAATCTCAATAGCCGCATATGTGTCGGAAGACTGGTCTAATGCAAATTGAATATTACATTCTCCTACAATTCCTACATGTTTTGTTGCTCGTAATGCTGCAGATCTTAACATATGGTATTCATGGTTATCTATTGTTTGGGATGGTGCAACAACTATGTTATCACCAGTATGAACCCTCATAGAAAGCACATTTTCCATATTACATACTATCACGTTATTTTTTGAGTAATCTTGCATAACTTCATACTCGATTTGCTTCCAATCACCAACATATTCTTCAATTAGTATTTGCCCAACAAGGCTTGCCGCTATACCACGACCAGCAATTTCATGCAATTCTATCTCATTAGATGCAACACCACCACCCTTTCCTCCAAGTGTATATGCAACTCTAACGATTACAGGATACCCCAAGTCTTTTGCAACTTTTTTTGCTTCGTCAAATGTGTTAACTGTTTTACTTTTTAAAACTGGTACATTGCATTTAACCATAGCATCCTTGAACTTCTGCCTATCCTCTGTTGCCACAATTCCTGGAATTTGTGTGCCCAAAACTGAAATGCCATATTTTTTTAAAATCCCAGATTCATCTATTTTTATACCACAGTTTAATGCAGTCTGACCACCATAACTTAGCATGATACCGTCTGGTCTTTCTTTTTCAATAATTGATTCTACATATTGCGGAGTAATTGGCAAAAGGTATACTTGATCAGCAAACCTAGTATCGGTTTGAATTGTTGCAATATTTGGATTGATTAGAATGCTCTTGAGTCCATCCTCGTGGATTGCTTTGAGGCATTGACTTCCGGAGTAGTCGAATTGACGGTCGATTTATCGACTTTCGCCCGCTTCTCCGATTTTAATAGCCCCACTACCTAGAACAAGAATTTTTTCTAACCTCTCATGTTTTACCAGCTTTTACCTCCTCCATGATATTCTTCAGCTCATCAAAAATGAATTTACAATCATAAGGTCCTGGTGATGCCTCCGGATGAAATTGAACAGCAATGCATTTTTTGTTTTGGTGTTTAATACCTTCCACAGTTTTATCATCAACATTAGAAAACCATAAGTCAAATTCAGTGTCGCCCAAGGAATCTGGATTTATGCAATAGCCGTGGTTTTGACTAGTAACATAAACTTGATTATTGTCTAGATTTACACATGGTTTGTTTTGTCCCCTATGTCCATATTTCAGTTTGTATGTTTGAGCACCACCTGCTGCTGCCAAAATTTGTGCACCAAGACAAATTCCTAGTGTTGGAATATTTTTTTGGATTAATGATTTAGCGGTAGAAATAGTCTCTGGGCAATTCTCAGGGTCACCTGGGCCATTACTTATCACAACACCTTTTGGTTTATGTTTCAGAATTTCTTCAATGCTTGTATTCCACGGAACTTTCACAGTGTTGTATCCTATGTCATGAATATTTCGTATGATAGCATTTTTTGTACCAGTGTCAATGAGAACGATGTTTTCTGATTCGTTACCAAATTTCTCGACTTTTTTAGTTGAGACTAAATCCACGAATTTTTCATTGTTGTAATTTGGTGCAGATTTTAACTTATTTTTAACATCATTTTCGTCTATTTCATTATCAGAAACAGCTAGGGCGCTCATCATGACTCCTGATTCCCTTAGTTTTTTAGTTAATTCTCGAGTATCAATGCCTGAAATTCCTTGAATTTTTTCCTTGTATAGCCATTCATCAAGGGTCATAGTAAGATTCCAATGACTTGCGGTTAGAGATAGTTCATGAACCACTAGACCACGAGCCTGAATTTTATCTGATTCAAAAAACTTGGGCAATCCATCCATTTCGAGCGTAGGATCAGGAACTCCATAATTTCCTACCAATGGATAAGTTAGTGTGATAATTTGGCCAGAATAAGAGGGATCTGTAAGTGTTTCAGTATACCCAACCATTCCTGTATTAAATACAATTTCGCCAAAAGTTAATCCAGAGTAACCAAATCCCATTCCATCAAAAACAGAGCCATCACTTAAGATCAGTTTTCCAAACTTGTTTGCATGTTTGGATTCTTTTATGGTTATTGTGACCCTCGAAAAGTATTCCACAAAAGGAATTTAAGTTTTTGTAAAAATGATTGTTATGAAATTTTGGTGAATGTTATGATTATAATGCTTTGTACTGTTCGCTCCATTTGTAATATGCCCTTATCATATCCATGGAAACGCTAGGTTTTCTTCTTACCATGGTTTCTCTAAAGTCCTTCATTGTTATATCACGCGGTTTGGATGGATTTTCACCCTCTACTGGTTCTTTGTATGTAGTTGTGCTAAACATTTCATTCACAACTTTAAGCTGAACAGATTGACAAATATCCTTGATATCGCTTGCGCTATATCCATCAAAAATTGATGCTAAAGTGTGAGGACGTACCCTACCGTCTAGTTGTAGTTTGCTTGCGTAAAGTTGGAAAAGTTTTTCTCTGGCTTCAAGTGTTGGTAATGAAACGTAGATCCTTTTTTGGAACCTACGCAAAAATGGATGATCAAGACTCCAAGGTTTATTGGTTGCGCCAATTACGTATAACTGCATATCCTTCCCCTTACCATTAATTCCATCTATTTCTGTTAGAAATTGATTTCTGCTTCTTACCTCACCGCCAATCTCATTTGTACGTTCACCTAAAAGTGAGTCAAGTTCATCAATGAATAAAATTACAGGTTTGCCTTCCCTCTCGGCATAACTACGAGCCATTTTAAATAATTTTGAGACATTTTTTTCTGCCTCACCAAGCCATTTACTCATCATGGATGAGCCATCTACATTGATAAAATAGCCATCAAGTTCGTTGGCAGTTGCAGCAGCAAGAATTGTTTTACCACAACCAGGTGGACCATATAATAAAATTCCTCTTGGCCAACCTAGTGGAAATAAATCTGACCTTTTAGATGGGTAAACTATTGATTCACGTAATGCATTTTTAGCATCATCTACACCCACTACATCAGCCCATCTAACATCTGGTTTTTCTTTCATTAACATGTCTTCGAAACTATTTTTAGTATTATTTGCAAGAGTTGCTCTCTGCTCCTCTGGGGATGCTGCAGAATCAACTACTGGTTCAGCATCAGTCAATGATGTGCTCTGTAGTGACTTTATTCTGTTTTGGTATGATTTCATACGTTCTGTATAGATTTTGTTTAGTTGGCTATCCGGATAAAGGCGCATTAATTTGAGCAGTGTTTCTGTCGCTTTTTGATAATTAGTTATTGCCATCCCACGTGCCCCCTGTGCATCATATTTTATTGCGCAAGTAGCATATTGACTGGCGGATTTTTCTAGTTCCTGTGGGGCCATATTCATCTAAATTACCAGATATCTAGTTTCGATTTAGTAAGGTACTCTCGATTGTAAATATCTGTATGAAATCTGGTGAAATTATTTACACTATTCTCTGTTTTTGCCTGAAATTCAATAAAACTGAAGGAAAAATTACGAACTAAATGACTCTGGAAGATATATGATAGACAATTTGTTTTTGTCTATCTATTACCAAGACGCGAATTCATTTCGCGCACAAATTTTTTTGATTTTATCTTTTGGAACAACGGCCCCACATGCTTTGTCATGCCCACCACCAGAACCACCCAATTCAGAAGAGACGGTAGATACTAATTTTCCTAGATGAGTTTTACATGTTGGTGAACCTCTTACAGACACTGCATAAATTCCCTTATCAACACGTTCTTTGTAGGTAATAGCAACATCTTTTCCTGAAAATCCAAGGACAAAGTTAGCAGCACCACTTGCACCTGAATCAAGAACTTCCATGTGACCTAGATTTTTTGAAATTTTCATTGATGCTTTTACTTTTGATATAATTTCAGCAAGCTTTCCAACTTGAATTTGTGCAAATTCATATGTGTTTGGAATATCATGTGGAAATTTTGATTCTGATAATTCATCAACTAAATAATAAAGATAATCAATGTCTTGTCTACGTTGATGGCCTACTATATTGTATGTTAAAACAGTAGCGCTTATCAAGGCAAACTGTCTATCATAGATTTGCAAAAGTTTTGAAGCTATTGGTCTGTCTTCCATATAATCAGTGATTGCACCACATGCTGCAATAAACACAGAATGATCTGGTAATTTTTTCTTAAATGCATCATAAACAAGGACTGATGTACATTCAGATGTATCATGAATTAGTTTCACTTTAACTTTTTTAAGTTTAGCAATAATTTTTGAATCTAAATGATGATGATCTATATAGGTTATAGAAATTCGCTTTTTTCTTAACTCCGTAAGCAATTCAACAAAGGAATCAGTATTTTGTTTGTTTAATCCAAGATCGCATATGAATAATGTTTTTAGTTTTTCATCGTTTCGTAAAGTCTCCAGTACATCTGTCATTCCAGGATAATCCACAAGTGTTGTATCACCACCAAAAGCTTGTTTAATTAATGCAGCAGAAGAAATTCCATCTGCATCTTCCATATGTGAGATACAAAGGGTTTTAGTTCTTTTTGATTTTATAGTTTTTGATGAGCTTTTTCGTACACTTGATTTTTTAGATTTGGTTAACATATGATCGAACCACTAGTACCCACATTTAAATTTAGAAATATAATTATTATTTTGAAAAAAGTTTGTTGGTTGTAGCACCCTGCTTTGGTTGCATTTGATCTGAAAGATTACAAATATCATAAAACCAAATTCCATCAAGCTGAGTATTAATGTCGGCTTGTTGCAATTTGGCTAATTCTTCTGGGGATGCATTTAGAATACGCTCATCCATTAATTGCAATAATTTACGCTCTTCTTGAGACATAGTAATTTGGTTAAAAATAATCTTATAATTACAAAAGTTGTTGGATTAGACAAAATACTGAATTTTCAAAACGTAATTCGAGTTGAAAATTTAAAAGTGCTATTTTCTCAAAGGTGATATGGATACAAAAAACATAGGTTTGAGAAATATTGAGGTTGCAGACACAAAAATCTCATATATTGATGGTCAAAAAGGAAAGCTGATTTATCGTGGATATGATATTTTAGATCTTACAAAGAATTCCAATTTTGAGGAAACATGTTTTCTTCTACTGCATGATGAATTGCCAACTAAGAATGAATACAATGATTTCAAAACTGAATTAGCTGATGCGAGAGTTATTCCTAAACAAATGCAAATTAACATGGGTAATTGGAGAAAGGATGCCGACCCTATGGATGTTCTACAAGCCTTTGTTGCTGCGTTTGGAGGTTACTATGATGAAGAATTTTCAACTAAGGAGGCAAGTTATAGTAGAGCTATAAATCTGATAGCTAAAGTTCCTACAATTGTATCTAGTTGGCATAGAATCCGCAACGGTAAAAAAATTGTAGAATCTAATTCTGATTTAAGCCACGCTGCCAATTTTTTATTCATGCTAAATGGCGAGAAGCCGGATCCTGAACTAGAAAGAATCTTTGATATTTGTTTGATTTTACATGCGGATCATACTCTGAATGCTTCAACGTTTGCAGCAAGGGAAGTTGCGTCCACGCGTGCACACATGTATTCTGCTGCTAGTGCAGCAGTTGGTGCATTAAGTGGTGAATTACACGGAGGAGCAAATTATGAAGTGATGAGAATGCTTCTAGATATAAAAACTGAGGAAAACGTTGAATCTTACATTAAAGAAAAATTTGCAAAGAATGAGAGGATTATGGGAATGGGACATGCAGTATACAAAACTGTTGACCCTAGATCTCAAGTACTAAAGGAACTGTCCAAAACACTATCAGAAAAAACTGGTCAGCCATGGTATGATATAACAAGTAAGGTTGAGCGTGTAACTACTGAGTTGATGAAAAAAACTAAAGAGGTAGAAATTTTTCCAAATGTGGATCTTTACAGCGCGTCGGTTTACTACATGCTAGGCATTCCGATGGATCTTAACACGCCTATATTTGCTATATCAAGAGTTGCTGGTTGGGCGGCACATATTATTGAAGAGAAATTTGCAGAAGCGGCACCAAAACCTATGTTGTATAGACCGAAGGCTGTCTATGTTGGAAAATATGGTGGACCACAAGGTTGTAAATATATTCCAATAGAAAAAAGAACTAAAAAATAAAACGTAAGTTAATTTCTAGAGTTAAGCCATTCTTTTGCTTTAGAATTTACATCATGTTTGTACAATACTTGATAAACCATATCATAAAATGACAATCCCTTTTTTTGCGCTTCACCATCAAGCCACTTTAAACCATCTGATAATTCAGGGTCATGTTCTGAAAATTCTACTAGTTCGTCCACCATTTTTGTGAAAAAGGTTTGAGATTCTGACATTATGAACTGGTTTAAATGTTGATCATTAAGCGACAAACGAGAAATATATAGACAAAAAACGCCCTTTTGATTGACATATGGAGCATGAGCTATTTTTTGATGGTAATTTGAAAGAGTACTCATGGTCGATAAAAACTGGAAAGGAAATAATAAACCAAATTAGAGAACATCCTGCAGCATATCTTTCAGGTGGAAAATTAGATATTAAAAACAAAGAAGAATCAAGGTTTGTTGCACTTCATGTGGGAATTTATTGGGGTCTTGGTGTTTTCATCATAAAAGATTTTGATAAGATAGATGTCATGTGTGATTCAAAAGAAATGTATGAAATTTTAATACAGCAGCATAAAACATTAAACCAAATAATTGATGACAAAATTCACTTTATCAATCAGTTAGTGGGTCATAGAAATCTAAAATTGGAATACCGTTTGATAGAGCCAACAAAAAATATATCTACAGAACATCTTTCTGGTAAGAATAAAACGTCTGCTTCTAGAGACTCTAGTGGTTTTGTTTAATGATTTGATAAAACGAAGAAAATTGATTGTAAATCAGCTAAATGTAATTAAGATAAAACTCAATCTTGAAACAAATAAGGATTTTTAAATAAGGATTTTCCAAAATGTATTATGACTGATATCAATGACGTTATGCCAAAAATTCCGTCTATGAAATGGGGCGCTTTGATGAATCGAGCACCAACAAACGGTAAAGTTAAGGAATTAAATAGAATTTTTCCGCATAATGGAAAATGGCATACAGTCTTTGAAGAAAAAGATCATACATACATTGATGACAAGCTTGTTTGGAAAAAAGACAAAAAAGCTTGGACATAAACTAATATTTTATGATCAATCCTATATCCATTAAATTAGTATGAGTTGGTCCTGTTTTTATCAACCCCCCATACTTTTTAAAAAATGAATGAGAATCATTGTTCTTCAAGTAGGAAGAAATTTTTTGTAGATTAGATGAATTATTTCCACATAAAGCTCCAGCACATATTGTGTTTCCATCAATACCATCTGTTGAAATTGAAGAAACTAACATACGGTGATCAGAATCATGAATTAATTTTAAGATCTGTAGAACGAGTTCTTGGTTGCGACCTCCTTTCCCATTTCCCTTTACTTGTACTGTAGGTTCACCACCAAATATTATGCATGAATTCTTCTTCTCTGATATCATTCGTACAATTTTTTTTGCCGATACGCTGACATCATGCTTGACTGGTGAATAAACTTTAGTAGTGAACCCAAGTCGCCTAGATTTTAAAACCATAACATCTAAACAGTCACGATTAGTTGCTATGATTTTATTCTTGATCGTTAATCTGTTCGGTTGCATTGTCTTTGTATTCAGACCACGTTTTAGGTGTGTAATTACTTTTTTTGGAAGTTTTTTTCCTAGGGAATATTTTGTTATTATCTTTATTGCGTCAGAAAATGTTGTATTATCATTATACGTACATCCTGATGAAATGACCGATAAATCATTACTGACTACATCTGACATTATCAATGCACATCCATCACAATTCATGTTTTGAACAAGCTTACCACCCTTGATCATTGACAAATGTTTTCTAACACAATTAAATTCATCAATCGTAGCACCACATTGCAATAATAATTTGGTTACATGTTTTTTTTCACTCAATGTTATTTTATCTGGGAGAGCTAACAAAGAAGAACCTCCACCGGACACCAAAAATAGTATAAAATCACTTTTAGAACAATTGTTAACAAATTCTCGTACTGCTTTTCCTGCTCTAACACTTTCTTTATCAGGTAATGGATGTCCAGAATAAAATATCTTGAATTTTTTACTAACTATTGATGATTTAGTATATTTTGGAATTACGACTATTCCTTGTGAAACATTAATTTTCTTTGATACATATTCTGCCATAGAATCTGAGGCCTTTCCATATGCAACCACAAAAATTTTCCCATAGTTCGATAAAAATATACGATTTTTCCCAAGTGAAATATGATTTTTACTCACAAACTCTTTTAGGAAATTTTTTGGCTCTGCGGCGGTTAACCCCGCTTCTAATATCTGTAATGCTTTTTTCTTCACTTTTGTATTTGCTAATGAATTAAAATTCTTAATCATCATTCTATAATTTTATTTTAAATAAATAAACCAAGTCTTCAATGATTGGAAGGTATAATAATAATCAGAATTTCAGTATATTATGCATACAATAAGAATACCAAAAATAATTGAGTTTGGTGAAAATGCGCTTTCTGAAGCAGAGTATCCAAAAAATGCATTAGTTGTAACTACTGCCCCCCCAGAATTATCTGGAAAATGGTTAGACAAAATGGGCATACAAGACTATATGGTGTATGATAAAGTTAAGCCAGAACCATCTATTGAAGATGTAAATATTGTTGTATCTGAATACAAAGGAAAAAATCCATCAGTGCTAATTGGTCTTGGTGGCGGAAGTTCTATGGATGTTGTAAAATATGCATCAGAAGAATTTGGTCTAGAAAAAATTTTAATCCCTACAACTTTTGGTACAGGAGCTGAGATGACAACTTATTGTGTTTTAAAATTTGATGGCAAGAAAAAACTTCTTGGTCCTGAAAAAAGATTCCTTGCAGATCGTGCTGTAATTGATTCATATTTTATGGATGGTACGCCGGAACAAATACTCAAAAACTCTGTATGTGATGCTTGTGCACAAGCAACAGAAGGATATGACAGTAAATTAGGAAATGATCTTACAAGAACATTATGTAAACAAGCATTTGACGTATTATATGATGCAATTATGAATGACAAGCCGGAAAATTATCCATACGGTTCCATGCTTTCAGGTATGGGTTTTGGGAATTGTTCCACAACATTAGGACATGCGTTATCATATGTATTTTCCAATGAGGGTGTTGCTCATGGATACTCTTTATCTTCATGCACTACCATAGCACACAAACACAACAAATCAATTTTCTATGAAAAATTCAAAGAAGTTATTGAAAAAATTGGTTTCGATAAAATGAAGCTAAAGGCTCCTGTCGATGAAGCGGCTGATGTTGTAATGACTGACAAGGGTCATCTTAATCCAAACCCAATTCCAATTTCGAAAGAAGATGTCATCAAATGTCTTAATGACATTAATGATGGCAATCTTTGAATATAATATTTGATTTTCGTATAAAATTAGGTGCGACTTATCTTTGTGAAACTTATTAAGATTGAAATTCAAGAGTTTGTACTAGGTGTAATATTAAATGATAAAATTTGGAATCCAAAATGGACTAAACGTTGCTAGAGCAGGTTATTCTGAAGATCAAATTCTAACTGCATGTATGTTAGCCGACCGTACTGGCTATGACTCTATTTTCTACATGGACCACACAAATGTTCCACAATGGAAAAATGCAATTGTACTTGACCCATGGGTCATGCTATCATCAATTGCAGCTGTTACAAATCATGTTGAATTAGGAACTTGTGTTACTGATGCAATTAGAAGGCACCCATCAAATATTGCATTAGCAGCAATCACATTGGACAGAGTTTCAAAAGGAAGAGCAATTTTGGGAATTGGTGCAGGTGAAGCTCAAAATCTAAAAGAATTTTGTATACCATTTGAGAAACCTGTTTCTAAATGGGAAGAACAAATCCAAGTAATCAAAAAATTGTATGGTTCAACACCAGATAACACTGTAGATTTTGATGGTAAGTATTACAAATTAGAATCTGCTTGCCTTCAAGCTCCTCCGATAAGAAAACCACATCCACCAACGTACATGGCGTCTGGCGGAAAGAGAACATTACAACTAACGGGAAAATATGGTGATGGTTGGTTACCAATAGGATATACTCCAGAATTATTTGAGGACCATAAAAAGCAAATAGAAACATCAATGAATGAAAACAATAGAACACAGGAAGAAAAAGATAATTTTCAAATGGCATTAGATATTGATGTTTACTTTTCTGAGGACGCCGAAGAATCTTGGGCTAAGATGAAGGAAGCTGTAAAAGTTAGTCTGTTTAAACCTGAAATACTTAGAGTACATGGACTTAAAGAAATTGAAGGATTTGATTTTAGGAAATACTTTACGGAATATTCTATGTCTAACCAAGATTGGATTGTAAAAATGCGTGAGGCTGCAACAAAAATTCCAAATGATATTGCAAGATCATCAACCGGTGTTGGTACACCTGATGATATAATTCCAATATTTGAGAGGTTTCTCAAGGCAGGTGTAAATCATTTTGTAATCAGGTTTTGGGGTAAAAACTACTTTGGTTCTATCGATAAATTTGCCACTCATGTTATTCCTTATTTTAAGGAACAAAATAAGTAAAACATAATTCAGTTACTTAGATTAAAAATAGCATGGAAGACTTTTTGATACGACGAGATCATCGAAAATTACAAATAAAATCAAAAGAAAAAATTATTGAATTTCTAAGCTCCGAGCAAACTGGTAGGGTAGCAAGTATTGATGAGAATGGGTTCCCACAAATTATTCCGATGAATTTTGTATTCATTAATGATACAATTTACATGCATTCTCACATAAGAGGTGAAAAACTTGATAACATTAAGCGTAATCAAAAAGTAGGATTTGAAGTAGATAAAAGTCTAGAATTTCTACCATCATATTTTTCAGATCCTACTGATGCATCTCTTGCCGATACATTGTACATTAGCGTCGTAATAAAAGGAAATGGCAGTATTGTTTCAGATAAGAAAGAAAAAACTATTGCACTAAATGGTCTGATGAAAAAATACCAACCTGAGGGCGGATATGAACCAATCAAACCTGACATGGATGTTCTAAAGGGAGTTGAGGTTATCAAAATTGTCCCAGAATCATTAACAGGAAAATACAAAATTGGCCAGGACATGGACATGAAATCACGTATTGATCTTGCGAAGCAAATATTGGAAAGAAACTCCTCAACAGCAAAAGAAACGTTGAATGTTATGGGATTCAGGATAGTAGATAATGAACTGAAGTTAATCGATGATACCCCATGGTAATCTATAGCTTCAGGCTAGTAATTTTTTACTAAAATAAGATAATAAAATATTTTATGGAGTGACATTAAAAATCTGAATTCTGAAATTCCTAACGTCTGAAACAAATATTTTCTTACCATCTGTTACAGTGTAAACAGGATACTTGAATTCACCATAATGATCTCCATATTGCCCAAACTTTTTAACAAAATTTCCATCTAAATCAAAAATTTTTACCGAGTAATCACCTATATCCGAAACAAAAATTAAATTATCATATACAAAAACTCCATATGGTTCAGAAATATCAGAAACATTCTGATTAACTTCAAATTCTTTCATAAATTTACCATCTAAATCAAAAACAAGTATTGACGCCATGGAAAGAGGTTTAGCAAACTTGTTAGGCAAGGCTTACGAGGGAAGAATTTTCCACCATATCAAAAAAGAAAATTAATTGACTAAAAATTTTTGCTTGATGATTTATATTTACAATAATTTCGTTTTTCAATTATAAGATGGCATTTCAAGATACTTTACCTCTACCATTAGAGGTTCTCTTGCCGGTTATTGCGGCAATAGCCTCATTCTCAGTTGCTGCGATATATACTGGATGGGTTGCAAAACAGAAACCAGGGACAAAAGAAATGCTTGAAATTTCTGACGCTGTACGTCAAGGCGCTGCTGCGTTTCTTAGGCGTGAAATGAAAATTATTGTTCCAGTAGCAATTGGGTTAGCTGTAATTATCGGATTCTTTATCGGTGAATCAAATGGAATTGCATTTGCGGTCGGCGCAACATTATCTGCAGTTGCTGGATTTATCTCTCTAAAAGTTACTGTGAAAGCAGCTGTTAGAGCAGCCAACGCAACAAGTTCTGGATTAGGTAAAACATTTGCAATCGCTTTTAGAGGTGGTGCAACTGTTGGTCTTGCGGTTCCAGCTATGGCATTGGTTGCTACTGCTATATTGTACATGATATACCCAAATCCAATTACTATTGCAGGTGTTGGAATTGGTGCAAGCCTAATAGCATTATTCATTAGAATTGGTGGTGGAATATTTACAAAAGCTGCAGATATGGGTGCAGATTTGGTGGGTAAAGTTGAAGCCAATATTCCAGAAGACGATCCCCGCAACCCTGCCACAATTGCAGATAATGTAGGTGATAATGTTGGTGATGCAGCAGGAATGGGTTCCGATGTTTACGAGTCTTACATTGTAACTATTTTGGCATCATTACTAATTGCTGCACTAATAGGTTCACCAGAAAACTTTGCATATCCTATATTGATTGGTGCATCTGGATTAATTGCTTCAATTATTGGTACTGCTACAATTGGAACAAGAAAGATTACGGATGTAATGAAAC
>ARWO01000005.1 GCA_000402075.1 Thaumarchaeota archaeon SCGC AAA007-O23
ACGAATATCGGCTTTTTGGTGTGTTTACTATATCTAGATATAGTAAACATTTGTTTTCTAGGCGTGATTGATACAAAGGGTGTACTTTTAAAATTACATGCAACCTGTTTTACAGGCGTGGTTTCCAGATAACTTCCAGATAAATTCCTAGGCACGAATATCGGCTTTTTGATGTGTTTACTATATCTAGATATAGTAAACATTTGTTTTCTAGGCACGACTATAGGAAAATTGAGTTATCTTAGCATATCTTAGCAGATTTTATGTTTTAGTTAAGTATTACTTAATTCACTAATACTAATGTTAATTACTACTTAATATTCATATACGATGTAAACTAACCATATCCATGAGAAATAACTGGAAACAAATTTTCGAAGGGGAGTATCTTGACATTTGGCAAACCCCTAAGGGCAAAGATGGAAAGAGTGACTTTGTTTTGGCCGTTGGCGGCACACACTTGTTCCTGAATGCTAACACTGTGTTTCCCGAGCTAAAGATTGCTACGGACACAGTAAGTCGTGAAATGTTAGAACCAAGCGGGGCGTGCTACCAATGAGCAAGGCATTACAGGTCTACGATAAGATCGAAGAAAAGGTAGTGGACATACCAGAGGACGAAGTTGAATCAGTACAGAACACGAGGCGAATTTATTTTGGCATTCAACAGAAGGTCTTCGAGGCAAGCACAGTAGGAACTGTCGCCAACATTTCAGTCCGGAGCTTTATCACTGGACTCCTGCGGTATGGAAAATGGCAAGTTGAGAAGGGTTTGAAACAAAACCCAAAATTTGATGAATTTCCCGAAAGGATTTGGAAAACCGCACAAAACAAGATCATCGACATGGCGGAAGAGATAACGAATTCAGAAGACGATAGGGCTGCCATAGCGAGATTCAAAAAACCGTACAAGCAGCTTAGTGACGCAGAAAAGGAGACTCTGGAAGAGGACTTGGACGATCAATATACTCTTGATGCAATAACATATTGTCTCATATGCAGAGCGTTAGACCTTTGGACTCCAAAATTCTGGAGACTCGATGCAGTTGCAGCCAAGATAGCGGAAGTAGAGAAAGCCGAGTATGAAAAAGAGAAAGCCATAACGGAAAAAGACAAAGCCAAAGCTGAAAAAAGAGTACCCGTAGGAAACTAGGCTAATTTTCTACTTCCAAAGCCTCTATCTCTTTTTGAAATCCGAGCCTTATGGCCTCGTTATTGATGTCGTCTTCGTGTTCTTGGTATTCCTTGCTTCCAAGAACAGCATTAGCTTTTGTCCACTTGTCATACATCACCGGCCTGTCTGCTGGCTCCATCTTTTTGAGCGTGTCCCAATTTTCCTGCAACATTCTATATGGACAGCTCATCTCAGATAGCTCATGTGCGATTAATCCTTTGATATAATCGTCGGTTTTACTCTCAAGATTATCTACTATTATGGTTATGACATATCTGTCGTCAGCCCGGATTCGTTTGTCTAAATTATTAAAAGAACCAGCAGGCTGATATTGACAGTTTCCGACCAAGTCCAAATTAAAGTCCGGTCCTGCTATTTTCCATTGATGCCGCCAGATGTTCCACAATCCCATTGCTATTTGCTTTGTATCGATTACGATCAAACCTGTTATTTTGAACTGCTCTTCGTCCGGTAACCTTTCAACTACTTCATCAAGCAAGGACATGATTGTTTTTACAATTGGTTGTGACCTATCACAGATTACATCTGTGTGCTTGTAAAAGTCAGCAGTGTTGACCATTCAGTTTGCTCCAAATCACTAACTGATTAAATCAGTAATTTCTGTTGTTGATTGCTCAATCTCTTTACGGATGATTTCAACCAAGCCCCTTATTCTTTCTGATTCCTTTTCTATGCCAGAGCAGGAAGCTAAGATTTGGGACAAGTCATTATATTTTGCTGTAATATTTTGAATCTTCGTTCTAATTTTACTTGTATCAACACCAACTTTTTGTCCTGACTGCTGTCTTAGTCTTGCGCGTGCATATCCAATTGCAATTTTAAGTATAGACTGGTGTATGATCTCATCTTGAAGTTCTGAACCCAATGCGATTACGAGTTTGTTGTCCTCATATTCGTTGAATATGCCCACCTTGAGTGGTATGGCTTCTCTGTGTTTTGAAACAAAAATTCCGTACTGTGCGCTTCTGTTTTCCATTCCACCAGCTAGTTCTTTTTTGATGTCTGGTAAAGTCATTGTACCAGTCTCAGTTTTCATCTCAAGAACAATCTTTAACTCCGGATTAGTTATTGTGTATACAAAATCTCCAACAAGACCGATTGGTCCAGGTGTCTTACCAGTATGGACTACATCTTCACCATGATTGCTTGCAATTTCTTCTAAAATTGGTTTGCAGTATTCTTCAAAATCACCACCCTTTGCTGTTCCTTTTTGCTTAATCTCCTGGATGTTCAAGTGGGTTTTGATCTTTTCAAACTCTTCCATAATTGCATTTACAAGTATGTTGATTGGTGAACCTTGAGTAGTAGGACTCAGTAATTCTTTTGCAATCTTTCCGTCAACACCAAAATGTTCTTCCAAGAACTTTACAACGGCCCCATCGTTACCAAACTGCTCTTGCAAGGAAACAAGCACCTGTTCCTTCATTTTTTCAACTTGCTTGTCTACATAATCAGTTGATAGTCCTACGTTGCCCGCTTTTGTAACCAATGTACCAAGCTTCACTGCATTATCTAAAGCCTCTTCAAGATTTTTGGCCTGCGATTTCAAGAATTCAAAGTAGGCTACTACCTCAGGATCATGATTTTCATGACTATCTATCTTGACTTTGTCATTATCAACCGTTACAGTCATGGTATACAGTCGACCCCATCATAGAAAATAACAGTTTTGATCATGGCTATACTAATCATCGAGAATCACTCCTATCAGGATCCCCATGAAACTTCCTGCATTGATTTTCTTCTTCTTCATGCACAAGCACCATTGCACTAGCCTTTAGAAGAGTACCCATGTCTTTATCTGTCAATTTATTTTCTTTCTCAGCACGTTGCAAGTGATAGCAAATGCGTTGTAAATCATCAAATGTAAAGCCCAAAGGAGTTGTATTATAATACGTTACGCGCATTCAAACCACCAAAGTTGCTATATTACCATGTGGATGATCCAAAATTATAACTTGACTGTAAAGTTGGTATGGATTAGACGTAGTAAAAAAGAGTTGAAGCTTGGAGACGAAATCATTTGGCGTTGATACGACTTTCTGATTAAAGTCGCTTTTCCAGATCCTGACTTTCTTGCATTTTTTACACTTGACCAACGACCTGTATCCATAAAATGAATTGAAAGTTCCGCAATGCTTGCACCTTTGTTCTACCTTATCCATGTTTACCACAATCCTGTTGTCTATGAACTACAATCCATCGTGGAGGTTTGATTCCATCCTTAACACACCTTGGACACCATTTACATAACGTCATAATGTTCCACGAATATTTCTCCACAATCCATATTTGAAAAGCTTAATGTTGCTTTCAATGTTTTCTCTATCTTTCTTAGAAAGAGGGAATTCAATCTGCATTTTCTTGCAAAAGGTTTCTTCTGTAATTGTCAACACTTTCAATTCATTAAATATTCCCATGTCACAATATTTTTTTATAAAATTTCGGATGGCGTTGTGAGATGCGTTAGGATCAGCAAAATTATCTGTGGTATTATTGTATGAATTTAGTCTTGAATTAAGATCCTTTGATACACCATCATATAGAATATCATATTTATCAAATATGATATACCAGCCGGGCTTCGTAGGAATTGGGCCATCAGATTTAAAATAGGTATTCTTAACTACGGACAAGCCGTTACATTCGGATTTATCTATAATATCCTTTAATGTATCTTTGATATGTTCAACAACATACAGATTATTTACATCAATTTTATCATAATCTAAATTCCTAGTAACCATCATTTCTCACTCAGCTTCCTATGTGGACATTTTCCGAACCATCCTTCACCCGCATTACAATTGTAGCAGAGAACCTGGTATCCTGGCGGAAAACCATGTTCCATAAGAAAAAGATAAAGTTTTAGGCCAGACATTTTTTTTGCACCTTCTCGAACTTTACCGTCTATATGATCTATTGAAAGAAGTTCAATGGAAGTTTCAGCACAGCAAGCACAACATGGCTCATCAAATGCTGTTCCTTGTATGGAATTGGAATAGAATCCCACACAAATCCTTTTTTCCAATCTAACTGTTCTGCTTGTAGATCTGTTGGTCTTCCATTTGCGCGAAGTAATTCTTTTGTATGAGACTTTGTCCATTAACGATTTGATTAGGGAGGCTCTCTTTCGAGTAGTTTCATTCCTATATTCTGGTGATTTCATCACTGCCAATTTTACGCAGTAATTGATTCGCTGTTTTTTGATCATCACAATTTCATCTCCAAGTCATCGAAGGAAGTCTGTCTCTACGTCTCCTCCTCCGCATTTGGCTTACCCATCTCCTGCCTGTCTCAATTGATATCATTAGATGATAATACCCCCAAATTTTCTAAATCTCCTTTTCAGCTTTGATATCCTGATGTGCTTTTCTTCTGTTCTGGCACAAGTCAGTATTTGTTTAGTTTTCATTAAACATTGGAAAACTAACCCTCTATATATGGGCTTGTACATGCCCATGTATACACATGCAATATGAGGATTTTCGGAAATTTGTAGCCTCCAAGCGTTCAGCTGCCAATTCCTTCATGCAAATGTCGTCTGTCTCACCAGTATTACTGGAAATTTTGGTACAGGAGTCAATGAATATCATGGATCGCGAAGACCAAGGCAACAGTTTTGCAATTGGTATACGTCTGAGACAAAAACGTCAAGGAGAGTTTGGCAGAAACCTAGTGAGAGGTAGCATACTTGCAAGGTTTGAGGATAAGTTTGGAGTTTCAAGTTATAATCTAGAAGAATCTGGTTATAGAAGGACTTTCTCACGACACAAAGACTACATGCTTGCTAATTGGATGATCAAAACTTTACCAATTATCTGGCCAGACGGATACAAAATAAGAAGCATATATTACAATACAACTCCTTTGGGAAAAGTTTTGGCTATGAAATATTGGTACAATGAATTTTTAGGAAAAAAACCACTAATTATGAAAACAAATGAGATTGTGGTTGATGCTAAAGAATGGTCCAAGTTTTCAGATGACATGAAAGGGGAAGAACAAATGGATGTCCGCCGAAGTTACGGCGAAGGACATCATATTTTAGACGATGGTAGACTGGGTATTGAGATTAAACCAGATGATCTTCTTATCTCCTTTTTCGAATTTCTTCCAAGATTAAAGAAATTTATCGATGATATCAAAAAACCGTTTAGAGGATTAGGACCAAAAGAAGCCTTACAGTTTATTTTTTCTGAAATAGATATCAATTACGCGGCTCCCAACAATAGAGCTGGGATAGAAATTAAGTTTCGAAAATACGAAACTCATGTTCAGATAATCAGATATTTTAAATTAGACAATCCTGATGACCTCGGAGTAATGCATGACTACATTCTTGATTCAATAACCTTCTTCTTCCTAAGAAATTTGGAAGTTATGCAAAAAGAGCTAGGCGTGAAAAATCCAGTTGTATCAAAAATTTTGGAGGATCCTGATTTGAAATCATTTCGTGAAAATTACCAGATGAAGGCGAAATCAGCTTTACAAGAATCACTTAACTTTTTATCAGACGATAACTAATGTATGCCTTATGACAACGCCACCAACCAAGGAACAGCAGGACGTAATCGATCATAAGGATGGCCCTGCTCTGGTATTAGCTGGACCCGGAACAGGTAAGACGCATGTAGTAGTAGAGCGCGTCAAAAAACTTGTAGAGCAAAATGTCGATGAGGATAAGATCTTGTGTGTCACCTTCACGGAAAAGGCTACAGAAGAAATGCAGAATAGACTTGCAGACATGGGGAACATGGATACAGAGGTGTCTACGTTTCACTCTTTTTGTAAAGAAGTGTGCGAGGATCATTTGTTAGAGTCTGGAATTTCCACTGACTCGAAGCTCTTGAAGGAGACATCGCTTCAGGTTTGGTGCATGCAAAACAGCGACACGTTTGGAATAGACCCAGATGTCATAGGGTTGGGCAAGGACAACGCCGCACTCTTCAAGGGAATAGTACAGGCAATCAGCAACTTTAAGGAATCGTTGATTACTTCCGCAGAGTTTCAGACGTGGCTTGACGCAAAGAGCGACGAGATTAACAAAATGTCAGAAGATGAAAGAGTAAACAACGCAGAGCTGATAGAGTATGTTAGATATCACATAGAGTTTAACAAGGTTTATGCAAAATATGAGAAGTTTCAAAAAGACAATGGCGTATATGACTTTGACGACCTGATCAAAAATGCAATTGATCTTTTAAAAAATAATTCGCTGGTTCTTAACTCTTACACGCAAAAATACAAGTACATACTGGTTGACGAGTTTCAGGACAACAACTTTGGACAGTACGAGCTGGTCAGACTTCTTGGACAAAACGGCAACGTCATGGTAGTTGGAGATGACAACCAACTGGTTATGAGATTCCAGGGAGCAAGGCAGGCAAATTTTGCCGAGTTTAAAAAACAGTTTGCAAACGTGCAGGAATATCATCTAACGGAAAACTTTAGATCCACAAAAGAAATTATTGGATTTGCAAATCTCTTTTTAGAAAATATCGACGACCGCATTGATAAGGAAAACAAAACGTCACGAACTGGCGAGAAAGTCCAAATAGTAAGGCCTGACGTAGAAAACGGTCAGACAGAGTTCATCATCAATACTATCAGGAGCATGCTTGGAAAAGAATACGTAAACAAAGACGGCGAGAAGGACAAGTATGGTTACGGAGACTTTGCAATACTTTCAAGGAAGAGAAGCGACGGTAGAAGATTTGTCAACGCACTCAAGGCGTACGACGTGCCAAGCACCTTCATAGGCGACTATAACATCTTTGATACGGCCGTAATTTCGGAGGTTATGCTTTGGATTCACATCATACATTCACCAACCACTTCCGGCGCATATCTTTACAAGCTTATGACAATCAGCGGAATAGACGACTTGAACATTACGAGGATCAACGAGGCGGCAGATGCTGAGGTAAGGTATGTAGAGACGGGCCAGGTTGACAAGGTTTTTGAGAAGATGAAGAACTGTGACAGCCTCCAGATTACCCAGAAGGCAGAGGTTAAGGGGATTGTAAAAAAAATAGAGGACGCAATAAAGGAATATGGAAACAGCACCGTAGCGGAGATGGCTTCCAAGATTATCTACACCGACCTGTCGGGATTATACAAGCAGTGCTCAATTTATGATACTACAGAAAACAGGCTGAACGTGATGATGCTGAACAAGTTTTACGAGCTGGCTTTGGAGTTTGAAAACCTGTATCCGAAGAAGACATTCAATGAGTTTCAAAAATATCTAGGATTTATGAGATATGTAGAGATCGACTTGAAGGAGTCCGCCAGCATAGCGGACACGGTACAGGTAATGACGATGCACAAGTCAAAGGGAAAGGAGTACCCTGTGGTCTTCATTACCGACATTGTCCAATACCTATATCCGGGAAAGGATGCTCCAAGACAGTTTTATGTCAGAAATGGAATAACGAAAAACCAGGTAAGCCTGAACTTTACGCCTGGTACAAGAGCAAATGACGACAGGAGACTTTTGTATGTCGCATCAACAAGGGCAGAAAACCTGCTTCACATCATGGCTCCTGCGAACTATCCGCCAAGTGACACCGTAAGAAAGGTGTCGAAATACCTTACGGAGATCGAATACAATGATCCTAGCCACTCCGACATCATTAAGATTGTTCCATACAAGTACGAGGGACTATTTGCCCCAAGCGCATCCGAAATGCATGAGAGAATTAAGATTGATATACAACAGCAGATCTTCGGCGCCGTAAACAAGATGGATATTCCCATTGCGCTTAACAGGATAATCGAACTGGCGCGGGTAAAATATTTCCAGGATCACAGAAAGGATGATCCAAGTTGTAGTGGGTTCAAGCCAGAAGACGTGCTGAAAGTTGATCTGAAAGACCTGAACATGCGCGTGCTTGAGGGCAAGCCCAGGCCACTGTTTGACCACAGCAAATTTCATGTTTCAAAGTCAAGCCTTCAAACATACGATATGTGTCCATACAAGTTCAAGCTGCAAGATATTCAGAAGACTCCGTCCACCAAGCCCACAATACCTCTGGACTTTGGAGGAAGCATACATACCATGATTGACACCCTCATGAAAGAGGATCCCAAAAATATTCCCACAAAGGAAAACGCGATGCAGAAGCTGAAGGAAAAACTGATCTTCCGTGCGTTTCAGAGCAGCAACGAGGAACAGTACCACATGACAAGAGGCGAAGCGATAATAGAGAACTATCTGGAGTGGCGCAAGAATAACAAAAATGAAATTTTAGGTACTGAAATATGGATTGAGTTTGAGTTTGAAGGAGTAACGATCAAGGGCAAGGTTGACTGGTTAGAGAAGAATGCAAACGGAGAGTATGAAGTTGTGGACTTTAAGACGGGAAAAACTGCACAAAGTCAGACCAAGGTTGAGGAAGGCCTGGAGCTTTACGTCTATGCAAGAGGCATAGAGAAGAAAAAGGCATATGGAAAGCTCCCCGTCAAGGCCTCGCTGTACTTTATAGAGGCTGACAAGCAGGTGGCAGTCGACCTTGACGAAAGCAAGGTCAAGAAAGTCTTTGAAGATAAGATCAAGGACCTGATTCAAGGTATTATGGCGGAGAAGTTTGATCCTACACCAAATAGCTTTAATTGCAAAGAAAGGTGCCAGTACCTTGACATCTGCGATGCGGGCAAGTCAGTAACGTGATTACACATAAAACTTAAGTCAGGAAAGATCTTTTTTAAGATCTCATGCCAGAAGACAGTTCAAATTCCGCACGAAAGCCTTGGACTTCAACGCACAAAGAAATCCTTGACAGAGAGAAAGAGAAAGCTGGGAATAAAGTGTGGGAATCTGAGGAACATCAAATACAAGAAAAACTCAAAGTGGCCGTTTATTCAGACACAGAAAAAATAAAACTCGACATATACAGAATTGACATTGATACCCTTAGTTACAATTTTGAGAACGGGCGATTGTGGAAAGAAAAGAGAAAGGCATGCAAAAAGCACGGAATTCCTGATCCGCCGGGGCTTGAAGAGACCAATCCCGACCATCAAGACATTGTTCATGAGTTGCTGCTTACAACAGAAAGTTATTCCGATGAGAAAACGGAAGACTTGAAAAAAGATCTGAAGAAAAAAAAGCAAGAAGATCCTTGCTTGATAACTGAATTCGGCGTGATTTGGAATGGAAATCGCAGAGTGGCGTGTATGAAAGATCTGTACAAGGAAACGACTGACGCGGACTGGAAAAGAGTTCTGGTTTGTTTTCTGCCCAATGGAATGACACTACCGAAATTAAGGAATCTGGAAAAAAGATATCAAGAAGACCCAGAAACAAAACAAGCTTATGGCAGAGTCAATCAAATGGGGCGTGCTCGAGATAAAATCGACGACTTTAGATTTGCATCTGGGAATTATCAGACTGCTACTGCGGATGAACAAAAAGAATTACTAGAAGTAGTTGGAGTGAAAGGCGAATTTGATACGTGGGGAAAACTTCTTGATGCAAAAACAACTGTCGATCTGATGGACTACTACCTTAAATCCAGAGACGGCAAAACAACCGATGGAATTGGCGAAGTCACGGATGGGGATTACGAATCGATAGAAAAAGCGAAAGGCGAATCTGGAGTGACGTGGTTTGATGATTTGGGTAAGTTGTTACGTGCAGTGGTTGCACGTTACGAAGACACCATACATGGTCAAGATCCGGACCAAATGAGAGATGCGTACAGAACTTCTTTGCTGAACAGATATGACGCTGGCGATAATGATCGTGAAGAACTCAGAAAACTGACAATCCTTATCAAGAAAGCAACAGGCACTGGTACGCCAGACGATACTACTCCCCAACTGGAAACACATGAACTCAATGATGAGATCATTCACGATTGGAAGAACCAATCAAGCCGTCCAGAAAACGAATTGATAAATAATACTGAGTTGGGTGAAGGAACGCGAAATAACCTACAAAATTCTGTGAGGGCTGTCCAGCAGCATGGACAAGACCCAAAGAAAGTCCTCGCTAAAATCAAACGGCAAATTGCTGATATTAACAAAGATTTGGTTAATGCAAACGATGCTGAGCTGATAACAATCATCGAAGCATGCAGAAAAGAATTAGAAAAAATAGAAGCCAGAGCCAAATAGAGGCCGTTATGAACGAATTATCAACCGGCGGTAATCATCTAAATTTGACGCTGGAAAATACCCACAGATCTTTGCGGATGTTGGAGTTTTTGAAAAATATGGGTTTCAAGGAAACCGACGGAATTTTCTCAACTGCGAAAAGAGATGCGGACACCATCGAAAGGGTCAGGCGGTATTTTCAATACAACAATTTTGAGTTGAATTTGCTCCCTGAATGCCCGCAAATTCTGCAAGATAGCGCCAATGCTGAGCGGAACAGGGAAAATTTGTTCCAGGAAGCGCGTGCAATAAAAGAAAGAAACGATGCGGATTTCCAAAATATCAGAATTCCAGAATTTTTGCCAGAGTTGGAACTGTACCCTTTTCAAATAAAACCGGTTCTGCATGGACTGAAGTTAGGCAATTCGGCAAATTTTTCGGTTCCCGGCAGCGGAAAAACATGGATGTCTTACGCAACGTATTTTTGCTTAAAGGCTGAAGGGCATGTCAACAAACTGCTTGTAATTTGCCCGCAGGCTGGAATGCAAGTGTGGGAAGAGGAATACCGTCACATCACCGGCAGAGACCCGGCAGAAAGGATTCACAGAATCACGTCTGACGATCGCGATCGTGGAAGAATTCCTACCTTGCCGGACAGATTTGAAATTATATTAATCAATTATGAAAAAATTGGGCAGGTTCAGGAACATGGAGCGGTGGAAGATATGCGGTATACGCAAGCTCTGATAAGAATGCTTGATCAAGAAAATCATAATTTTTATTTGATTGCGGACGAATCGCATAAAATCAAAGATCCTCAGTCAAACCGTGGCATCGCCGCAAGGATGCTATCTCCATCTGCAGCAAGAAGATTGATCCTGACGGGAACTCCAATGCCAAATTACCATCAGGGTTTGTGGAACCAGTTCGAATTTTTGTATCCGAACCAAAATCTTTTGGGTAGTTACGAATCGTTCGCTGCAGGATTGGTGGACAATCCATTTAACCAACAGCGTGCGATAGACGAACTTGATCCGCTTTTTACAAGAATCACAAAAAATCAATTGGGTTTGCCTCCAATAGATACGGTTTACCTTGATTGCCCAATGACGGAATTCCAAACGGAAATTTACGAAACCATCGCATGGGCTATTGCACAAGACGCAAACAATCGAGACAGGTTCCAGGCTTATCAGGATTATGAACGGAACGTTATGTATTGGATAATGGCCTCAACCGATCCCTCTCTTTTGGGCGAAAACAACCAATTTTCAGACGCATTGATAGATCTTGAGGGGGTTCCGCTTCAAGATAGAATTCGCAGATACGCAGAAGGAGAGTTGTCGGGAAAATTAAGTGCGTTGCAAGTATTTTTGCGGGACATTGTCAGACGAGAAGATAAAATCATTATCTGGTGCAATTTTCGCGGAACGCTAGTGAAAGTTCAAGAAATGATAGAGCGTGATTTTGGCGTACAAGTCAGAAAAATTGACGGCTCGGTAGACAAGGACGATGACGTTAACCCGTTGGAAAACAAGGAAAAGAATCTGCGAGACTTTAGAGACGAAGACGACGTGAACGTCCTGATAGCAAATCCCGCGTCACTCGCGGAATCAATTTCTCTCCACGAAGTTTGCCATCATGCAATCTATGTGGATAGAACATATGTTGCGACAAATTGGATCCAAAGCAAAGAAAGAATTCATAGAGTGGGAATGCCGGATGTTAGAACAAAATACACCGTTCTGATGAGCAAGTATGGTCCTGATGACCAGCGTCTCACCGTTGATGATTTAATTGAAGAAAGCTTAACGGACAAAGAAAGACGAATGAACGATTTTTTGGATGATCCAGGATTGAACCCTAATGCGATGGAATTAAACTATGACAGAATAAATGATCCGAACGATGTGGACAGAGATTACAGAAGAGTGATAGAATTTTTAAGGGGAAAATTCTCAAATGACCAAAATAATTAATTTTTGCAAAATCGTTTGCACGATAAAAGACTATGGCGGTGCAAATTCCAGAGTTCCAGAAAATGATTTTTTCGGAGAGATAATCAAAGGTCAGCTTCAAGGGGAAGGCTCGCCCACGAAATCAGCCTACAGAAATCACGTAGAGATGTGCAAGGAATTGGGATTGGTCAGGAAAGAAAACGGGGATTTAGTTTTGGCCGAACTCGGTTTGGAATATTATGATGCCATTCCGTCAACAGAAAATGGCAAAAAATTTGTTGATCGAAAAACCGATGAACTGAAAGGAAAATTAATTGAAATTGTTATTGCCAAATCTGAATTGATACAAAGAGAAATCGGAAAAGGAACAATTGACGAATACGTAGATAACGGAGAGACCAGATTTTTAATTTCAGACCAAGGCATTGAAAAAATAGACAAAAATTTTTTGGGCTTGTTGACTGATTTAGGATTAATCACAATCAGAAATAACGAACGTGAAATTGACGGAAAAGTCGCCGGCAGAAGCCCATCGATACGCCATACGCGGCAGACAGAGGAAGAACTGTGGAGTGTTTTAAACAAACAAAGAGAAAACGGAAGAGAAGCGGAGATACAAACCGTGGCGTACGAAAAGAAGAGATTAATGGATTTGGGGGTCAAACAGGATATCAGGGATAGAGTGGAAAGGGTAAGCAAACACAACACTCGTGCGGGGTTTGACGTGGTTTCATTCAATGGGAAAAACATCAGTGCGAAATATGATCGATTTATCGAAGTAAAAGCGACCACCGCAAATTATCCAATTTTCTATTGGTCTGAAAACGAAAGAGCAGTCGCAAAAGAAAAAGGAGACGAATATTTTATTTACATTTACATCAATTTTGGCACAGAAGCTCAACGCCTTGTCACGCCAATTCAAAATCCATATCGGGAAATTGTGGAAAAAAACTATGAACACGTGCGCCCAATCACCACATGGAGGATTGTATGGAATGAAAAAATTTGGAAAAACTAGGCCGCGTTCGTCATTCCATGAATCTTCAAAATTTTTGAAGATTTGGAAAAAAAACAAATTTCCCAAAAAAAATGATTTTTCTGGTTGGGAAAAACAAATATTAAAAAAACTACGCGATTCAGGAATTTCGATTGAAACAAAATTTAGAAACTTTCCCTTGAATGTTGAAAACGAAAAATTCGAATACGTCCCGGATTTTCTGATGAAGGGTTTTGAATACAAAGGCAGGGAAGTTTTGGTCGAGGCACACGAGAAAATTTCAGAGGAAGACGTAAAAAAATACAGAAAATTTCGTTCTGTGTTTGGCTCAACGTATTATTTGATTATGATTGTAACTGATGGGGAATTACGAATGTGGAATGAATACGATCAGGGTGTGCAGGGATTTTTCAATGAAATTTGGGCCGTGGGTGATATTGAATTTTTAACAGAACATCTAAGAAAAATGAAAAAGGATTATGAAGAAAAAATAAATTCCTTACCACAGAATGCGTTATGCCCCAAGTGCGGAAAAAAAGCGGCGGGGTATAAAGAGATTGTAAAACTGTTTGGTTATCGTGGCAAAATAGTGCAATCATTTTGTAGGAAGTGTAGAAGCAAGTGAGTTTAGAAATAAAGTCCCTGCCAAGAAATTACTGAAAATTATCAGTTATAGAATACGTGGCCTTTGAGACCAGATCCACCTTATTTGCCTGCTTTAGACCATAAATTGCGCTTCGAATCCTGTGTTTTAGGGTGGTTCCCCCCAATGATACCTCCGAGTTTGAGGATAAAGCATCGTACAGCTGTGCCAATGTCCTAGTTTTGTTTTGTGCAAATTCGTCTTTTACAAGCTTTGCAAAGGTCATACAAAAAAACAAATGACTACTAAAATATAATCATATCATAAAGTTGCTGAAAGGGAATTGGTCATGAAAACACGATCGCCGTTGAGATATCCAGGTGGAAAATCGCGAGCAGTTTCAAAAATTGTAGAGAAGTACATAATTTCAAACATACCAGAAAGTAAGAAAGTTTGTTCGCCATTTTTTGGAGGCGGTTCCATTGAGATTAACCTTGCCAAGCGAGGATTCCGTGTTTATGGATATGACGCATTCCCACCACTAGTTAATTTTTGGCAGGTTTTGCTGAAAAACCCAAAGAGACTTGCAAATGCTACTGAGAAAGAACTTAGAGTTAGCAAGAAAAGATTTGATAAGATTCAGGAGAATTTTAGAAACAAATCTGGAAAATATCGTCAACAAATGAAAAACGCGACAATATTCTACCTACTAAACAGAACTTCGTACTCTGGAACTACACTTTCAGGTGGGATGGCAACTGACCTAGATAAAAAAAACTGGTGGAAACGTAGGAATCCTAGGTTTAACAAGAACTCTATAGAACGCTTGAGGAATTTTTCTGTGAAAAATTTGACTGTAAATAGGCTTGATTTTAGAAAGTCTATCTTAAAACACAAAGATGCATTTGTCTACGCGGATCCGCCATACTACATTGGGAAAAAAAATCTGTATGGAGACCAAGGCGACATGCAGTTCAAGCAGAAAGATCATGAAGACCTTGCAAAAATACTGAAAAAGAGAAAGCGCTGGGTTCTTTCCTACAATAATACTCCGGAAGTTAGAAAGTTATACCGTGGGTTTAGGATTAGAAAACTAAGCTGGTCATATGGAATGAGTGATGTAAAATCACGCAAGGAAAAACATTCTAATGAAATTTTGATTCTTAGTAAGGATATCTAACTCATTTCCTATCTTTCATTCTATGATATTCATAGATCTTTCAAAATTTTGTCCAAAGTGTTGTCGAACTTTGGTTGTTTCTTTGCCTTGGTATAAGCAATATATTCAATTCCAAGTTTGTCCAAGACCTTTTTGAATTCTGGTATTTTTGGTTTTGGAAAAACTGCAACCAATTTTGTATTTTTGGGAAGATTAAATTTTAATGAATAATAAAAAAGCTGTCCAATCGCTTCATACCTGCTGTAACCATCCAAGTCAGTTTTTACTTCCATTAACGATTTTTTTGATTTTCCATGTATTACCAAATCCATTTGTGTGTTGTTCGTAACCAAGTATCCTTGTTTTTCACAAATTTCTTTGATATGATTTACAACCACTCCATGATAATTATCAGCCTTAATCCTATCTTTTACAGAATAAGATCTCCTTGATCCCATATGTTCTGGGTTGAACTTGTCGGTGTTTTTCTGTCTTGGTAGTTTTGGTTTTTTTGGATTTTTCCTGATGGTGCTGAATCCTTTATTTTATGAACAGCTTTTACAAAAAAGCCTATGTTATCTATGAGGTTTGGGTCATTAATATCAGAAATAATAACAACATCTTTTTCTCCACGACTGCCAGACACTTTATGCCATTTTTTTGTTCCAGGAAAATTATCTACAAATATAGTTTTCCCGATTCCTTTTCTTCCACCTCCAATCATTCCTGTATGAGCTATGTAGATTTCATCATCAGAATCTTTAACAAAAACTCCTCCAGTCCATCCAGTTCCCTGTCTGTTTCCAGAGACAGGTATGTTGATTTGCACTGTCATTCCGTTTAGATTACCCCAGTTTGGTTCGCCGGGTCCAGTTCCATATTTGTCAATATTGGACTCCAGGAAGCGGAATGCGTTCCACCAGCGTGGTGTTGGTGATCTAATTCCTAGCGGTTTGCCTGACTTCGGATATGCCCACCAGAATTCGTTATCTTTGAACCAGTAGGCAGACAGTTTTTCCGGGACTTTTCCGCCTTGGTGTCCAGCAAAAAGTTCACCATGTTTTGTAGCTTTCTTTTTCATGTTTTTGACAAACGTTAGCTGAGTCCGTTTAATCTCTTTTTTATTTTCTATTACTGTAAAATCTGGTTTTGTCATTAAGAATACTACGTGTTGTCATTAATCCGTTTTACTATGATAGACTAATAATTTAGAACAAGTGAAAGATATCATGGCTCAATTCCTATATTTTGGGTATGGATCAAACATGCTTACTAAAAAATTAAAGTCTCGATGTCCTAGTGCTGTTAAGATTGACGTATGCAGAACGAAAGAATACACTCTGAAATTTCACAAAGTTAGTAGTGACGATTCAGGTAAGGGCGACATGGCAAAAGCAGAATCCGAAACTGATGAACTTTATGGCGTTGCGTTCAGTATTGATAAATCAGAGGAATCCAATTTGGATGGAGCTGAGGGATATGGACATGGATATGAAAAGAAGGAAATTGATGTGGAAGGAATAACCAAGGGACCGTTACGGGTTTGGACATACTATGCTACTAATATCAACCCAGAATTGAAACCTTACCACTGGTACAAAAGACAGACAGTTGAGGGTGCAAGGGAAAATGGCCTGCCAGAAGATTACATAAAAAAAATTGAAGCTTTTGAATCAATCCAAGATACAGATGAAAAAAGAAGAACTAAAAACGAAAAATATCTATCCTAATTCAGTAGCAATAGTATCAACAGTATCAACGAGTTTCTTAATTAAAATTTTAACGTAGTAAAAGTATGGAAGACGAAAACAAAACAATAAGATCCGAAATCTCAGAACTTAAAGAGGCAGTTAAAGGCCAGAGTCAGAAGATAGACAAGATCCAAGAAAGAATTGGAAGGGCGACATCAAAGATGCAAGGGCACATTGACGACTTTGAAAAGGAGAAAAAGAAAAAGATGCAGGAAATAAAGTACATCGGCGTCGAATTCGATCCTAACGGAGTTCAAAAAGGACAGGACGAAGTAAACTCGGCCCTAAAATCTGGATTTGAGCCCATTCGAGATTTCGAGACAGCAAAAGGCATTGTTATGGTCCTAGGTTTGTGGGGTGACCACGAACGTACCGACTAGAACTAGATTCTAAAAGAAGATCTCTAATAGAATCAGCCTTCGATATAGGTACAGGTTATCTAATGTACCTACCCATCAATTTTTTTATTTTGCCACTTTTTGTTGATGTGATTCAAAACCAGGACTTTTTTGGGATAATGCAGATAAGCGCACTTTTTACATGCGTTGCACTGTTACGAAAGTATACTATTAGAAGATGGTTTGAGAAGATGAGGTTGCAAGACGAATGAACTGTTATCTGGATATAGAGACAACTGGACTTGATCCGTTACAAAGTAAGATAATTACCATTCAGTACATGCAGCTTGAAAGAAATACTGCAATGCCTGTCGGTCCACTGAAAATACTGAAGGAGTGGGAGTCTGACGAAAAGACAATCCTCAAAAAATTCATTTCAGATTCAGGTGTGGCTGACAAATACCCATTTGCCTTTATTCCAGTTGGATACAACTTGGAATTTGAACACAAGTTTTTCTGGCAGAGATGCATGTCAAATGCACTCCAGCCTGTTGACATATTGAACAGACCATTCTTGGATCTAAAGACAGTTGGAGTGATAATGAACAGGGGTGAATTCAAGGGAGCTAGCCTTGACAAGCTGACTAACAAGCCTCAAAGTGGCAGCGCCATACCAAGACTGTATCGTGAAAAAAACTATGGGGAGATTGAAAGCTATATCAAAAAAGAAACAGAGTCGTTCTGCAAATGGTTGGCCAAACTTTATGTTAGATTGCCTAAATTGCGTTACGAGATACTGGATGACCTGACACGGGAAAACTAGATTCTCTAAGTATTACTCGCTGTGCCTAAATTGGTCATGGTGGGCTCTGGGTTTTGCAATATGTATTCAAACCACTCACCTTCTTCGGTTAAACTAACGAGGTGATGATTGTGTGGCTTCTCAACTCGAACTGCCTTCCACCGATGCTCTAGCTTTTGCAGTATCTGTCTATCAAGCGCTATTAGAATGGAGTTAGCAGCTTTACCAGTATATGATATTAGATGTTCTTTTTCACACGCCTTTGCCAGATCTTTTTTCTTCATGCCCTTCTTTCCTTGATTCTGTTTGATTATCTTCAATGCCTGAATTAGCTCATCCTCCGGGATCTGTATTCGGTGAGGGACGATTATTTTTAGCTCTTTTACTCCTTCGGTCTGCTGGTGTGGATACACGAATCCATTGTATGTCTTAGCGAATGGATAAAACGGACGTAGATTCCACCTGTTCCTGAATGTCATACATGCACGATCCATGCCTATACTATGATTCGTTGATCCGCTTGCCAGGTTAATTGCAATTTCACAGTCTGAATTTCCCAAAATTAAATCTCTTGTCACCCTCGTAATTTCCTCAATATTCCACAAGTCGGCTGTGACTTGCTCTGTCTCAATTTTCGCTTTCTTGAGTCGCTTTTCACACTCAGCAACATATTCTTTAGCCTCGTCTTTAGATCTATTACTATGAACCATCAGGAAGACTTTGTCCGCTTTGTCCATCTTGGCAGGAAGTACCACCCTGTCTATCTCAAACCCGACAGGGGCAATGTGTATTCGTCGCCGTGAAACTTTTGACATTATCTATAGTATCAATAGTATCATCGTGGTATTAAATTATTTTATAGTCGTAATATCTTTGGGATGTCGTTCAAGTCAACAGATAAAATTGTTTACAAAATTAGCTATTACAAATTAGGGCTTTCTAATTTTCACAGACGTTATATTCTAAAATCGCCCTATGTGCATGGTAAATGGACAGTAGTAGAGGCATTTGTTGGAGAGGAGGATTTTGATGAATGATATGGCGGTAAAACCATTCAAGATTGGCCAATATGTTGTGATGTCAGAAGAAGGATTAAGAAACCATGGAGAAAAATATCGAAATGTTATTTTTAAAATAGATGATGTCTGTCCAATAGATTTTAACTTCATTGGCAGGGAATGCAAAGGTGTCGTAGGAGAGCACTCTAATGATCTTGTCGAAATAAAAGATGGAAAAGAATCTGACTATTTGTTTTCTGATTCACTTTATGATTATGAACTGACACGCCCACAGTGGGCTTTGCCATTTTTGGCCGAGAGGTGGAAGTAATGGCAGTGAGTAATTGGTTCCTCTACATTGGAATTTTCTTGTGTGCATCAGGAATTGGCCTAGTTGTTGGTGCAATCTTCATTGCATATTGGGGTATCAAAACTCTACAGGAATCCAAATGTGGTAACTCTTACACTGAAAATAACTTTACAGCTAACATAGATCATTATCATGCAGGTAATGACGGATCTGACGTTGATGATTGGCGTAAGCATAACAACACCAATGAAGGTGTGTCAAGAGATTATGTCTCAAAGGAAACTTTGGAGGACAGCAGATAATGTTGCATTATATCAAGGATTTGTTTGCAAAAAATCACAAAATGGCTCATGTTGTTATGTGTAAGAACTGTGAGCATCAGTTTTGGGGTAAAACCAAGTTTAGATATTCAGAATGTCCTAACTGTGAAACCAAGTCACTGATTGTCAATCCTAGTGAAATATCCATTAATGAACGAGAAAAAATGTGGAGATTTTTGAATGATAGTGATAAGGAAACTAGCGCTGAGCTGGACCATGATGAGCTTATGGAAGAAAGTTCTCAGGACATTGATTATGATGGACATTGGGGTGACACGCCTCATGCCTATGCTCATGAAATGATAGAAGAAGTAAGAGAGGATTTACGATGAGTTCCTGCAAGGTATGCCACCTGGACATCAAGAAACACAGTAAAAAGATGTGGGCATTACACCAGCAGGCACAGATCTGTACATTATGTCAAAAAAACGCCAGTGAGCATAGCGAAAAGTTATGGGAGATGCATAAACGTGCTATAGAAAAAGGCCGATTTTGTCCGTTCCACAAGAAAATCGAGAAACTATACCCAATCACAGTTGGAACCTCAAGGGCAAGCATTGCAAGAGTATGCAGGCTTAACGCAGACCCGCCATTTGATGTTGATTTTGTACCCATCCACATGCACTGCTCCAATCCAAACTGCAGCCTTTACCTGAGTTACATCGAGGAAGATAGGGCGGATGTTCTGGATGGATTGTGCCTGAAATGTTTCAGAGAACTTCCAGAACATGATACTACTCATAAACCATTGAGAGAAGTGTACGAGCCAGATAAGATCAAACCCGTTTTGAATATCTGGTCTGGAGAAATGGTAACATGGGATCCATTTGAACAAACGGATTATAGAAAAACAAAGGAGGTGAACTAATGTATCATATTGAATTAACACTGGAAAACTTGAAAGTAATCAAGCTGTGGTATCATCTAATACAAAAAGATAGAGAAGAAACGCGTGCAGATCATGAAACGATAACAAAAATTAAAGCAATGGCAATTGCCGCAAAAGAAAGAAACGCAGATCTAAGACTGTTTAGAAGAAGTAGGGAATAAAGATGCGATGTAAAGTTTGCTTGAAGATTGTAAGACATCCAGCAAAAAAAACAAAAGTGTTACAAGTTTGTGGTTACTGTCAGAAAAATCAAACGTTGAATTACATGTGTCACGACATTTTTTTTTCATAACCTTTAACTACCCTTCTTGTCAAAGCGTGCTAGTAAATCTTTTAAGCAACAGCGAGTAAATGTTTTAAGAAACACTGAGTAATGTTTATTTGTACAAAGTGATAACACTCGCTTAAGTATTACACTGGGATACATTCAAGTATTACAAAATAAAAAATAAATGGAGAATTAAGTGTTATAAGCAATAGTGTCCATACGTTGTTAAATACAATTGTGACCCCCCTTGCTTAAGTGCAAAGAAAACTATTGTACAGTGCAGCAATAGTTTTCGCTGAACAACCTCTGTAACTTCTAATACTGTTACAATATCTGTTAGCGAAAGCTAAGCTGTGGAACAAAAGATGAAAACAACAAAGAAAGATCAATCCACCCAAACCGATGGAAGTGGTGGAGCAAAAATGTCGGTAGAAAACAAAATCGAAACTAAAATGCAAATAGCAGCGTTGGAAAAAATACGTCAGGTTTTGTGCCAACGCAGAATTGGACTGGAGAATGTGCCATGCGCTATTGACATGGAGATTTGTCATATCGAGGAGAAAATTTCCAAAGAATATGCAAAGCTTGGCATTTCAATGACTGATTTGCCTGAAAAACAAAAGGAGGCTTGGAAGTAATGGACAAGAAAGAATGGAAAATAATAGATGACCTGAAGGGCAAAGTCCAGCAAATTTCCGAGCAGCAAAACATGCAGAAGAAACTGGCTCACGTCAAGTATGTTGCAGTAGAGTTTGCCTATGATCACTTCAAAAATGGTGAAAACGAGGTTAACGATGCAATTGGACATGGATACGAAGTGCTGGAATCATGGAAGACAGAGTCAGGAATCGTTGTGGTTCTTGGGAGATACAGGTTTGGTGTAGTATAGATGAAAAGAAGAACCAAAAAACCAGAAAATGTTCAAAAACTAGAGCTCCAGACTGGGCCATGCATGTTGTGCAGGCTATGCCAAGGTGAACACAGCGAGCAATTGTGGAAAATGCACAATGCCACTGTAGAGATGGCTCAATCCAAGACACAGCACAAAAAACTATGGACTATGCAGATAGGATTTGGACCCAGGTGTGCGGCATTACTTGACAATGACTACGAGTCGGAAACCGTGATACAACGGCATGGATTCCTGGAAACCGTAGTTCCATCAGGCTTGAATCCAGCAGAACACCTCCACCCAATCTACATGTCCTGTACAGGATGTGGCCTTTTCCTAGGCAGTCCAGAGCAAGAATATGCAGACATGCTGGATGGAATGTGCCTGAAGTGCTTCAGGGAATTAACTGACCAGACAGCCTACTGGTATGACATGCCTCCTGCCAGAAAGATTCTCAAAGAAGGTGTGAGGATCCGGATGTATCGTGACTCCAAGGGGAAGTGGCACAAGTTGTACGGCAATTTTGTTGACGACAACCTTGGTGGTGTGGTTAATCCTTGATAGTACAACAAGGCTACGAAATAGATAGTCAGGGAAACGTTGGAAATGAAACCAGAAGAATAGAAGATCTGTCGCTACGATTCGTCATTTTGGTGATGTCGATAAACACAACCATTGAAGATCTGGAAGTAAAGACAAAGATGACAGAGCGGGCAGTGAAGATATGCCACAAGGAAACTGGAGTTCCCATATCCGAATTGGCATCTTTGCTTGTGCGAATGACCAAAGAAGTCAAAGAGATTACCGAACTCCTCGAGAAAAATTCTGAAGAAATGCAGGATTTTTTTAAATAAAATCGAGCCCCTAGTTTCCTATTAGAAGAAAAATTTCGCCAGACAGCCAGCCCTATCTAAAACCCTTCATTCTTCAACATCATCTGCGTAAAGCAGCACTCGGCGGGATTTTTCGATTATGTCTTGCCACAATTTTAGATGTTGTCTGTTGAAACTACCATTCCTCCGGTGATCGTCTGCCAAGTTTTCTCCGAACTTATTCATAAACTCAATTGGATTTTGGGTTAAACGCAAGTTTGAATATACAAAATTCTGTACATTATCAACTATAACTTCGCAACCAGCGTCTTCATAAATTTTATCAATCGCTTCTTTCACTTCCTTTTCTTCTTCAGGTTCAATCACCACTTTACTTGTCGTCAGGATAACATACCTAGACATCGGTTTTTTTCTAATCTTGTCACATGCGATAAGAACAATACTTTCGCTAATCTCGATGTTGTGCTTTATCTCGTAACCCTCGAAGCCTTCATCCCCATCTTTGAATTCTATATCTCCAGTTGAACCCGTCTTATCGTCGGATGCAGTGTGCGACTCTAACGGTGGAATGTTCATACCGGCGTATCGTTTAACATCACTTTGCATTAAATCAAGAATTGTCTTAACGGCTATAACCGGAGACCGCGAACCCCCTTTTTTTAGAAAAGCCTCTAATGCTGTCATTATGTGTGAAACTGGTAAAACACCCTCAACCTTCTTTCCAGCTGTTTCTTCTGCAAGTTTGTCAATTTCTTTTTTTGTTTTATCAGACTGGCAAACAACGGCAACAAGTAATTTTTTGGCTCTACGCCTTGTTTTTCCATATCATCTAAAATGCGTAAAAACGGCATTTTGATCTTTCCGTTCCTTCCGCCGATATTTCCTTTGTAGCGAAGAGTAAAGAACCCGTTCTGCTCTAACGTGCGGGATGTCGCTCCAGATTCCATCATTGCGAAATGAATGCCAAATTTTTTTCTCATGAATTTTGATGTGACGTCTTTATCTAAGCTCCGAGCAGAGTAACCACCGGGAACCTCTGTCTTCATCTTTCGTATATCTTGTATTGGGGTGACGATTTTTTTTGCCGCAGCTGTTACTGTAAGTGCTATCACGCCTTTCTGTTTTGGCGCCAATTCCGCGACAATGTGGATTCGGTGTCTTTGTGCTGTAGTCAAACCTGATGATGGATTTGTTAAATCAAACTTTTCTGCAGCAGAATACATCGCCTCCAAAGTTTCCAATACCTTGTCCTGCTCGGTAGTTTCCTCCACCTTGTCTTGATCAGTTAGATTTTCTTCTGTTTGTGCCAATTGTGTACTGATGTTCCACTAAAAATAATATAAAAACCCCCTTCTTTAGGATTAAAATGAAATTATTGAACAGTTATGAAATCTGCTATAGTAGTTGTCTGCGGATACCGTTTGCTACTGATTGAATCATTGGCACTGGAACGGAGTTGCCTAACTGTAATATCTGAGTACCTGATTCTGTTGCCCTGGAAAACTTTGATGGAAAGCCCATGATTTTGTAGCATTCGTTTAGTGTGAGCTTTCTAACTTTGTTTTTATGATGAATCCAAAACCTTCTTGCAGATTCTTGGGATGGGATTGTTGGATGAAATCCATCTGCAGAATAAATTCTATTAGGCATTTTGTGTACTCTGGAAAGATGTTTTGTATTTGGTCTTACTCCAGTCGTTCTGATTTTTTTATTTCTATAACCCACAAAAATCAGACCTGATTTCTGGCGTATAGGATTTGGGATTAATGTAAACTCTCCACTATCAAGAAACTCAAAGCCAGCCTTTTTATCAAGAAAAGATGAAAGTGATTTTGATTTTTTAGAGTTAATTTTGTCAAAATCAAATTTTTTCTTGGACGCAATAACAATTACCCTGTCTCTATTTTGAGGAATTTCAAAGTTTGAAGCGTTTAACACCCTCCAACTGACATTGTATCCCAAATCTTCAAGTGATTTTAAGATAAACTTGAAAATACTTTTGTCCTTAAGATGTATCAAATGTTTGACATTTTCAAGAAGAACCACCTTTGGTTTTTTATCTTTAATTATACGTAATAGTGAAAAAAGAACATTACTTCTTTCATCCGTTAGGCCTTTTTGCTTACCTGATATGCTAAACGGCTGGCAAGGAAATCCTGCACAAAGAACGTCGTGTGATGGTATGTCGCTGGATTTTATTTTTGTAATATCTCCCTGAGGAACTTCATGAAAATTTGCATGGTATACTTTTTGACATTTCTGATCCCATTCAGACGAAAAAACACATTTGAATCCACTTTGGTCAAATGCTAATCTGATTCCACCAATACCTGCAAAAAGATCAATAAATGTAGGATGTGTGGTGGTCATGGCTACTGAATTCTTAATTTAGATTTTATATATTAATTATATTTTATAACGAAAGTTTACTATTGATCAGTGAAAATTTTTAGTAATTGTTAAGATTTTGAAAACATGAGATGATGATATTATATTAGGCTTGCCCGTGAAAATCTAAAAATCTGCTAAGATATGCTAAGATAACTTAAGATTTTGACTCTTTTACCATCTTAACAAACTGCTTGTGTACTGAAACATCACGAGTCAGTTCAGGATGAAAAGATGTTGCAAGTATGTTACCCTGTTTTACGGCAATAATCTTCTCGTTAAATTTTCCCAAGGTTTCCACGCCAGAACCAGTTTTCACTACAGATGGAGCACGAATAAACACACCCTGAAATGATGGTATGTCCATGGCATCCAAGGAAACTTCTGCTTCAAAGGAATCTTTTTGTCTGCCGAAAGAATTGCGCTCAATCTCTACATCAAGTACGTCAAGCAGTGGCTGTTTGGTAGAACCAACAACTCTGTCCTTAGAATTTTTAGCAAGTAGAATCATTCCCGCACATATACCAAGAACTGGCATTCCCGATTCAATTTTTTCCTTAAGAGCGTTCATTGCTCCGTTTACCATTGAAAGCTGGCCCATCATCGTACTTTCACCGCCAGGAACTATCAAACCATCAACTGCTGATATTTGATCAGGTGTCTTTACCTGGCTGACAGACCCATCAATGCCAAGCTCGTTCATCGCCATCATTGTTGACATAAAATTTTCAGCAACGTCACCCTGTAGGGCTAAAATGCCAATGTCAAGTTCACTCATGCAGAACCGCCACGATCCTGCATTCTAAGTTCAAGGTTCTTTACATCTAGTCCAAGTATGGACTGTTTTTCATTAATCATCTTTTGTGCTTCCTTTACTGCATCCGCATCTTCCCAGAATGTTGTTGCGAGAACGGTTGCTCTTGCTCTCTCCATTGCATCTTCAGCCTTGAAAATTCCAGAACCGACAAAGATTCCGTCACATCCTAACGACATTAGATATGCTGCGTCAGCTGGTGTTGCTATACCACCTGCTGCAAAGTTCACAACAGGTAGACGGCCAATCTTTGCTGTCTCCTCAACCAGGTCAAAAGAAACTTTGAATTCTCTGGCAATGCTGACCAATCCCTGCTTGTCACCAGAATCATAAATTGATTTTATGGTTCTAAGTTCGTCATTTACTTTTTTGATATGTAAAACTGCTTCAGCAACATTTCCCGTACCGGGTTCGCCCTTTGTTCTAATCATTGCGGCGCCCTCTTCTATTCGTCTTAGTGCTTCAGCCAATGACCTTGCACCGTTTACAAATGGCGTTGTAAAATCCCACTTCCAAATGTGATGGTTCTCATCTGCCGGTGTTAGAACTTCTGACTCATCTACCATGTCCACATTTGCTTCAGCTAAAACTTTTGCTTCATAGACATGACCTATCCTGCATTTTGCCATGACAGGAATTGTAACACTGTCCATGATATCCTGAATTATTCTAATACTTGCAGTTCTTGCAACGCCGCCAGCCTTTCTAACATCTGATGGTAGTTTATCCAACACCATTACGGAAACAGCACCAGCCTCCTCGGCAATCTGTGCTTGCTCTACTGTAGTAACATCCATCACAACTCCATTCTTCAGCATGTGTGCAAAGCCACGTTTTAGAGTAGAAGTTCCCTTGGTTACGTCAATAGAGTCTACACTTTCAGATTTTACTCCCTTAGCTTTTGTCAGGTCGCCTGAGAGTGGTATCATGATCTAAGATCCCTTTATCACTATTTATTCTATTGTGAAACAAATAACAATGAAATACTAAGAGAATGAATAAGAGATATGGTCAGTACTATTATTATTCCGCTTGCAATAGTAGCTATAGCTGGAATTTCAGGATTTCTGATATATCGTTTTGTTCTTTATGATTATTTTTGTAAAAAATCTGTAAACGAAACACTTCGAAATTATAACATTAAAAAAACACAATTTCAAATAATAAAAGAATATCACGAAAATAAAGGAGAAAAAATATCAGAAAAAGAAATCTCACAACTAGAAAAACGTTACAGACAGCATGAGCCTGAACAATTTCTTATAATGTATGATTCCATAAGAGACAAATCAAGAACTAGCGAGGATTAGTCTCACATTTCAAAAAAAAGTTATGGTCTAGATTTTTCAGTTGGTATCTGAATGAATGGTGTTCCGTCTTGACCTACTACTAGTGGTAGCACACCATCCCATGCTTGTATTTTAAGCCATTCCAAATAAAATGGATTTGATGCTAGTGCCTGGTTGATAATTCTGATTGCTAGAGCTTCCCCTTCAGCTTGTGCAATATTGGCTTTTGCAATACCTTGTGCTATTGCTTCAGATTGTAGTGCCTCTACCTGAATTCTTTTAAGGTCGTTTTCTGCTTTGAATGCTTTCTGCTCTGCTTCTACCTTTGACTCAATTGCCTGTGCAAAGAGTGATGAGAATTGAAAGTCTGTAATTGAGACAACATCAGTTTGTATGTCAAATTCATGTAGACGTTTGGTTATTTCAACTTCAATGTCAGACTTGACCAGTGGTCTTTTTGTGATTAATTCCTCTGCATTATAGTTTGCCGTTACTTGTTTTACCACCTCTTCTATCGCTGGCTGAATAATTCTATTCTCATAATCCAGACCAACTTCTTTGTACAATATGTGGATTGATTCGTATGATGGATGGTAATTAACCGTTACTTCGGTAGAAACTGTCTGAAGGTCTTTAGAAGCCGAAGAAGTTGATTTTATGATCTTCAGTGTCCTGACTTCCATCTGTACTACAGAGTCTGCAAATGGCACAACGAAATGAAGTCCCTCATCTAGAGGTGCAATAGTTAGATCAACTGCATTCCAATGTAGTAAGATGCCTCTGTGACCTGCATCTACTATTGTTACGGCTGCACCCGCTATCACGCCAATAATAATTAGAGCGATAATAATACCTGCTATTGCTTTTGCTGTACCGAGATTAACATTTACTTTTGGTGTTTCGTATCTTGACAATTTTCTGTTTTAATCACTTCAATTCCATTATTATACCATCGGAAGATCGAATAACTAGGTTAAGTTGATGATAAATGACTGAGCATTTTTATTGGATTTGGGCAATTTTTTTCATAATTCCATTTATTTCAATAATTAGACGTTACCTTAGAAAACGTAACACACAAAATTTCAGCAAATCTTCAGAACAATACCATGAAATGCAATTTCAAACAAACTCAAGTAAGATAGAGACGCCTAGACGAAATTTACTAGAGCCTGAGCCGGAGCCAAAGCATGAGACAAAGGACATGCAAGTTTTTGAAGTACTAAATTATGGAGCAGGAAATTTTGAAAAGATACAAAAAATTACTGGTCTTAAGCATGATGAACTGGTTTCCATCTTGGAGGATTTGGAAAAGAGAGGCATGATGAAAGTAGAAGAAAAGAGTGGTTTGCTTGGTTCCAAGATTGAACTTTATCCTACTAAAAAGGGCATCAAAGAATACTATTCTTGACTACCAGATTTCCAGCATAGTGAGCATCACTGGAACCCATCCTGACTCATAATTTGGCTTCAATATTTTCCATATCTACTATTCTGTTATTTTGCTGATAATATCTACCAATTCAGATTCAACGGCTGTTACTATTGGTGGAATGAATTTCTCAGTGGCATCCTGCTCTGGCCAGAAAATCTGAGTTCTTGCATCGTTTAATGTAATTTTAACTGTAAATTTGGTATAGCTTTCAACATCCTCCTTGATTGGGAATGATTCTTTTGGTATTGACATAAAGCCAGTCTCCTTGATCATCGCAGTAAGCTTCTGCAACTGTTCATTACTGATTGAACTTTTGACCAGAGACTGATTTACACCATCCTTGACCTCAGTATATTGAACATCTCCATTATTATCTATAATCAAAACTTGCGTCATATCTGCTACTGATTTCTCTGTAACTCCAAATGACACTACTCTCAAATCATGTTTGGTAAACTCGATCTGTATCTTATCATAAGAATTGATTGCCGATGTTGGAATTTCTTCCATGGTAACCATCGGTATGACGATAAGGATCGCCAAAATTACGGGAATGGAGCCAATAGCTAAAATAATTGGCTTGACCATTTTCATAAAAGATACATTTTCGCAAATAAATCTTGGTAAAATAACTTAAAATTCAAGCCTACTAAATTCAATTCGTGGGGTCGTAGCCTAGCCTGGTAGGGCGACATGGACTACGAAGTTCACGCTAGGGGCTCCAAAGGTTAAAGTTCAAACTCTGAAGAAATGATGATGTGAGTTTGGAGCTGCGAAGTAACCCGTAGGTCGTCGGTTCGATTCCGATCGGCCCCACGTTAATTTTGTTTTTTCTTAGAAAGTTCATCGCAGAGCCAACCTTGAACCATTCTAGCTGCAGGTCATTATAGGAATGGTTCAGCATGATTTTCTCAGATGTCTTATCTGCATGCATTATGTTGCACTCGACAGATTTTCCAGGAGCAAGTCCATCCAGTTGGATGATGTTGATCTGATCATCCTCGTGAATTTTCTCATAGTCATCAGAATTGTCAAATGTTAATGCAAGTACTCCCTGCTTCTTGAGGTTTGTTTCATGAATTCGCGCAAAGCTTTTTGCAATTACAGCAGTGCATCCCAAAAAACGTGGCGTCATTGCTGCATGCTCACGGCTGCTTCCCTCACCATAGTTGTTATCGCCAACTATGACCCAAGAGATGTTTTGTTTCTTGTATTGTCTGGCAATCTGTGCACAACCTTCAATCTCATTGCTAAGCATATTTTTGGCTTGACCAACTTGATCATTGAATGCATTGACAGCTCCCAACAATAGATTGTCACTTAACTTATCCAAGTGTCCTCTAAGCCTTAACCAGGGACCTGCAGGTGAGATGTGGTCTGTGGTACACTTTCCTTTTGCCTTAATCATCACACGTAAATCATTCAGATCCTTGCCATTCCATGCGCCAAATGGTTCAAGCTTTTGCAGCCTTTCACTATTAGGATCAATCACTACCTGAACAGCATCAGGGTTTTCTGATGGAGATAGGTAAACATCCACAGCATCTACAAACCCATTATCAGGAACGTCTGGTGCACTTGCCGGTGCATCAAGCTTGAATGCCTTTCCATCAGAACCAATGAGAGAATCATCTAACGGATTAAAAGAAAGATTCCCACCCAAGGCTAGTGCAATAACCAATTCAGGGCTTGCAATGAAGTTCATTGTTTCCCTCTTACCGTCGTTCCTGCCTGGAAAATTACGGTTGTATGATGTCACTATGGTGTTTTGCTCTCCTTTCTTAATTTCTGGTCTAGACCATTGTCCAATGCAAGGACCACAAGCATTTGCAAGAACAGTAGCACCAATTGATTTTAGCGAGTCAATCTGACCGTCTCTTTCTATGGTAGCTCTAATTTGTTCAGAGCCAGGGGTAACTAGCAATGGAATTTTTGCTTTGATTCCCTTTGATTGTGCTTGCTCTGCGAGACTTGCTGCCCTTGACATGTCCTCATACGAAGAGTTTGTACAGCTTCCAATCAATGCGACTGATATACTGTCAAGATAGTTATTCTTCTTTACATCTTCAGCCAGTTTTGATATGGGTCTTGCAAGGTCTGGAGTGTGTGGACCAACCACATGTGGTTCAAGTTTTGAGAGATCAATCTCTATAATTTTATCAAAATATTTACCAGGATCGTTTTCAATTTCCGAGTCACCCACAAGATGTTCCTTGTACTTGTTTGCAAGTTCTGCAATCTCCTCTCTACCAGTTGATTTTAGGTAAAGCTCCATTCTTTCATCATATGGAAAGATTGAACATGTAGCACCAATCTCTGCTCCCATGTTAGTAATTGTAGCCTTGCCTGTGCAGCTAATAGATTTGGTACCAGGACCAAAATATTCTATTATGGAATTGGTGCCGCCGGAAACTGAGAGCTTTCCAGCAACATACAGTATGACATCCTTTGCTGCTGTCCAGCCGTTCATCTCTCCTTTGAGATAAACACCAATGCGCCTTGGATATAGAATCTCCCATGGCATTCCAGCCATCGTTTCCGCCGCATCCACACCACCAACACCAATAGCCAACATTCCAAGTCCGCCTGCGTTTGGTGTGTGAGAGTCTGTACCAATCATCATACCGCCAGGAAACGCATAGTTTTCTAAAATTACTTGATGAATAATTCCTGCGCCAGGTTTCCAAAATCCCACGCCATATTTACTTGCAGATGATTCCAAAAATTTGTAGACCTCGTTGTTTTCATAAATTGCTAGCTTAGTGTCTGACTTTCCTTCCGTCCTGGCCTGGATCAGGTGGTCACAGTGTACGGTTGTAGGTAAGGCCGCAGTACTTAGTCCAGTTTGCATAAACTGAAGCATAACCATCTGGCCGGTAACGTCCTGAAGTGCAACCCTATCCGGTTGTAAGAACACATAACTTCCATCGCTGTCTAAATTTTTTTCAAGAAAACTTTCTTGCAGATGTCCCGAAAGAATTTTTTCTGTTAAAGTTAGTGACCTGCTTACTGTCTTCCTATATGCGGCAATATTTTTTTCTAATTTCGAGTATACATTTTCAACCATTTCTGATGTAGTATTAATTTCAATTTTTTTCAATAATTTTCAGTGGAATTTTTTATTTATAAATCGAATTAACAAGTTTTTGGTGTTCTCGTATACAATTATAAGAGAAAAACGCTATTTTGAATGAGTGCAGCGAGGAACTTTTTCGTATTATTTTATTGAGGGTCATAATTGGTAAAAAAGGGCTTTCCTAACTTTGGAATAACGCAATCTGGTGCGTTTGTAGCCGCTTTAAAAAATTATAATTTGCCTGATTTTGTATTGTCGTTGGTTGCTAAAGATTGCAATTCAGATTTACTGGAACGGGGAAGAATCGATGATAGGCTTTCTAGTATGAATGACACTGCCCTTGAATTGCTACATAGGGTCTTTATTGACTGCGAAGAAGATACAGAAGGTAAACACGCACAGTATAGATTTTTTGCATATGTATCCAGCATGTACCATAAGTGTGAGATGCTGATCAACGAAACAATACCTGGAAAATCTGGGAAAAAACACAAGATTCCAATAGCTGTCAAAAATAACGGTATGTACATTGCTGTTGGCTTTAACAAGCCAACCGGTCATGCTGTTTCAAAGAAGGACATCAAAAGATTCTATGAGATTGTAAATGATGTCAAAAGTGGAGACCATGGAACCCTGCTAGTAGATGCTGTTTTTGGTTCATCCGCAGGATTCAAGGGAGAAGCCTTGGTAGAATTAGAAAACTTGAGCAAGATGAGAGAAGATGATCCTGAAGAGAAATTGAACTTTAAGACTGCAAATTTTGAAAATAGAATTTATTCTGTTACAAAATGCTAAACTAGATTAACTTTTTTTCGTAAACATTGTCGTGTCTAAAGTAAGAAATGATGGTTTTTTGGAAGTTAATTCAAAATCTTCTCCATATTGCTCAAATGGAATAGCACCAAAGAGATGTTGTTGCCAAGTATCATGAACATCTTCTATGTATCTTTTGTATCTAGATTGTCGTAGTAGCTCGTGTGCAATTTCATGCGAAACAGCGGCACAATTTCTTTCAGCTAAAAATAATGTGTCCGTTTGGCTTTTTGGTTTCTCCCATCTAATCATACCAAAATTTTCAGCATGATATCCTTCACAGGTACAATCAGTCCACAATGGTCTAAAGTGACACAAATAGAAATGGTAAATATCATTTCCACGTTCTGCATGATCCTTTAACAGCGAATGAGTATCTAATCTTTGAAGTATTATCCTTGGTTTGGTAATCATTTCGTCGCACTGTATCTCAACGTCCATGGAAAACTTTGTTTTAATCCATGACTTGAAAAATTTGGCCATCTTTTTGACATACTCAAACTCCGCGTCACGCAGACCTAGTTCCTTATCCTTTATCACAAAAATAAAGTGTAACAGCATGTCGATAAGATGAGATGTTTATGCTTGGCCTTCGATGCCCATAAGTGTGAGAGTAGATCTAATCTGATCAATCTTGCGTATCTTCCAGGTTATAGTCTCACGCAAGTTCTCAACTGTTGCTGACTCTATCTTTGCCAAGATATCATAAGCACCAAAAGTACCATGGACTTCTGCGACACCATCCAGACTCTTTAATTGTTGTATGATGGATTCTTCAGAACCTAATTCACAGTTTACCAAAACATAAGCTGTTGCCATACAATGTTTACTAACTTGAGATATATCAATGAAACGATAATTTTCACTGTGACATCTTGATTATTTTGTCCCAGATGTTCCTAGGTACTGGCATTACCGACAATCTTCCAATTCGCAAAAGTTCCCAGTCCTTGAATGATTTTTCTTTCTTCATCTGCTCTAATGTTACAGGTTTTTTCAGTTGCTTTTTGAACTTTACATCCACAACAATGAATCTTTCGTTATCCTCCTTGGGATTTGGATATGGATTGGAGGTTATGGTCATGATACCCACTGCTTGGCGCTCATCCCCAGTGTGGTAGTACAATATCTGATCACCTTTTTTCATGCTTCTCATGTGCTTCAGAGCTAAATTGTTATGCACGCCATCCCAGATTGTTGTTTTTTCCTTCTGCAGTGCTGACAAGCTGTATCCCCTTGGTCCGCTGGGTTCTTGCTTTGCAAGCCAATAGTTTGCCATCTGTTTGCCCATGCAATTACTGGATTTAGATTTTTGCCAAAAGAATGTTCCCCGGTTCTGACTCACAAAGAGTCATTGGTATTAGCCATACCCTCCTCTTTGCTCTGAAACCGGGGAATGCCCGTGTAACACACCTGGGTGAATTAGAAATCATGTGAATCATGACGATCTATATCATCCTAATCCGTCTGTGTGCATGCTCTCGTAATTGGGCAAGATATATTGGAACTAATCAAATATTAACCCAGATAGCTTTACCTCAAAGCCAACTACCTTTGTTCTTATCCTGAAATTTTCAAGAACCTTGGAATCCAGTTCGCCGATATAGCCTACTGTCTTTTTGTTAACAACAATTTCTGCAACTCTGCCTTGAGAGAAAAACACGTGGTTTGGAAGTGTTTTCGTTTCACATTTTATGTTAAAACCAATTCGTAAGAGTGACTGCAAGACAGCCTTCATCTCTGAAAAGTGTGTCTCTTCCGAGGCGGTGACACATGCAAGGCTCGATGTTTCCTTGATTGGAGCACCCTTCGAAAAAACTATTCCTGACTCGAAAAATTTTTGTGGGTATGTTTCGTGTATGTTTTTTGACAGGTTCTCCAACAGCCCTGGCAGGATCGAGTCTCTAAGGATTGTATGTTCTTGGCTCTTCGAGCTTGTGACAGAAATTATTTGTGACGAGTCCCTATTTGTCATTTCGTACAAAATTTGCTCGCTTGTTAGTGTAGAGTTTAGTGTTTCCATAAATCCAAAGCCAGTCATCAGCCTGCTAATCGAGTCAAGTTTTTCAGATGTCATATTTTTCTCGCCAATATGTACAGATGCGGGCCATGCTGGCTTCAGGTTGTCAATTCCATAACCCAATGCAACCTCTTCTACAATGTCCATGCCTCCAAAAATATCAAACCTATACCTTGGAATTGTGCATTGTATTTTTTTTCCTTTCATGACTGCATCCAACCTGCATTTTTTAAGACATGATAGAAGTGTAGATCCGGAAATGTTCAATCCAAGAATTTTGTTCACAGGATCAATATCAAATGTAATGAATCTTGGTGCAAAGTTTGGCGTCGAGTTTTTTGAGCCAGAAACTTTCAGCTGTGAAAATTGAAATCCTGCGCCTTGAAGAATCGTAACAACAATGGACAGCATGTCCTCAGCTGACTGCTTGTCTATGCCGGTGACTTCTACTAGAAGGTTTTTGGTTTTTGTTGTTACCGTTGTCAACGCAGCGTTGATGATTGGGGGAAAGGATACAGTCTGTCCATTTGCATCAGTAATTATGGGAACCTTGGCAGATTGTCCAAGGATTGAACCATAGTCACTTCCAACTTCTGAATCCTGAAGAATTTCTGATATCGAGCTTTCTTTGGTAGAGTTTAACGGAACAAACCTATGGTCGCGAGATGTTGTTGTATACTTGAGTGGGAATGATATTCCGTCTGTGTCATGAACTCCAATCGATGACTTTTTTCGTTTCCTGCCTAGTCCAAAATGCAGGTCTTCCTGCATGTTGATAAGCTGTTTAACTGATTCGTTATCAAGTGAACCATTTCTTGCAATTATTCCAGTAACAAACGGTCTAACCTTGCTCGTCGAACTATCCACCTTGATTTCATAATTGCCTTGTTTTTTTACATCCAGTTTCAACATTCCCTTACTAATTCCTAAAATTCCCTGCAGTCCCAATGCAATGCCAAAGTCGGTAGAATAATCCGGGCGGTTCGGACTGTATTCAACTCTTACAATATTGCCATCCAGTGATTCTATGTCAAGACCAAGAAACGGCAGACTGTCAAGTATCTGCTTTTTGTTCGCTTTCTTTCCCACAAGATTCTGAAGTCTGCTAAGACTTAGCTCAACTACTGGCATTTTGAAGCAGTCCTCAACCAACTCAGATTGTTATTGTAAAACTCCCTTACATCATCTAATCCAAATTTCAGCATGGCAATCCTTTCAATGCCACCACCCCAAGCCAGTACAGGTTTTGTAATTCCCAACGGCTTTGTAACTTCAGGTCTAAATATTCCCATACCAAAGAGTTCAATCCACTTCCCAAGTCTTTCATTGTAAACCATGGATTGCAGAGAAGGTTCAGTATAAGGAAAGAATGTTGGCCAAAACTTTACTTTAGTAAGACCGATTTTGCGGTAAAATTCCTTTTGTATTCCCATCAAGTCTCGTAATGTTATGTGTTTTCCCACAACGATGCCTTCAACCTGATTAAACTCAACTAAATGCTTGTAACTTACTTTTTCATTGCGAAAAACTCGTCCCAATGAAAATATTCTTGCCTCGTCCGGTTTTTTGTCTGCAAGATATTTTATGGTAACACAAGTAGTATGTGTTCGCAAGACCATTTTTTTTGCTTCCTGTATATCCCAATAGTATCTCCATCCCTTTTTGTGGGCGTTTGATACATTCTTGATTTGGGTTGGTGTTGCAAGCTGCTTTGCATTTAGATCCTTGAGATAAAACGTGTCTTGTAGTTCCCGAGCTGGGTGATCCTGTGGTGTAAACAATGCATCAAAATTCCAGAAACTTGACTGTGACAAATCTCCAATAATTTCCGCGAATCCCAAGTGAGCAAAAGTTTCCCTAACTTCATTTATTGTGTCCTTTAGTGGATGTATCCTTGCGGCATGTACATGAGGTACGTCTGCCTCAACGTCTATTGCACCACTGTCTAATTTTTCAAGGTCAATCTTTTTGCCAGTTTCAGAAAGAGAGACTGTTTTTGTTTTTTCCTCGTGTGCAATAATAAAGTCAGGTCTTTCCATTAGAGATTTCAGTGGTTCAGCTAAAGGCGTATTATCAAATTCTGTAGGAACAATAGTTTTTTCGCCCAGTTTTGAAATTATTAGGTCCGAATCATTAGGAACATCTGCGTCCGGATCTTTTAACGAAATTTTTGATCCTGTACCTGTTTTTTCTATGTTAATCCAGTCATTCTTTTTTGCATGGGCAATTGCAGCGTTAAAGTCAAATCCATGCAAACTGCTTCGAATTTCATCAAATGTTTTTGGGCCATCTTTAACAAGATTTGCAAGTCTTCGTTCAGGCAAGCCATTTTTTAGAGCGTCTAGACCATTTTTTCCAAGGCTTAAAGAAGTGTTAACAGATTCACTTACATCTGCAAGTTTTTTCTGGCGAAGCCATTCAACACCACGCCTAATTTGATCCATTGAGAGATTAGTTTCTTGGGATATCTTCTCCTCGGTTAAATTTGGATCTGATTGCAAAACCTTGATAATTTGTTTTTCAATGTCATGCAGAACATGAGACAATAGTTCATCGTTCCAAAAAGACTTAATTAAATTAGCTAGGACAATTGTTACGGTTTTTTTGATTAGAAAGTGGTTAAAATAATGGAATAAGACTTTTTAACATTAAATCAAAGTCAACCTTGAATGCCAGCGGATGATTTTGTTGTCACACCTTGGAATGTTGAGGGTGATATTGACTATGACAAACTGATCAAAAGATTTGGGACACAAAAAATAACTTCAGATCTTTTATCAAAGATTGAGAAACTCACCAATGAATCCCATTTCATGCTAAGAAGGGGAATTTTTTTCTCACACAGAGATTTGAACAGGCTTTTGGATGATTATGAGAAAGGCAAGAAATTCTTTCTATACACAGGCAGAGGTCCTTCTGGCCATACTCATATCGGTCATCTAGTTCCATGGGTTTTTGCAAAATGGCTTCAAGATAAGTTTGGAGTGAAAATGTACTTCCAGCTTACAGATGATGAAAAATTCTGGGCAAAAAAAGACATGACATTAGAGGAAACATCCAAGTTTGCGCTTGAAAATGCGCTTGATTTTATAGCACTGGGTTTCAAACCGGAAAATACTAAAATCATTATTGATACAAAAAACATAAGGACGTTGTATCCAATTGCAGCGGAAGTTGCAAAGAGAATAAATTTTTCAAATACAAAGGCGGTTTTTGGATTCAAAAATGAAACTAACGTTGGAATGATATTTTATACTTCGTTACAATCTGCCCCATGTTTTATAGAAGACATGCCTGTATTGATTCCGTTTGGAGTTGATCAAGATCCGCATTTTAGAATTACAAGGGATATAGCGCCAAAAATGAACAAACCAAAGCCAGCGCTGATTCATAATATTATGATTCCAGCGCTTGGAGGTCCCAAGGGAAAAATGTCTGCATCAAATGAAAATGAGACAATATACACCACAGACACTCCTGAAGTTGTAAAGAAGAAAATTAACAAGCATGCGTTTTCTGGTGGTCAGCCAGACATAGAAGAGCATAGGAAAAAAGGCGGTAATCCAGACATCGACGTATCATACCAATATCTTAGAATCTTCTTTGAGCCAGACGACAAAAAGCTAAAGCAAATTCATGATGATTACAAATCAGGAAAGATGCTTACTGGTGAGCTTAAACAAATTCTAATTGAAAAGATTAACAAGTTTCTGGCTGCTCATCAGCAAAAACGCGAAAAGGCAAGAGACCAACTTGACAAATTTCTACTAAAAGATTGAACAGCGTAACAATAATCTGTCAGGACAAATATGAGGCTCAAAAGCTTGCAAACCTAATTTTCGTTAACGATACAAAGGAAACATACGTCACTGAAATTTTGAATGTAGTCGAAAATGAGGTAGTACTTTCGATAAAGGACAAATCTGCACACAGCGTAATTTTAGTGGATAATGACCAAGTGTTGGTTTTTACGGATTTCATTCAGTCAGTAATAGAAAAAAAGCAGAAAATAGTGCAGACTGAAACTGTAGGAAGTTCTGTTGTGATTGTAAAGGAATAGATTCAGACCAATGACTTGTCCATGCTTGTACTAACAATTTCCTGAACTTTCATAAAGTATAGTTGCGTTGTGTAAGGCATGTTTTGCAAATTGTAATCAATCACTTGCATAAAGTAGCGTACCGCTCTCTTTGAAATATTTACGTTAAATTTCAATGGAAGAATTGGATCCTGTTTGATGTTGATTTTATCTGTCAACCACGGAGGAAGAATCTCTATTGTTTCAGCAGTGATTTTTTTGTACCAATACTCTAAATTTTCCGGCTGAAGACCGCCTCTTAGATTCTGAATGTCAACATCTATCTTATTCAGCATCTTATTGGTAATGCTCATACCATCACTGCCAAAATTTTTGTTTTATTCCACTTACTCAAAGATAGGCAAGTTGGTTGTCAATTCAAATTTCCACTGCTATCAATCTCAGAGTTCTTGATTCTGGTGCTTGAGATGGCTTTCCCATCCTTAGCTAAAATCATTGGTACCACGACTATTTCCACAGGCGGTAAATTTCTCTCTGCCCTTAATTCATTAAGATGTACCCCTTTGCTGCTAGTCTCCTCACTTACAACTAGTGCTTTCACGGAACCTTTGATAACTGCTGGTCCAAAGTCATTCTCCAGTTTGCTTATCTCATATGAAGAATTGGGAAAGTTTTTCTCAATTGCAGATTTTAGTGATGAAAGTCTTTTTGAATAATCGTTGTCCAGATTTTTTCCTCTTTTTTCTGCTAGCTGATCACTACTAAGACCTATGATAACTTTTGATGAGATTGAGAATGACTTGTCTAGTAATGCCATGTGTCCGCTATGAATGACATCAAATGTTCCCCCCATAGCAACTAGATCGAATGATTCCATCAAAAAACTATGTTTGAAGTTAGATTATAGTTTTTATATAAAAAATAACTAGAACAAAAACTGAAATTAAAAGATGCGGGTTATGTTTACTTGCCAGTTCTTCTAGCAGTAATTGCCAACCAGTATACTAATCCTGGTGCTAATCCAACAATTAGTGGAATATACACAGGCCACATGTCAGCTACTCCCATATTTACTAACGCTCTATATTTCATATTTAAGTTGATCTAAAATCTTCAAAGTTGTGAGTGATCCGTTGTCTGTTTATTTTTAAAGGTGGACTGAAGGGGATTTGAACCCCTGACCACTCGCGTGCAAGGCGAGTATTCTACCAGTCTGAACTATCAGCCCTCCTCTTGAATCATTGCCGTATAGATTTTAATTGTTGTCTTTAATTGGTAAGGATTTTATTTGATTTGATAGAATTTTTTTTAATGGTATTATTAGAATCTAAAATCACACTAAAAACTGGAGATAATGCGCCAGATTTTTCGCTTAAGGGAATTGATGATGAAATGCATTCTCTTGACAGCTATACAGGAAATAAGGGATTGTTGATAATTTTCATGTGTAATCACTGTCCATATGTCAAGGCAAAAGTTGATGCTATAAAACAGATTCATGAAAAATTCAATGAAAGTATTGCATTGATAGGCATCAATAGTAACAATTCTACCGAATATCCAGATGATAGTTTTGAGAATATGAAAAAAATTGCCGATGAAAAAGGTATAAAATTTGATTATCTTGTAGACGAGAAACAGGATGTAGCAAAAAAATATGGTGCGATTTGTACTCCTGATCCATTCCTTTTTGATGAAAATAGAAAGCTAATTTTTCATGGCAGGATTGATAATGCCATGAATCCGGATGATACTGCGACTGAAAATACAATGCAGGAGAATATCCAAAAATATCTTGCGGGAGAAAAAATAGAGAAAGATTTCGACCCATCCATTGGATGTTCAATCAAATGGAAGTGACAGCAAACTTAAAACACGTAATCTGAGAAAATTTTTCAGGGCTCGTAGCTCAGCTTGGCTGGAGCGTTCGACTGATAATCGAAAGGTCATGAGTTCGAATCTCATCGGGCCCATATTTCTTTAAATCTACAAGTCGGGTGGTAAAAAGTCAGATTCTTGTGATTCGTCAAATCCTTCTGAATAAAACTCGGCTCTGTAAACTGAACCATGTTTGAGAAGAACATGTATACCTTCATCAGTTTCTTTTCCGTTTATCATCACACGTGTTTCTGAGTCATTCATGTCTTTAATTGGGAATTCCCAAATCCATAGAAAATGACCAATTTCAAATGGGTATTCTTCTTCCCATTCTGCATAAATGGTTCCATCATCCGTAAGTGTGTACATAGTTCTCTGACAATCTGAAGCCAACAAGTCGTCACCTAGACTATCACCAAATCCTATATTGGCAGGTATGTCTGCCTTATTTCCATCTACATACAACTCCAATGTTACCGACATTTTGTATGGTGTATGCAGGTTCTCAATGCAAACTTTGAGTGGATCACTCTGACCAAGCCAGCCTTGGATAATACTACTACCCACACCAACGACAACCCCAATGATAAGTAAAATTATAAGAAATCTGATGGTTTTTCTTCTTTTATTCGAATCTCCCGTTCCTGGCCATTGCATAAATTAAAAACACGTGATTTGCATAAAGTCGTTTCTATAATTCTATTAAAAAATATTAGAATGAAAAAGAAGGTTTGTTGGTTAGATTACTTGCCATGGTCTTGTAGCAAATGTTATGACATAAGCAGCTGCAATGATAATGCTCTGATACGCAAGCATTCCCCATGGAATTGGTTTTATGATTGCCTCTCCTTCTACTACTACAGTTGTTCCTGGTCCTAGACCTGGTCCTACGTTTGCAACATTAAGTTGAGTGTGAACATGGTAAACACCTGGTTCAAGTGCCTTTGCAGTTATTGCATAAGGTGTTATGGAGTTACCACCTATTTCGAATACAACACCTGGTGGGTCTCTAGCCATAATCTCCCATCTGTTACCGGAGTTGGTTGATTCTGAAAATAAGGAAATCCATCCTCTTTGGTCCCTTTCAACAAGGCTTACTAGTGCTCCAGAAAGAACAAGAGTTTCGCCGGTAGCTAGTGACTGTCGTGAAATTGCCTCATTTGTAATTTGAATAAAACGACTTTGCAGTTGTGCCTGAACACCGTGAGCCTCGGCTGATTGAATAATCTCAGCAACATTTGGACCATACATACCAAGTACGAAAATGGCTCCAACTGTAACTGCTAAAAATTTTCTGTCTATCATGATTATCAGTCCCACTTTGACCATGCGGCCATCCATCTATACGTCCATGTGTTAAGCTTACAACCTAATGCTGCAAATGTACATGCTAGTACCGATCCAGCTCCCGCTCCCAAAGCTACTGGGCTATTGTAGAACTTACCTACCTGCGGTTCTATCGGCGTCATGTATGGAGGCAATGTTGGTCTTGGATACTTGAATGCAGTTTCTAGTGGATCTGCTATCAACATCAACTGTACCATGTTGAACAGTGGCATTGACATTCCAACTAAAACCCCACCAAAGAATATCAGCGAGTGTTTATTCTTCTTTGTCGCCCAATATGCCAAGTCCAACAGCATACACGATGGAATCCACATTGGATGAACGATGAAATCTACTGGATAGCCAAGTGCAAACCATGCAACTTTTGCAACCCAAGTATAGACTTGCATAATCAGACCATAGTACGTTGCAGTACCAGGTACGCCCGTAAATGTAAGATAATACACAGCACCGACAATGGTCATCAAAGTATTGGCAATTGAGAATACCACGAATGATGTCCAAGCCCAATCAGTGTAGAAGATATAATCTCCAGAGTTAATTGTTAACAAAGTTGAGTTGACTGCAACTACAACTATGAATAGATAATGAGTACATCGTCTAAGCCAGACCATTAAAGATCTAGCATGACTGTGAGTATATAAAATTTTATGAAATTTCGTGGATCGAGATACACAAAATCTAGAAATGCAAAAAACAGTTTTTTGAAGTATAAACTTGGATTTTTCTAAAGTCGGATCTATATCAAATCAGGAAGATTAAGAAAGCTTTTTAAACATTCTACATTGATATTCTGCATATGACTTTACCGAAAGGATTTGGCGGAGGCGGTGGCGGTGCCAGTCGTGCTGATGTCGAAGGAATGATTGGTAAGCGTATTGAGAATTATACATCACTGATAACACTTTCCTACTTGGGTGCATTCTTTGCAACAATGTTTGGAACAATGGTTGGTTACCTGTATTATCCATGGGCATATGCATCAGCAAGTGGTCATTATGCAATGATTGTTTTGACAGTCGTTGAAGCAATTGGTTACATCTTTTGTGTCAAAGTCGGTGAGGAAGGAACAACCAAGAAAAGCAACGGTCAGATAGCGGCTGCTCTTGCAGGTACAACAGCAATTATGTTGTATGTGGCTTTGTACGTCTCTTAGTGATAAAATCACAATATTTTGATAGTATTTTCGCGCGTTACAAAATTTGTATTTAACCTATTTCCCTTAGATCAAATATTTCTCAACTCTTTGTGATGTTTTCTTGTCTTTGTCCCAGAAAACAATTTTACACAAGTATGACGTCTGGCACAACAACTTCAAAATTATGTACAGGAACCAAGACCATTTGTAAAATGGGCAGGAGGAAAAAGACAGCTCTTACGTGAATTAGAAAAGAACTATCCAAAAAAATTTGATACTTATTTTGAACCGTTTCTTGGTGGTGGAGCTGTTATGTTTAATTTATTGGCAAAACATCCAGACATGAAGTGCCATGTCTCTGATCTAAATTCTGATTTGATTTTGGCATACTTGGCAATAAGAGACAAAGTCACTGAAGTAATAGAATCTCTGGAAAATCATTCTAAAAAATATGAAAAAAATCAAAGTCAATATTACTACCGTGTCAGAGAGTTAGAACCAACATCTCAGATTGAAAAAGTGTCAAGATTGATTTTTCTAAATAAGACATGCTTTAATGGACTTTACCGTGTAAACAGTAAGGGAAAATTTAATGTTCCATTGGGCAGATATACAAATCCAAACATTGTCAATAGAGAGAACCTACTTACAGTTAGCCGAATCTTACAGTCTTCAAATTTAGAATTTTTCTGCAGAGATTTTGAACAGAGTTTGCATGACATCAAAAAGGGTGATTTTGTGTATTTTGATCCTCCTTATCAGCCAGTTAGTAATACAGCCAATTTCACAAGTTATACAAACAAGTCATTTACTGCTGATGACCTTGAAAGATTAGCAAATCTTGCCGAAAAACTAGATTCTATGGGATGCAAAGTCTTGCTTTCAAATTCAAAGTCCAAAATAGTTGAAAATTCATTTTCTTCATCAAAATGGAAAATCAAAGAAATTCGAGTAAATAGGGCCATAAACTCTAACTCCACAAAGAGAACAGGTCATTCTGAAGTTCTGATTAAGAATTATTGAAGCTCCGAGCGGGATCTGAACCCACGACCTTTACATTACCAATGTAACGCTCTACCAGGCTGAGCTATCGGAGCATGTCGATCCGTCAGTAAAAATCCTTATAATTCTTGGTAAAATTTTCCAGAACCATAAACTGTTAAATTTCGCTGACAGTTAGCTAGGCTAGTGCAGGAGTAGTCAAGCCTGGCCAAAGAAAGCATCTATGCTTTTGGACACGCGGGACTTAAGATCATAAAAATGGGTGATCCCGTCTCTCAGGAGTTCGTGAGTTCGAATCTCACCTCCTGCACTTATTTTGTTTGTTTAATTCCTTTAGCATTCAGGACTTCGTAAACATCAGGAAGTCCGAAAACATAGCCAATATGTACACAGTCCTTTTCTTCACATAGTAAGCAGTAAAGTTCACCATTTTGAATTGCCACTTCAGCAATTCTATTTTTAATATTATCTTTGAGAATAATCCGATCTGCGTCAACTGAAACCTTTTCCAATTTTGGTGCATAACGAGCAAAGGTTTTGTCTTTTTTCATCACATCTTCTAGCAGATATGTGACATATCCAGCAAAACTGTTGACACCCTTCATTGTCAACTCATCTTTGTTCTTTTGATATGTCTGGTTAAATTTATCGTAAACTGCTTCTGATATTGTTATTGATTTGAATCCTGGTTTTGGCATATTATGTACCTTACCGTAAATTAAAGTACTCAACTATATAATGTTTTTTGTTAGTATTTTCTTTACCAGTAAGAATCAGCCTTATACCAGATAAATGCAGTTTATCATCATGACAAGAGGATATCAAACTGAGGAAATAAAAGAGAAACTAGTAGATTTACTGAGTAGTTCTAAGACAGGACTTTCCGGGCTTGAAATTTCTGAACGTTTGAACATTAATCGTATTACGACAACAAAATATCTTAATGTGTTTGCCGCTGAAGGTTTCGTTAAACAAAAAAACATTGGTAATGTCAATCTCTGGTTTATAGAAGATGGTACAGAGAAATTTCATTTTCCAGAAGATTTTTTCAAAGTTAAAACCAAATACCTTGAATATCTGAGCGCACGAAAGGAAAAACTGGCATATAATCTGGTTAGAAACTCTTTTCATTCTACAACACAACCGGTGAAGATCATAACGGAGATTATTGTTCCTGCAATACAGTCAGTATATGCTATTTTTGATCAAGGCAAAATCGGTAAATCCGAACTCAATTTTCTTGAAAAAATCATTTCAAACTCGATACAAATAGTCAATCTTGGAAATTTTGAGGTTGACACGAAAAAGAACGTAATTATGATATCAGCAGACTATCAAAGCACTCTCTTTTCAGAGGCCGCATCAGCTTCTTTTCATGCAGATGGCTGGCAGGTTTATTCCCTAGGTGACATGTCCTCATCTATTGATGTTTTATTTGACCTTGATTTACAGAAGTTTCTAACTAAAGTTTGGAAGTCAGGAATGGGCATGATGGTAATAGTAATATTTTCATCAACAGCTGAAAGTATGAAATTCTTTGCAGAATCTGTTAATTCTATCAAATTAAAATCCAGAAAGAATCTATATCTTGCAGTTTGTGGTGACATGAAGAAGAATACTGAAATTAAGGCTGATTTGGTAGAGGAAGACATTCAGGCTATACTACAATGGTCACAAACAACCTTTGAAAGCTTTATTTCATGATTTATCGATTTTTGTAAAGTTTCCTTAGTCTTTCAGAATTTTCAGATCTGTCCTTAGCTGTATATGTAAATCTCTTTCCAATACAATCTTTGGCATGTTCTTTTACATTCTGACGGCAGAAAGGACAAATTATGTCAGGAGTGAAATGACTCCCCTCATATTCAGTGTCTTGCTCAGGTTCAGGTTCTGTCATAAAAATAGAAAGACATGCAAATAAAAAAACCTGTTAGTCTAGAACATAAAAAACAATGAAAATTGGTATTTTTACCAGTATTTTCCGTTGTCTGGAATAAGGCCAATACCTTCGTTTTCAAAGTGTCCATCCAACTCATCAATCCATCTCTCACGGTTGTCCTTGTATGACCATCCGTGAACTCTAATCCAATAACCAATTATTGCAAGCAGGAATATTGAGAACATCATTGTACCAAAGATGTACAACATAACGTCATAAAACAGTGGATCGTAGTTTGGTCCTATTTGGCCAGTTACACTAGATAGAATGCTAAGTAGTGCACCAAAGATAGGAATCATCAATAATTTGACTAATTGGAATGCATATATACATTTCTGTAATTATCAGCAATCAACGAAAGTACTAAGATCAAAAATAAGCTAAATAGAATTAGAAAATTTCATAAAATAAGTAAAGATGTAGATAGTTAACCGCGTCCGTATGCAGCGTATCTGCCAGATTTTCCTCTTACAAAGAAGGCAGTAGCGATTCCACCAAATATTGCTCCTGCAATTAGAGAAGCACCAAGAACACCGCCAGCATCAAGATAAGGAGTTCCTGAACCTGTTGCAGGATTATCTGCAGCTTTCTGAACTTTTCTTTCTGCTAACTCTAAATGTTCTTCAAGTGTGATTCCACCGTCAGCACCCAATCCAGAATATGCTAAGGCTACCGGAACCATTGAGATTGTACCAATAGTAAATATTGCCATGATACTAACACTCAAAATCATTGTTATATTCATTTTAACCTGATGAAATCTCATACCCGTTATTATTTAACTTTTTTCTCAGTTTCAATGCTGGGAATTCAGTCGATCAGAGGTCCAAGAAACGTTTATGTTACTTTTTAAGAATTTAGATTCATGGGTAGAATGCATTCACATAATTATGGTAAATCACACTCTACCAGACCGTTAAATCCTAAGGCGCCATCTTGGATAACGCAAGATCCAAAGGAGATTGAAGAATTGATCATAAAGTATGCAAAAGATGATCTCTCAGCTAGTCAAATTGGTATAAAACTAAGGGATCAACATTCCATTCCACTTGTAAAGCCTATCATAAAAAAGACAATTACAGAAGTTTTAGAAGAAAATGATCTAAACCCAGAGCTTCCTGAAGATCTGAATAATATAGTTATGAAGGCAGTAGGATTACAAAAACATCTCAAGATAAATAAAAAGGATAACAGAAATGTACGTTCACTCGAGTTAATCGAGGCTAAAGTTCACCGTTTATCAGTATACTACAAAAAAATTGGTCGAATTTCCCAAAATTGGAAATACAAAGCTCTAGTGGCTCAACTAGAATAGTAGTGGAACCAAAATAACTAAAGACAAATTGTATGAATTTATTCATTATTAGAGGAAAATGTCGCTAAAATGCAATGTCCAAGTAACTCTCAATAATATTTCAAAAAAAAAGGCTGCTGCAATTAAAAATGCATTAGAACCGGATAATGTTAATTTCCCAAAAGGTTTATCATTTGAAATCAAGAATATTGATAACAAACTTGTTTTTAATTTTCAAAGTATAGGAGATACAAAGAAGTTGGTAGCTACAGTGGATGAAGTATTAGAACATGTAAAACTGGTATCGGAGATAATTGAATAATGCTTGACATGAAAATGATTCGTGAGAATCCAGAAAACATTCGAAAAATGCTCAAAGATAGAGATGTACAATTTGACCTTGACTTGCTGCTAGATCTTGATAAAAAACGAAGAGAGATGATAATTAGTACTGACGAACTAAGAAAGAAGAAAAATGAAATGTCCGTCAAAATTTCAGAGGCAAAAAAAACCGGTAGTGAAGTTACTCCAATAATCCAGAAAATGCAATTGGTTTCTCAAGAGCTTACCAAGCTGGAAGAAGTTCAGCATGAGACTGAATTAGAGTACTCAAAACTTGCCCTAACAATCCCTAATCTGCTTCATGAATCAGTTCCTTATGGAGATGATTCTGCAAACAAAGAAATTCGAAAATGGGGTACGATCCCTCAATTTGACTTTGAAATAAAAGATCACATAGCCATTTCTGAAAATCTAAATTTACTTGAACTTGAAAGGGCAGCCAAGACTGCCGGAGCAAGATTTTACTATCTAAAGGATGACTTGGTAAAGATAAACCAGGCATTAATTCAATTCGGTCTGGACTTTTTATCCGAAAAAGGGTATACTATGTTCCAACCACCATATATGATTAATAGAAAGTCAATGGAAGGCGCGGTAATATTAGATGACTTTGAAGATGTTATCTACAAGATTGAAGATCAAGATCTCTATCTAATTGGTACATCTGAGCATGCCATGGTTTCAATGTATTCTGGTGAGATATTAGATGGAAATTCACTCCCTACTAGATGTGCTGCTATTAGTCCGTGCTTTAGAAAAGAGGCGGGTGCACACGGAAAGGATCAAAAGGGAATATTCAGAGTTCACCAATTTGAAAAGATAGAACAGATTGTTTTCTCAAAACCTGAAGATTCTTGGAAAGAGCATGAAAAGATGATTGGTATTACAGAAGAATTTTTTCAAAAGCTAGAGATTCCACACAGGGTGGTTCTTTTATCAAGTGGTGATATGAGTAAGATTTCCGCGAAAACATATGACTTAGAGGTATGGATGGCAGCCCAAAATGCTTACAGAGAAGTGGTTTCGTGCTCAAACTGCCTAGATTATCAGTCTAGAAGACTAAAAATTAGATTTAGGGATAAAACAAATGAAGAGACACAGTATGCTCACACCTTAAACAGTACTCTTGTTGCTACTGAACGAACCATGGTTGCAATAATTGAAAATTTTCAAACCAAAGATGGGCATGTAAACATTCCAAATGTTTTACAAAAATATATGGGCAAAAAAATAATCTGACTCCAGTACGACTTATATTTTGGAATCAGAGGGCGATAGTAATTGGTTAGAAAAACACGAAAAATCAAGGACAAATGGAAAGAAAAAAAATGGATAACGGTTTCGGCACCAGATTCATTCAACAATATACCTGTAGCATATATTCCGATAACAGATGACAAGAATGCTGTAGGAAGAGTGATAGAAGTTACATTATTTGATATTTTGAAGGGTGACCCATCACAACACCAATACAAAATATTTTTTCAAATTAACAAAGTATCTGGTGAAAAGGCTACCACAATTTTTAAGAGATATGAATATTCGAAAGAATTTCTGCGAAGTTTAATTAGACGTGGTTCTTCTAGGATTAATTTTAGTATAGATGCAAAGACCAAAGATGGGCATATATTCAGAATTAAAATATTAACTCTTAGTCATAGAGAACTTAATACTTCTAGAAAACGTGCATTAAGATTAGAAGCAAAAAAACAAATAGAAAAAATAGTTCCACGAATGACAATTGATGAATTCGCCCAAGCGGCGTGCTATGGAAAGATTAGCTCTGATATTATGGCTACCACAAAAAAGATTATTCGTGTTAGACATGTTGGTTTGGAAAAAGTCAAATTGCTTAGGACATCAGAAGAAGAAGTTGCTCTTCTCCAAGCTTAAATTAAGATATCAAATTTCTATTTAACAACATGACAAGAAATATTGTGGCCAAAATAGATTTGATATTACATGCCACTGAAGATTTTCAAAAAATAGCAGAACCTCTAAATGATTTATTTGCTATAGAAAAGGAGGACGTTACAAAACAGGAGCTTTCTGGGCATTTTGGAAATCCTATTTTGATGTTACATGTGGAGGTTAAAAAGAAAAGAGCGGATCAGTTTATCAAAAAACTTGTTTCGCTTATTCCTAGAGAGACAATGAGCGAACTGTTAACAAATATTGAAGAGCGAATTTTTGAATCATCTATGTATATACGATTTTCAAAGCAAAGCCTTGTAAAAAAAATTCTGACACTTGAAGAGAAGGATCCTATTAGAATTGCAATTTATACACCAACATATGTAAAAAAGGAGATACCAGACACTTACAGAAAATTACTAAATCAAAATAATGATTAAACCTGAAGATGCTTTTAGTATTATTTTAAATAAAGTTACAGGAGCTTAACATCATGGATACTGATTATGACATAATTGTAGCTGGAGGAGGTCTGACTGGAACAGTTGTAGCTCAGGCGATCTCACATTATTCTAATCAAAATTTATCCATTCTTTCAATTGACAGAAATCCGGAGACACTCCCTGGGCGAAAATCAAATCCTGGTTGGACATGTGGTGATGCTTGTTCAAAGGAAGCAGTTGATTTCATGACGGAGAGGATAAAAGTTCCCTGGACATCACCAGAAATTGAACATGATGTAAAAGGAGTTATGGCATTCTCACCGGATAAAGAGACCGCAATTCCTTTTGATGGTGATGGCTATATGTTAAATCGTCAAAAACTACCAGAAATTCAAAACGCAAGAACAAAAAAGATGGGAGTTAACTTTGATTTTGAAATTAATCTTACAGGTCTAATCTATGATGGACCACAGGTAACAGGTGTTCAGGGCATCAATAATAAAACAAAACAGCCATACAAAAAAACAGCAAAGGTTGTAGTGGACGCAACAGGAGTCACTTCAATGCTTAGAAACCAACTTGAAAACTCCACAAAAATTGAGAAAAAAATAGACAGGCGCGATCTAGAATCAACTGGTAGACACATTATGTATTTTGACAAGGGCGAGGAAGATCTAACGGAGTTTGATCCAGATTACTGTATCATTCACCTAGACCAAGACATTGCACCTGGAGGATATGGATGGGTCTTTCCAAAAGCTGACAACAAAGTAAACATCGGATTAGGTGTTGAAAAATCAATTTTAGACCAGAGAAACAAAAGACTTGGAAAAAAAGATAATGTTGCATCATTGATGGAAGAATATCTGCAAAGAAATAAGGCAATTAAAAATGCAAAACTGTCGCAAGATCCAGAAGACATTCACAATAATACTGGAGTATTCCAGGTTTCTGTGAGAAGACAAAATGACTGTATGGTTTCCGGAGGTTACATGTTAGTTGGAGATTCTGCATGGATGCCAAAACCAATTGATGCAGGAGGAATTGGTCCAGCCTTAATTGCAGGTACAATTCTTGGAAAAAATGTAGTAGACGCAGTTGAAGCAAACGATGTATCAGAAAAAGGATTGTGGCAGTATAATCTTGACTTTATTGAAGAATATGGTTACAAGACTGCTGGACTAGAACTTTTCAGAAGACTGGTACAGACATTAACTAATGAACAGATTAGCTACGGCATGAAACACTTTTTGGGAAATGTTGATGTTGAAGCTATTAGCAAAGGTGAGCATCCAGATTTTTCAGGACTTACCAAACTAGGAATGATCATACGTGGTGCTATGAACAAGACAGTTGCTAGCGGACTAAAATATACATCAGAACAAAACCAGTGGTTGGTTGAACATTATAGAAATTATCCCAAGAAGCCTGATGGATTTGAAGAGTGGAATAAATCTCTCCTCAAAACTCTTGATGAATCATTTACAAAAATAGCCTCGTTTTCCAAGAATTAGTCTTAAATAAAGTACCAACGCCAATGATGTTACTTTGTCAGACCAAAGCGAACAATCCATAGAGGGAAACGAACAATCAACTTACCTTGATTGGAATAACTCAATTGATGTTATGGACAAGGCATTTGAAAAAGGATTGTTTGTTATGATCATAGGACCAAAAGGAACCGGTAAAACTTCATTGGTAAGAGAATATGCAATCCAAAAATCAAAAGAATTAGAATCAATCAATTTTAGTTTAAGAACAAGAGAAAGTCACCTAGTAGGGACCAAGACCTTAATCGATGGAAATATTGGTTTTGATGAAGGAATTTTAGTAAAATCAATGAAAGAAGGGAATATTTTATATCTTGATGAAATTAATGCTGCAGAAGCTGACGTTTTATTAAGATTAGATGAAGCACTTGATGATCGTAAACAGATCGTTCTCAAAGAATCTGATGGTCAAGTCATTAAAGCAAAAGATTCATGGTTTGTGGTTGCAACAATTAATCCTCTTACGCACGTTGGAACTAAAGAACTTCCACCACAGCTTCTAAGCAGATTCCCCGTTAGAATTAGGTTAGATTATCCTCCTGAAGATATTGAATACCAGATAATCAAAAAACATGTAAAAAACCCAATTGAATCTGATGTTTTGCTTGGAATCAAACTTGCAAATACATTACGTCAAGCATCTGCTGTTGAAGAACTGTATTATTCTCCATCTATTAGAGAAACTATTGCATTTGCAAAATTATTGGAGGGCGGAGTTTCAGCAAAACATGCTGCAAAGATTGTTTTTGGAAATGTTTACTTCCAATGGGGAAACGTAGAATTTCAAAAAGTAAATGACATTATCACCTCAATGTTTGGTAGCTAATGCAATCCCTTCAATTACAAAATGACACTTTAATTGATATTGCCACTTTTCTTGCAAGACGTTGGTCCGGAAAAGAAAATGTAATTGTTGGATTCTCAAAAACAAGACAAAATGAAACCAGATTAAAAGAAAAAAAATCCTACTGATGCCAAATGAGCATTATTATGGAAACAATTTTCAGAAATATAGACAGTTTAGGGTATCAATTTGGTACGAAGCTATGCGGTTGAAACATTGCGAAAAAATCCTTAGCAATGATCATGCATATGGTTTTATTTTAAATGCAATAGAGACGCGAAGGATTGAACTTGTAGGAATAAAAGTTTGGAAAGGAATGGTTGAGGAATTAATATTCAATTATACAAATATGTGGCTATCCAGAGCTAATCTAGGCTCAATTTTTGGGAAGGCTAGAACAGTAGAAGCATTCTATCAATATTTCTTATTTGGAGATATTAAGGGCGAAATACAGCCTAGTCAATTTAACAAGGTTACAAAAGCAGTAGAACTTGCAAAGCATATTCTAGGCGAATCAATGGAAAAAGATCACGGCACATCCTGGATTGAATCAAAGATACCAGAAATTTTAAAGATTTTGGATTTGGATGCATTGATTTCCATCCCACTTTCAGTTCCACTAAAAGGTCCTGGATTAGCAATAACTCCTAATGATTTGGCTAAAGCAATGAAACAAGTTACAAAATCAAGAAAAGATGATTTTAGCAAATTTGATTCAAAAAATGTTTTAGAAGGAAAAACTGTTCTTGATGAATTCAAAATAATAAAAACGGAAAATAGGAAAAACGAGAAAAAAGGTTTGAATGCAAAAATTATTGGTATCCAAATACCAGATCAATCTAATGTTGATGAGACTAAAATTTATGACCAAGACTTGATCAATAATTTGAAATCCAAGTTTAAAGAATGGAAAACTGGATGGAAAGAATATCACTTTTCTACAGGAGATGAATTTGACAATGACGCTTATCTTGAGGGATATGACCGACCATTTGTTAGAGATTTAAAGAAATCAATTAGAACACGCATTGTAATTCTGCTTGATCACTCATCGAGTATTGCTGATCAACAAACAGATTACAAAAAAGCTACTCTGGCATTATGTGAAGTCTTAGCCTTTCTGAAGATTAAATTTTCAGTGTATGCATTCAATACCACTGAAAGACAAGTAATGTGCTGGCTTGTCAAACCAGATGGTCTTAAATGGAATAATTCGTGTGCAAAAAGACTTGCCCAAATTCCAGCTAATGGTGGAACACCTTTAGCTGAAGTTTACGATAAGCTCTATCCAATTCTATATTCTAAAAAACCAGACATCTTTCTGACACTTTCTGACGGAGAACCATCGGATACGTTTGCTGCTCGTTCTATGGTTAAATCGTTCAAATCGCTTGGGATTAAAATGGTAGCAATTGGAGTTGGCAGAGATACACGTAACGCTACAATAATTGCGACAAATTTGAAATACTTGGGATTTGAGAGAACGCTAGGAGTTTCTAGGCTTAAAGATATTCCTAATAAAGTGTTGAATGTACTAAGTGATGTATAGTTTGGAATTCATAAATAAATCAGAGCCAGAGATTAGAAAACCACTAGTTATAGCTGCAATGCAGGATATGGGTAACGTTGGAAGTATAGTTGTTAATTTTATTAACAAAAGCTTAAGCACTGTTCCATTCCGCCATGTAAAATCTACTAGACCGCCATATGTTTACGACAGAGGTGGTTTCATAGAGATACCTGAAGAAAAGTGGGAATACAGATTTGGTAATGATTTTATAATATTTGGTGGCGGTCCAGGACAACCACAACAAAACGATGAGCTGAATGAATTATGTCAAGATGTGATTGACATAGCCAAAAAATATGATGCAAAATTCATCTACACGGTTGGTGGATTCCATACCAGCAAACAGTTTGGAAAACATCCAACTACATATGTTACAACTACATCAAAGAGTCTCCTAGAACAAGTCCAAAGACTTGGTATAGAGACCACACCGCAGGAATCTGTCATCACAGGATTTAATGGGCTTATACTGGGATACGCGAAGCTTAATGGAATTAATGGAATGGGATTGTATGGAGAACTTTTGGAACCAAATATTCCGCAATATAGAGCGGCAAAAAGCATTATTCAAACTCTGGAAAAACTAACATATCAAAAATTGGGAGATTTAAATGAATTAGATGCCAAGGCTGATGCAGTTGATAATCAGCTAAAGGGTGGTATCAAGGATGATTATGATTTTTGACTTCTTTTAGATAATCGATGTTAAAGGTAAGATGTATTGAAAAAAAAATGCTCTGAATGTGGAAGTTCGTTTATCTGTGAAGAAGATACTGTTACCTGTTGGTGTGCCAGCTTACCAAAATTATCAAAGGATGAGATCGGCGATGGTGATTGTGTGTGTAAAAATTGTCTGTTAAAAAAATATAGAAAAAAACTCCTAAAAACAGATGAGATTAAGAAAGATCTATTTGAGGAAGAATATAGATACCAATGGAAAAATCGCCACTAGCAGATTAAGTACTGCCTCTAACTTTAGGTAAATTCCAATTGTATTTCATTGCAACTAATCTTAAACTAGTCGTAACCACTATTCCCAAAATAGTTGCAGCATAAAGTTGATCACTAAACATTAAAACAAAATAGAATACGATTACACCGATAAAACTTGCACTAGCATAAAATTCCTTGACGAATACTATTGGGGTTTGATTCACAAAAATATCTCTAAGTATGCCTCCACCTATTGCAGTAAGCATTCCAGCAAGAACTATGATGAGGAGATTCATTCCGAACAAATTGTATGCAAATGTGGCTCCTATTACAGTAAAAACACCAAGACCTATTGCATCAAATTTTAAGAAAAGATTCCAATGTTTACTAAGTCTAGAATGTAGAAGAAATATGATAATACCTGTAATTACAGTAATTATAACATATGATGGATCAATCAATGAATTTGGAAGTGTTTTTCCTAATACAACATCACGAATTGTGCCACCTGCAACACCAGTGATTGTAGCTAAAATGATTATGCCAACGATGTCAGCTTTATGCTCAATAGCCTTGAATGCGCCAGTTACAGCAAATGCCATAGTTCCAAAAAGATCTAAAATGTAAATGAATACCTCGATTGGAGTTGAAAATTCAACCAATACAATTACAACAATAATCTAGTAAATAACATTGAATATAGAATTGGATCTACAGTTGATAATATAGAATTAGCCGAATAAGGATGAAAGACCTTCCATTGCTGCTTCTTCAGACTTGCCGGCTGCTGCTTCATCTTTCTTTTCTGCTTTTTTGCCTTCTCCACCTTCTGCTGGTGCTGCTGCTGCTGGTGCAGCGGCTACTGCAACTGGAGCGGCCTTTATTGCATCTTCAATATTAACATCAGCCAAAGATGCTACAAGTGATTTCACTTTTGCCTCGTTTACTTCTGCACCAGATGATTTGACTATTGAAGTGACATTTTCCTCAGTAATCTCCTTCTTTAGCTTATGAAGCATTAATGCAGCGTAAACATATTCCATAGTACCATTTTTTTCGAAATGGATAATATAAAACTATGGAGAATTACAGTAAATTATAATTTAATTTAGAATTTTCAGACTTCTGCAAACTGAATAGAGCGTCCTCTTCAAACTCTTGTCAAACAATGTATCCATCCGTTGTTTTAGAATACGTTTTGCTTCATCTCTCTCAGATCCAGGTGGAAGGGAAAGTACATTATTTACCAATTCTGATAAAGACTCACGGATCCATCCTTCTAAAGTTGCATACACTCTATTGGGAAGTTCTAAAACTTGGTGCTCATTCAGATCTATAATTTCGTTAAAGTTATCATGTTCAATACGGTAAATTAGCATCTGAATACAATTATCAGGATTAGGATTTTTTAAAATTTCAGCAGATCGTGCTCCTGCCTTTCCTTGTTCAATTTTGTTCTTTAATCCAACTGGATTAATTATAATTCCATTAACTCCAATTTTTGTACCTTGAACACCAGTAACTGCACCAAAAATTATTTTGTTGTATTCGCCATCTGGTTGTCTAGCAAAAATAAAATCTCCTTCCTTAAGACCTTTTTTTCCAAGTCCAAGCATGAGCTAAATCTGGGTGTATTCTATTTAATTTATTGTATCGGCAATTCTTAATATCGGTCAGCCGAAAACATTTCAAATGGATAAAAAAGAGATTCTTTCAAAATTTTCTACTGATCCTGAACGATACTACAAGGTAAAATTATTTGATGATGAAAGATTTGAGCGTAAATCATGTGCAACATGCAAGCGATTCTATTGGACCATAGATGAGAATCGTGTAAACTGCCCTGATCATTCTGACGATACGTATTCATTTATAGGAAATCCACCAACAGCAAAAAGATTTGATTATACACAAGCATGGAAGGAAGTTGAATCATTTTTTGTAAAAAATGGACATACATCTGTGAATAGATATCCAGTTGTTTGTAGATGGCGTGATGATCTATATTTTACAATTGCATCAATTGTTGACTTTCAGAGAGTGATGGGAAGTAAAGTTGTCTTTGAATTTCCTGCAAACCCACTTGTCGTTCCACAGACCTGTCTCAGATTCAAAGATTTAGAAAATGTGGGTGTTACTGGGCGACACTTTTCAAGCTTTTGTATGATTGGACAGCATAGCATTCCAAATTCTAATGGATATTGGAAAGATGAATGTGTTGATTTGGATTACAGATTACTTACAGAGCAATTTGGAATTGATAAAAAGGAAGTTGTTTTTGTGGAAGATGTTTGGGAAGGTGGCGGTTCGTTTGGTTCTTCTTTAGAATTTTTTGTAAAGGGATTGGAACTCGGTAATGCAGTGTTCACTGAATTTCAAGGAGATTTATCTAACTACAAAACATTAGACCAACAAATTATCGATATGGGAGCAGGTTTAGAGAGATTTGCCTGGCTTACAATGGGAACACCAACCGCGTATGATTGCTGTTTTGGACCAATTACTAACAACCTACTACAGCAAGCAGGAATTGATACAAATGACGAACTTTTAGTTACATACTTTACCAAAATTGCAAAACACTTAGAACAATTTAGTGATTTATCTGAGGTTAGAAAACATGCAATAAAATCAGCTGGTCTTTCAGATGAACAGATAAATAAAATCATAACACCTCTTGAGGGAATTTATTTAATTGTTGATCACATTAGAACGTTGATTTTTGCAATATCAGACGGTGCCTTGCCAAGCAATGTTGGTGGGGGATACAATCTTCGAATGATGCTTCGAAGAATTATATCTACAATGAATAGATTATCGCTAAAATTTGACATGAGCGAGATGATCGATATGCAAATTGATTATCTTAAAAATACATATCCTGAACTAGAAAAAACACGTGAAGACATCAAGACGATAATTGGAATTGAGTCTGACAGATATGAAAATTCGAAATTAAGAATGGAAAAAATTGTAAGTAACTTAAATCAGAAACCTACAGTTGATGATTTGATTAGACTTTATGAATCAGATGGTGTAACACCAGATTATCTAAAGGAAATGAAGGTAATTTCTGATATTCCATCTACATTTTATAGTAAATTATCTGAACTGCATCAATCAAAGAAGCAAAAAGAACAAGACCAAGTTTCATTAGAAGGGTTACCAGATACTGAACTTTTGTATTATGGTGATGACCCAAAAGAGTTTGATGCAAATGTCCTAAAATCCTTTGACAAATATGTAGTGTTGGATAAAACTTCGTTTTATGCAAGAGGTGGTGGACAGGAACCAGACCACGGAACAATTGAAAACTTTGAAGTTGTTGATGTAAGCAAACATGGTAATATCATAGTACATGAACTCAAAAATGGCATTCCAAAGGAAGGTAGTGCTGTTTCATGTGTTGTTAATTCAAAAAGAAGAGATAGTATCACAAAAAATCATACCAGCACCCACATTCTCAATTCATCTTCCCGAAGTGTTTTAGGATCGTGGGTTTGGCAACATTCTGCATTTAAAGAAGAAGATCATGCAAGGCTAGACATAACACATCATTCTGCTTTGACTGATGATGAAATTACAAAAATTGAGGATCTAGCTAATTCTATAGTTAAGAAAAACATACCGGTAACAATTGAGAATTTTGATAGAGGAACTGCTGAGCAAAAATATGGATTTAAAATATATCAAGGAGGAATTGTTCCAGTAAAATCAATTAGAATTGTCTCAATTGAGGATTTTGACATAGAAGCATGTGGTGGAACACATGTTAAGCAAACAGATGAGATTGAACTAATAAAAATCACAAGAACAAAAAGAATTCAAGACGGTGTGGTGAGAATTGAGTTTGTTTCAGGAGATACTGCTCTAGATTATGTTAAGCGGCATGATGCTGACTTGATAAAAAAATCATCTGAATTAAAAAACAAAACTGAATTAAAAGAAAAAAGACAGGAACAAAAACAAGAATTAAGAGAAAAGTTTCCACTTTTAGTTGAAAATATAATTCAAAGTAAAATTGGCTCAACCATTGTAGATGAAATCGTTATCGATATTACAAAATCTGGAAAACCAAACTTTTGTTGTACAACCAGTGATCAATATGATGAATTTTTTCATATTGGTTTGGGAGAAAAACTGATCGAAAAGGATCCATGGATGGTTTACTGTGGTATTTTTGAAGATGGAGATAAAATTCGAGCAATAATTTATTCAGGCGATCAAGCTGCAAATGATAAAAAAGCAGGAGATATTGCAAAAAATGTGTCCGAAATACTTGGAGGAGCTGGCGGGGGTAACCAAAGGTTTGCTCAGGGAGGAGGAAAGGACAAATCTAAAAAAAATTATGCAATAGAGAAAGTAAAATCAATGGTTTTGGGAGTATAAAATTATGGAAATAAACTGGAATGCAATTGATAAAAAATGGCAAAAAAAATGGTTAGAAAATAATGATCATGAAACTGACTCTAACAATAAAGAAAAAAATTCATAACCGTAGCATATCCTTACCCAAACTCACCACAGCATATAGGTCATGGTAGAACATACACCATTGCAGACGTTCATTCGAGATATTTGAGGATGAAAGGATTTAATGTGTTATTTCCAATGGGATTTCACTACACTGGTACACCAATTCTTGGTATGGCAAAAAGAGTAGAAGCGAACGATACTGAATTAATTGAGGGATTCAAAACGTTATACAACGTTCCTGAAGATAAAATTAAGGAGTTTGTGGAGCCTGTAAAGATTGCTGATTATTTTCATGAAGAGATTAAATCGGGTATGATTGAGATGGGCTACTCTATTGATTGGAGAAGAGAATTTACTACAATTGATCCTGCTTACCAAAAATTCATAGAGTGGCAATTTAGAAATCTAAAAGAAAAAAATCACATTGTGCAAGGTTCGCATCCTGTTGGATGGTGTCCAAAGGATCAAAATCCAGTTTCACAGCATGACACACTTGGGGATGTTGAACCTGATTTCACGGAATACATTGTCATTAAATTTGATTTGAACGGAGTAAAAATTCCTGTCGCTACATTAAGACCTGAAACATTATTTGGGGTAACAAATATTTGGATAAATCCTCAAGTTATGTATCAAAAAATCAAAGTGAATGATGAGATTTGGATTACTAGTCCAGAATGTGCACGAAAATTAGAATTCCTAGAAAAAAAATTGAAGTGATAGAAGATGTTATGGGAAGTGACTTTGTTGGCCAAAGTGTTAAAGCTCCACATAGTTCTGATTCAGTATTGATTTTGCCAGCCAGTTTTGTAAAAAGTGATAATGGAACAGGAATTGTGATGTCTGTTCCTGCACATGCACCGTTTGATTACCAAGCTCTACTAGATTCCAAATCTGGAAAAAACAAATCAATAAACAACGATCTTCTAAAGAATATTCAAAATATTGAACCAATTTCTATGATAAATACAGATGGCCTTGGTAACATTCCTGCAAAAGACATTGTAGAAAAGATGGGAATTTCACACCAAGATGACCCAAAATTAGAAGAAGCCACAAAAGAGATCTACTCAAAAGAATTCTATGATGGAATTCTAGCGAATAATACAAAACAATTTGCAGGAAAAAAAATTTCTGAAGCAAAAGACGAGGTTAAAGAATGGATTACAAAAATTGGAAGTGCTGATATTCTATTAGAACTGACAAATTCTCCAGTAAAATGTCGTTGTGGAACTGAATGTGTTGTGAAATTATTGAGTAATCAATGGTTTTTAGATTATTCAGATAAAGACTGGAAACAGAAGGCTCATAGATGCTTTGAGGGAATGAATATTCTTCCTAATGAAATACGTTCTGAGTTTGATAAAGTTCTTGATTGGCTTAGAGAAAGGGCTTGTGCAAGGCAGCATGGATTAGGAACGAAAGTTCCATGGGATAAGGAATGGTTGGTTGAAAGTTTGGCTGATTCTGTTATTTACATGGCATTCTATATTATCTCGAAATATGTTAACAAAAAAGAAATTAATGGAAATGATCTAACTGACGAATTTTTTGATTATGTTTTTTATGGAAAAAAAGATTCGGGAGAAATTGCAAATAAAATAAACATTACAAAAGAAAAATTAGAAGGAATTCGAAATGACTTTCTATACTTTTATCCAGTTGATTCTAGGCACTCCGGTAGGGATTTGGTTCCAAATCATCTAACATTTTTTGTTTTAAATCATGTCGCACTTTTCCCAGAGGAAAATTGGCCGCAAGAAATTGTTGTCAACGGTTCAGTCCTAATGGCAGGAAAGAAAATGTCAAAGTCGATGGGAAATATTATTCCGCTAAGAGATGCGGTAAGAAAACATGGTGCTGATCCAATACGTCTAACAATTTTAATTTCTGCAGAATTATTACAAGATGCTGATTTTAATGTTGAAGCAATTAATGGAATTAAAAACAAACTTGAATCGATGTATGAAAATTCTACCAAAACTAAAGCGGAAGAAATTCCAGAACTAGAACCGGAAGACAAATGGATACTTAGTATGTTACAAAATTTAGCCGTCAATGTAAGTCAATCATTGGATAAGATCAGGCTTAGAGAAGCATTGCACCATATTTTGTATGATTTTGATTCTAAACTGCAATGGTATATTAAAAGAACAAAATCAAAACAAAGAACAAATATTTCTGGAATTCTTCACAAAATTTTATCGTCCAGAGTTTTAATGCTCTCGCCTTTTGCCCCACACATAGCAGAAGAAATATGGGAAAAACTAGGTAATTCAGAATTAGCTTCAAAATCAGCGTGGCCTTCATCTATTGGAATAGAAATTGATTCAAAATCAATTCAAACTGAAACGTTGCTGAAATCAATTATTGATGACATTAACAGTATTCTAAAAGTAACTAAAATTTCGCCAAAAAAAATTACAATTTACACTGCAGAACAATGGAAATCTAAAGCCTATAATTCAATTCTTAAAAATGTGCTAGATGGTCAAACGAACATAGGTACAATCATAAAATCATTAATTGCAAATAAGGAAACAGAGCAAATCAAAAAAGATCCTGATTTTGTAAAAAAAACACTCAACGACATTCTATCGGAACCTGTTGAACTAAGAAAGGGAAGAATGAATATTGGACAAATAGATGAAAAGCAAATAATTAGTTCAGAATTATCATCACTTGTAAAAAATGACTATGATGTTGAGCTTAGTGTTTTTTCCGAATCAGACTCTGAAAAATATGATCCTAAAAATAAAGCAAAAGTCGCTAGGCCATTCAAGCCAGCAATACTAATCGAATAGAGATGGTATTTATTTTGTTAAAATTAGTTTGATTTAGAATGAAAATCGCTGTTATGGGTATGGGAGTAGCCGGCAGTTATCTAGTTTCTAGATTGAAAAATGACCATGAGGTGGTAGGTTTTGAAAGAATGGATGAGGTTAAACATGACTCAATTTGTGCGTGGGGATCCATCAAATCTACTATGACAGATTTATGCAAGAAATCAGGTATTGATTTTGAAAAATATGTTGTACATGATGGTAAAAAAATGCATGTTGATATGAATAACCAAGAAAGATTTCAAATTGGGTTACATGGATTATGTACATACGAAAAGTTGAGTTTGATTAAGGATTTCATCAAGGATTCTGAAGTTCATTTTGGAGTAAATAAAAAACTAGAGGAATTAGAGTCAGAATTTGATATTATAGTTGACTGCACAGGATTTCATCGAATTTATTTGCCAAAATTAGAACAGGACTTTTGTCTGCCTACATATGAATATAAAATTGAATATGAAAATGGAGTGCCCTTTGATGACTTTTACATAAAACCATTTCCTCATATGTCAGGCTACTTTTGGTATTTTCCAATGGGTAAGAACCTTGCACATATTGGTGCAGGTGACTATAACAAACAGCACGTAGAAGAAACTAACAAATTCTTTAAGAAGTATGGAGGTAAGGTAACAAAAACTGTAGGTCGACCCATAAGACTTGCTACGCCAAATATGTGTAAACCATTTTACAAAGGAAAAGTTGTTGGAGTAGGCGAATCTATAGGAACTGTCTATCCATTACTTGGTGAGGGAATCATTCCAAGTATGATGTGTGCAGATATTTTTGTTAAAAATCTTGGTAACAATGAAAGTTATGAGAAAGAAGTTGATGAATATTTCAAGATCTATGGAAAAGTTTTCAATTTTATAAGAACTAAATTACACAATAAATTTAATCTGTTAAGAATGCTGCCTGACCTTCTTTCCATATTTAGATATATGAAAAAGAATGAAGAAAGATTTGGAATGGAAATTAATATGCGTGACTTGATGAAGGTCGCAAAAGCTTAACCTAAACTTATTGAACCTAATCCTTCACGCATAGTTCCGCTAGACTTTGTGTTGTAATCATATATTATTTCAGAATATTCATGTAAAATTTCTTTCATGGAATCAATTGAATCATCAAGATAAAAACCTGGACAGTCACCAGTAAACTGAAAAGTAGCGTGAACTCTTGCATTGCCTTTATCATTTTGTAGCCATGTTGAAAATGGATACAGATAACAAACTCCAGGTCTAGTTGGGTGAATACCACAAGCACCTTCCTCATCTAGAAATCTGCATTTGATGTGAGTACCATCGTCTGCTTCTGTTTCATCTTCCTTTCGTTTCAAATTAATACTAGTTAATGTGGTAGAGCCACCTCCAGGACTTGGTTCCTGCCAGGTAGCTATTACTGTTTCATTTTTTATGAAATCAGATGTTTTTTGATATTTCATTCCAGCTCCGATTGTTATCAAATCATCTGAAGTTAAAGGAAGTCTACCTTGCCTTGTGCAGCAGTTTGAACAGTCTGGCCAATAACATTTCCAAAGAATAAATTTTTTTATTTTAGTCAAAAATGGGATATGAAATACAACATCTCCTATTTTTATAGAATTTTCAGAAACATCATCACGTCTTCCTAAATGAAAATCTTTTATTATTGGTTCTATATCCCAGTCCTTTTCTAAAAGTTCTAATGATTTTGCAATCTCATTCTGGGACACAAATTATAACAGTCTAAAATCATGTATTAATGTTGAGTGAAAAAGGCAAATATGCTACAGCAACACAAAATAGAAGAACCGTTTGGGAAAAAATTATCTGGCCGTTAATTTTAGAAATTGATGACGTAACATTCAGTGTAAAACAGTATCAAAAAAAACGTGATGAAGCATGTCAAAAAAATAACTATAAAATTTCAGAAATATCAAGAGGGTTAGCATCATTATTACAGAAAGGAATTATTCTCAAAGAGAATAATATGTATTCAATACATTACAGATTAATCGCGTATATGAGAGTAAAAGCTGATTGTGATTACCCTACTGCAATTAATGAGTCAAGAATGAAATGATTATATTCTAATTTTTTTGACTTGTGTTTGAAGCCCGGTAGTGTAGTGGCAAGCATGGGGGATTCTGGATCCCTTGACCTCGGTTCGAGTCCGAGCCGGGCTAAATTATCTAGATGCTTGAGCTATTCGCTCTAATTCGTTCTTTTTCTTCACAGAAGGTGCAGCAGTATCATTATTGGCTGAAAGAATTAGATGTTCAGCCAAATATTCCTCGATTGGTTTTGGATTAGAAAATGTGGCTTCTTTCACCCCATCAGCAATAAATCTCAATGCTAGATCAACTCTTCTTATTGGTGCTACATCTACAGACACATGATACACTGTTCCACCATATACAATTCTGGTAGTGTCTTCGTTTGGTGCAGAGTTTTCAACAGCACGAACTAAAATTTCAATGGGATTTTTTCCTGTTTTTTGATGAATTATTTCGAATGCCGTTTTTACCACATTGAAGGTATGAAATTTTTTTCCCGCCATTCTTCCAGTATTTTTGGCATATTTTTTGCCAAAGTGCATCATTTTATTTACTAATCGTTCAACTATGTTAACATCGGCTTTATTGAATCGCTTTAATGCTGAACGTCCAAAACTCATTGGCACTATTGTTTCTTTTAGAGATATAGCAGTTTTAAGACCAACATCTTGTATTTCTATTTCAGATATATCCCATTTTCTAAATAACAAAAGTTTTTGTGCTGTCATTTTTTTATCTTCTTGGTTTTTCTTTCTTACCTATTACTAATTGTTTTAATGATGTTCCGTTTACTTTGAACACTTTGTATCGTACTCCAGGAATGTCTCCCATGGCGCCACCTTGAGTAGCACCCATGCCTTCAATATGTACTTCGTCGTGTTCATCAATAAAGTTCATTGCCCCATCTCGTGGTAAAAATGCTGTCACAGTTTTTCCATTCTTTATTAATTGAACACGAACACATTTTCTAACAGCGGAGTTTGGTTGTTTTGCTTCGACACCAACTTTTTCCAGAACAATCCCTCTTCCTTGGGGAGCACCTCCTAATGGGCTGGATTTTTTATCCAAACCTAATTCTCTTCGTTTATATGTTGATATTGACCACCGCTGACGTTTCTTCTTCATCTTCAAAATTCTGCCTGCAAACAAACCAAGTGGTGATTTTGCCAAATATTACATCTCCAATTGTGTTACTGCTGGACTGTTTATTAGAACACTTGAAATATTGAAATATTTTTTGGCGAATAGTCTAGCCTTTTCAGCATTACATCCTGCACGACCAACTACTAAGCCTTTCTTACCATGATCAACAATTATTATTGCCTGTGATGACCCATCAGGTTTCGTATCAAGTTTTACTTCGTTCACGAATTTAGGATTTAAAATATTTTTTAAAAATTTTATTGGATCATCAAAGTATTCAATTAGTTCAACATTCCGTTTTATAATATTTTTTAGAGATTTTATATTAGAACCACCCTTGCCGATGGCAAGACCCATCTTACCCTCCTGTACTACAAAAATAATTTTATCTTGCGTCTCATCTTCCACACAATCACGGGCAGTTGCTTTTGTAACATTTTGAAAAAGTGACATCAAACGCATTTGATCTGTTGATAATTTTATTGATTGTGGCATGATGTTTGTATTGCTGAACTATTTTTTTGTCTCATTTAAACTTAGATAGATTTTTTCAAAATTATTTTGTTTCATATTCTTTTATAATTGCCTGCACGTTTGTGGCAGATAACGAATTAAGGGAAATTGCTGATACACGAAATTGTAATCCGCAAAGTTTTCCTAAGGTTACAGATGTATCATTAAAGTGCAATAAAGGTACGCTGTCATTTTGTGCACTTTCCTCGATTTTTTTAGTTATTTCAGTAGAAACTGATTGCGAAATTACAACTAATTTACTATTTTTCATGGAAGATACTACTTGTTTTGTACCAAGAGTGTGTTTTCTTTCCTTAATTGCACCTGTTAGTGCTTTTTCTAATAGTTTTGCCATGGCTAGATTATTTTTTTGCTTTAGTTTTCATAAATATATCCACCGTTCCACTTCCAATTGGTATTTGGCTTCCAACTATTACATTTTCAGTAATTCCTTTCAATTCTTCAATCTCTCCTAATTTTGCAGCATTTGCAATAGTAGGCACTGTTATTTCAAAAGCTGCTCTTGCAAGAACACTATCCTTTTTTCCTGCAATTCCATGACGACCAATTTGTTGAAGATCGCCTTTATGACACATTAGATCAGCCACTAGCATAAGGTACCGTACATCAACTTCTAATCCTTGGTTTTCTAGGGTTGCTTTGAGTTCATTAATGAGTGCATTTCTTGCTGCTTCTATTCCCAAGACAGTACTAATTTCAAATACATTGTTTGTTCTAACATTATTCTTATCAACTCCCTTAACTGAAAGGATTTCGGCTAGATTTGATCCTGTTGTTTGAATTAACCACTCTCCATTTTCTTCCTTAAGTGTTAGACGTGCTATATCGGGTACGCCTCTTACCGTAGTTTTAAGCACTTTATTTCGCAAAACAACTACTGTTGCAGCATCAGCTTCATCAACTAGTTGTAAAGTAATGGTATTATTATCACCTATTGGTTTGAATTTTTTGTTTGTTCCTAAAGCAGCCATCATGTCTTCGAATGTACATCCTCTAGTTTTTAGTCGAGCATCATCAATAGTGAGTGTAATTTTAGTTTGATAATCAGTTTCTACTGGAAGAATTATCAAATCTTTCACAGTTGTTTGTAAGATGTTTTTCGCTGTTTCAATTGCTTTTTCTTTAGAAGATTTTGAATCTTTGTCAAGATAAATATCCATTGAAGGAGTAGATGGTTTTTTACGTGCATCAACCAATTCGATAATTCTTGGTAAACCAAGAGTTACATTTTTCTCAGCAATTCCAGCAGTATGAAAAGTTCTAAGTGTCATTTGAGTACCAGGTTCTCCAATAGATTGTGCAGTAACAATACCAACTGCCTGCCCAGGTTCAACTTGGGATTTATCATACAGTTCAAGGCCTTTTTTGCAAACATTTTCCAGTCCTGCTTTGGATAGATTAGATTTATGTAATCCATCATTGACCATCGAGGTCAATCTTGGATTGAACGTCCTTATGTATTTTTTAGATATATTATTTATCTCGTCTTTGGTTGCTTTGCTGCCAGAATCTACGATTGATTCAGATTCAATTAATCGATTGATGTTAAATGCTTCTCCATGATCACTTTTTGCTACATCTATTCCATCCTCACCATACAAAAATTGTATAATGTGACCATGTGGATCTCTTACAGTATTATCATATTCTAATCTAATGTGTTCAAGTGCATTGATTAGCCTTCGCTGCATATATCCACTTTGTTGTGTTCTTACAGCAGTATCAACAAGCCCCTCTCTTCCACCCATAGCATGAAAGAAAAATTCTAAGACAGAAAGACCATCACGGAAGTTAGATTTCACAAATCCATGAGAGTCAGGATTATCGTCATGTACTTTAAAGTGAGGAAGAGTACGATCACCATAACCTGTATGTAATCTTTTTCCACGTCTTGATTGTTGACCCAAAGCACCAGCCATCTGCCCAACATTCAAGGCAGAACCTCTAGCACCAGTAGTTGCCATAATTTTACCTGCATTGTCATCTGCAAGGTTTGAATTTGCAGTAATACCTGCTCTGTCTCTAGCCTTACCAAGTTCAAATGTAATTAATGCTTCTGCTGTTTCAGCGACAGTTAGTCCACGCAATCCTTTTAGAGTTCCCTTATTTTTTTGGCTTATTATATCTGCAACCTTATCATATGTTTCTCGTAAATCAGTAAGAATTGCCTCCCTATCTTTGTCAGAAAGTTCCAAGTCAGAATAACCATAACTAAATCCATAATTAGTGATAAACTGTTTTATTATGATAAGAATGGAGTTTAGAAATTTTTTGGCTTGTTCATTGCCATAGTCTTTTGCAATTCTATGTAAAACACTTTCTGGTTCTTCGGCTCCAATAGATGATTTATCTATTACACCGCTAACTAATTCACCATTTTTAATCACTATATCTTTCTGTTTACCATTTGTACCCTTTGACCATTTAGAAGTCAATATCAAATTGAAATCAGATGGGAGGAAGAGAGAGAACAGTTGTTTTCCTGTATAAAGTGAGCCATTTTTATTTTTGATTTTTGGTTCTGGTAATTCTTCATTATAACCACCTAGCATTGCAAAATTAGTAAATTCTTGCTTTGTTAAAGTAGTATCATCTTTGGTAAGAAGATATGCACCAGTAATAAAGTCACGAAGGGCACCAATGATTGGGCCGCCAAATCTAGGAGAAATTAACTGTTCTTGGACTCGCATTAGAAGTAGTGCTTCAGCCCTTGCTTCTTCACTTTGTGGTACATGAAGATTCATTTCATCGCCATCAAAGTCAGCATTGTATGGTGGACAAACAGAAGGATGTAACCGAAAAGTTTTTCCTGGTAACACACGAACGTGGTGAGCCATTATAGACATTTGGTGAAGTGATGGTTGTCTGTTAAACAGTACAACGTCACCGTCAGCAAGATGTCTTTCCACTAGATATCCTATCTCAAGTGAATCGGCAATAATTGAACGGTCTTCGACAAAATCTAGTCTAATTTTAACTCCGTCAGGTCTTACAATATAATTTACCCCGGGAAATGTATCTGGTCCATTAATAACTAATTTTTTTAGTTTTTCAATATTCCACTCAGTAACAATCTCAGGAATTGTAAGTTTAGTCGCAACCTGTACTGGAACACCGACTTCACCCAAGTCTAAATTAGGATCTGGAGAAATAACAGTTCGACTTGAAAAGTCTACCCGTTTTCCGGATAATGATCCTCTAAAACGACCTTCTTTGCCTTTGAGTCTTTGTGTTAATGTTTTCAGAGGTCTGCCAGAACGATGATGAGCCTGTGGAATTCCTGAAACCTCGTTATCAAAATAAGTTGTAGTGTGATATTGAAGTAGATCAACAAGATCTTGAACTATTAGTGGAGGTGTCCCAGCTTCTTTGCTTTCTCTAAGTCGTTGATTTACCCTAATAATGTCTACCATTTTATGGGTTAGATCATCTTCAGATCTTATTCCAGTTTCAAGTATAATAGAAGGTCTAACAGTTACAGGAGGTACAGGCAATGCTTGTAAAATAAACCATTCTGGTCTTGCGGTCGAAGTGTTATAATTTAATAAATCAAGATCTTCGTCAATAATTTGTGAAAATCGTTCTCTTATTGTAACTGGTAGTAATCTATTTTCTCCAAGTTCAGTTTTTTCTATGAATATTGTTGGTTTTGTGAAAATAAGTTCGTATTGTGGTTTTCCACAATGTGGACATTCTTTTGCTTTTTTTGCTTTTTCAAGTATTTGTTCTGGAATACGTTTACGTGATAGCACAGTATATGATGCACTATTTTTTTTAAATTCCGAGAACTTGTCAAGTACTTCCTGAGGAACTTTTAATCTTGAACAAGATCTGCATGTAGAAGTCAACAACTTGTGGATGCTATCAATGAATGCAATATGTAATACTGGCTCTGCAAGCTCAATGTGTCCAAAATGACCAGGACATCTAGCAGATGTATTGCCGCAAGTCAGACATTTTTGTCCAGGTTCTAATGTTCCAAGAGATCCATCCATCAATCCACCCTGTACTGCCATACCATCTTCATCATAAGTTTCAGGGGCAGTAATTTCACCTACTGAATATTTCCTAATCTCATTTGGAGACCAAACACAAAATTTAATCCCGTCAATAGCTTTTACTGTTTGAATGGACATTATACTCTCTCCTTAATCAACAAACGTGGTGCAATAGCAAGACTAGACATTTCCTGTAATAACAGCTTGAATGCATATGCCACAGATACAGAACTTACTTTTCCTTTATCTGCACAAACTCGACAATAAAATCTTCTTTGTTTAATATCATGATATGCTACAAGACCGCATCGTTCACATACAAAGATTTCAGTTTTATCAGATTCATCAAGCAGTCTATCTTTGAGAATCATGGAAGCCCCATAGGCTATTATACAATCTCTCTCCATTTCTCCAAATCTTAAACCCCCACCACGTGCCCTACCTTCAGTAGGTTGTTTAGTTAACATCTGAACTTGTCCACGTGCACGTGCATGTATCTTATCTGCAACCATATGATGTAATTTTTGATAATAAACAACTCCAATAAACACCTCAACTGGGAATTTTTTGCCTGTTTTACCGTCATACATAATTTCCTTACCAGAATACTGGAATCCTGCGTCTTCCATTACACCCTTTACATCATCCATCTTCTCACCAACAAAGGCAGACGCATCAACCTTTTTGCCTCGTATTGCAGCGGCTTTACCAGTTATTGATTCCATCATCATGCCAACCGTCATTCTTGATGGAAACGCATGAGGATTAATTAGAACGTCAGGTGATATTCCGTCAGCAGTATAAGGCAAATCTTCTGCTTTAGCTAGTATGCCTACTACTCCTTTTTGACCATGTCTTGAGGCAAACTTATCTCCTATTTCAGGAGGACGCATATCTCTAATTCTAACTTTGTACATTTTTCCACCCTCATTTGCCTGCGTCAAAACAATGGTGTCAACAACTCCTACTTCAGAAGGTCTTACTCCTATGGAGGTATCCCTTCTATATGGTCCAGTAGAGGAAGAGTCACGATACTCTTCCATAAATCTAGGCGGACTGGTTTTACCAATGAGAATATCACCTCCCGATACACGAGATTCTGAAGCAATAATTCCATCGTCTTCCAATAAACGATATGATTTTTCACCTTTGTATCCACGAAGATTGTCATCAGCGTTTGGAATCTCAAAATTATCACGCATTCCACCAGGATATTGTTTTGATTCTGATTCATAGATCCTATAAAAAAATGTGCGTCCTAACCCTCTTTCAACCGAAGATTTGCTCAAAACAATAGCGTCCTCAATGTTATATCCATCAAATGGCAAGACCGCAACTACACAATTTTGTCCTGCAGGTCTTTTCTCGAGACCTAGTAGTCCCATAGCCTTTGTAGTCACAATAGGAGTTTGAGGATACAGCATAGAGTGTTGTCTTACATAAGTACTAGTATTCATCATTGGTGTTGAAAAACCAAGACTTTGTTTGGCCATGGCAGATTCATATGTATTACGTGGAGATTGATTATGCTCAGGATATGGTATTATTGATGCGCCAGCGCCCAAAATTGCTGAAGGAAAAATTTCGATATGAGTATACTTCTGAACATGTTTATCATCAAATGTTATAAAGCAGTTTTCTTCTTCGTTTGCATCTACAAGTTCAATTACACCCATTCGAATCAAGTCGTTCCATGAAACAAGTTTCTTTGTCACTTTATCAAGAAGGTCTTGCGTGAGTACTGATTTGCCATCTTTTACTATAATGAGGGAGCGTAAAACACGTCCTGCATTACAGTTTACATACAGTCTTTTTGTAGCACCTTCCTGTTCTGGCTGATGTATAGATATACCAACATGTGGATGAATCTTAGAAGATCTACGTAGTTCACGTAAAGAATTTGCTAATTTTTCTCCATCTTTATGATAACCAATTAATTTTCCATCAACAAAAATTCTAGCCCCATCCTTTTTAACCGAGTCCTTAACATCTGTGAAATGAGCTGTTCCAAACTCATACATTTTTTCAACAACCTCTTCTGAAGATACACTTACAGAAATTATCGCAGATAAAGCCAAATTCTTAACCAAGCCACAATTAGATCCTTCTGGTGTTTCACTTGGACATATCCTTCCAAAATGTGTAGAATGTAAATCTCTTGCTTCAAAATTGGGTTGAGTTCTGCTCAAAGGTGATTGTACACGTCGTAGATGACTTATAGTAGACAAGTAATTTGTTCTGTCAAGTAATTGTGTAACTCCAACCCTTCCACGTCCCCAGTTTCCTGTTGCTATAGCGTTATTGAGTTTATCAGATATTATGCCGGGACGAATCGCTGCGCTAACAGCATTGATTCCTCTTTTTTGACCAGAGCGTTCAAGTTGATATTTCATATCTCGTACCAGATTCCTAAACGCAGTTCTGAATAAATCAGCCAACATCTGTCCTGCAAACTTGACAACTTTGTTGCCATAATGATCTTTGTCGTCTGGTTGAATCCATCCAAGTTTTAACTCTAATAATTTGCAGGCAGCCTCACCCAAAAACTGTGTTTTCTCTTTTCTGTTATCAGGTTGTTTACCTAAGTGTGGAAGTAAACCCCAATCCAATAATGTTTCCGCACGCTTAATTTGAAATTCTTCCAACATGCCAGGTGCTATTCTTTTACTGATGTATACAATAGCATCTTTTGATGTTGTAGTATCTGTTTTTTCAAAAGAACTCTCAAGTTCATTTTGTATATTATCATTCAGAGATATTACCGATGCAATTTCTTTATCTGATTCTAATCCAAGAGCACGCATTAAAGTAATTATTGGAATATCAACAGGTGAACCCGGTATCCTTGCAACAATAAGTCCATCCTCTTTCAATACTAACTCTAGTTTTGCGCGATAGCCAACAATTGAGGAATAGACTTTTGCTTTGAATACTTTTTTACCGCCAACTTTTTCAGCGTCCACAATAATTTTGTTGTATGACAAATCTTCTAATCCAACTATCACTCGTTCAGAACCATTAATGATGAAGTAGCCCCCAGGATCCTCTGGATCTTCTGCATAATCAATTAGTTTTTGTTGTGTAAAACTTCGTAAAATACAAGATTCTG
>ARWO01000006.1 GCA_000402075.1 Thaumarchaeota archaeon SCGC AAA007-O23
TTCGTCATATGTTTGGATTAAAAGTTAGAGGACAACGTACCAGATGTACTGGTAGAAAAGGTGGAGCAGTTGGTGTTGCTAAAGGAGGCAAAGTAATGCCAGCACGAGAAGGAGCTGCTGCACCTGGTGCAGAAGGAGCAGCTGAAGCTGGTGCAGAAGGAGCAGCTGAAGCTGGTGCAGAAGGAGCAGCGACATCTAAAGAAGGTTCAGAAAAGAAGGAAGCACCTGCAGCTGGAAAGAAGGAAGCACCTGCAGCTGGAAAGAAGAAATAGATGATTTAGATGGGAGATCCTAAAATGCCAAGAAGAATCTGGAAGAAACCCAAGCGTCCGCTTAATTTTGATCTCATGATGGATGAATTAAAAACTCTTGGCACATTTGGATTAAAAACAAAAAAAGAATTATGGAAAACACAAACAGAGTTGTCAAGAGTAAGGTTACAGGCCCGTTCTTTACTCGCATTAAGACAAAAAGAACGAGTGAAAAAAGAACCTATACTAATACAATCACTTTCAAAAATTGGATTAGTAGATCAAAATTCAACTTTAGATGACGTGTTAAACCTACAAGTTAATGATTTATTGTCACGCCGTTTACAAACTATGGCACAAAGAAAATTATTTTTTAAAACTCCATATCAAGCACGTCAGGCAATTGTTCACGGACATGTAATGATTGGGGATGGTGTTGTTACAATTCCATCATATATTGTTAAAACTGAGGAGGAAGCAAAGATTCGTTTAATCCCTGAATCACGCTTTAACGAAACACTATCCAAACCAGAATCAGATTTGGGAAGTCCTGAAACAGAAAACCTAGAGTCTGAAACCAATGATCAATCTAAAAATGAAGAATCACCAGTTAAACAAGATGCAGAGAAAGAATCACCAGTTAAACAAGATGCAGAGAAAGAATCAACTGAATAATCATAAGTTAAGCTTATCAATACACAAAAATCTAATTTCTTAAGAATCAAAATGTGTTCAATTATAGGTTACCGTGGAAAGAATTCTGCAGCACCAATACTAGTCAATGGATTACAAAGGATGGAGTATAGGGGTTATGATAGCGTAGGTATTGCAACTAAATCAAAAAACCAGATTCTGCTTAGAAAAGGAGTTGGAAAGGTAGTAGAGGTAAATAATGCTATACAACTTGATGGACTTCCTGGTAACATTGGCATAGGTCACACACGATGGGCAACACATGGTAAAGTAACTGAAAAAAATGCACACCCACACTCAAGCAATTCTGGTAAAATTGCAATCGTTCACAACGGAATCATTGAAAATTTTGAAGAGTTAAAATCAGATTTGCAAAAAAAAGGTTTTGATTTTCATAGTGAGACTGACACGGAAATTATCGCTAATCTAATTCAACTAAATTTTGATGAAACCCCAGATGTAAAACAGGCTATCATTAAAACAGTTGCACAGCTGAAAGGGCATTATTCTTTTGTAGTAATTTTTGAAGATGGTACTATTGCTGGTGCGCGATTTCATGAACCGCTAATTGTAGGAGTAGGAAAGAACAGCTACTATTTGTCTAGTGATGTACTGGGGTTCATAGAAAAAACAGATGATGCGATTTATCTGGATAATGAAGATTTTGTAATTCTGAATGATACTGGAATACATACTTTTGGTTTTGATGGCTCGTCTGTTAAATATCAAATTACAAAAGTTTCAAAAGAATTTGCAGATGTTTACAAGGGTGATTATGCACATTTTACACTAAAGGAAATTTCAGAGCAGCCTGATTCAATATCACAAGCAGGTAACAACGATCAAATACAACAATTTGTTGACGGTATCAAGCAAGCAAAAAATTTGTACATTACTGGAAGTGGAACCAGTTACAATGCGGCTGAAATAGCAAAATATCTAATGTCAAAATTTGCAAAAATTAAGATAAATACCGTAATTGCAAGTGAATTACCGTTTTCGCCAGATGATATTGAATCTGATTCAACACTTATTGCTATTTCACAAAGTGGTGAAAGCGCTGATGTGTTAGAAGCTGTCAAAATTGCTAAAGAATCAAATGCAAAAGTTTTGTCAATTGTAAATCATCTAAACTCATCACTTTCACAAGAATCATCATTAGTAATTGGATTAAATTGTGGGCCAGAAATTGGAGTTGCTGCAACAAAGAGCTTTACGTCACAACTTGCAATACTATACAAAATCACTGATAAACTGTGTAATGGTTGCATTAATCCAGACTGGGAAAACATATCATCAATAATTTCCCAGATTCTATCAAATCAATCAAAGATAAAAAAAATAGCTAAGGATCTTAAGGATATAACAGACATCTATGTTCTTGGAAGAGGAATTCATCTTCCAATTGCCAGAGAGGCTGCTCTAAAACTAAAAGAACTTTCATACATTCATGCAGAGGGTATAGCAGGTGGAGAGCTAAAGCATGGACCGTTAGCTTTAATGGATTCAAACGTCTATGTGATAATAATTAATCCAAATGATTCAACGTATAACGACACGTTAAACAGCGCCAATGAAATTAAAGCAAGGGGTGCAAAAATTATTGGAATTTCAGATAGAGAAAGTGATGTATATGATTATTGGGTTAAGATTCCTCCAATTGCTGAATCATTATACCCAATAATTGAAATTATTCCAATCCAACTATTGGCATACTACTCTGCATTAGAAAAGAAAACTAACCCTGACTATCCAAGAAATCTAGCAAAGTCTGTTACTGTGAAGTAGTAACTCGTGAATACTCTTTGTCAATCAATTCTAACAATTTTTTTGAATCTATACCAGTTTTGAGAATTGAAGCAATCATACTTCCGCCTGCTCCAACTCCCTCTTTTACAAATCCTTTGGAATAAGCACGTAAACCATCAAACTTTGAATCCTTCAGTTTTGGGTCAACAGATAAGACAGGAATGTTAGAAATTGATTTCACCATATCCAACAAGTTCGCATCTTTATCATCAATTATGTATGATGTGGTACCTATTGCAACTCTATTCTCATCATACCCTGTTGATTTTGCTAGAGCAAGAACTGCAGCCATCTGAGTACCTCCTGCTAAAATTACGTTTGTGATCTCGGAGGCAGTGCTTAACATTCCCGCGACAAACGGTATCATTGGATCACCGACATTTGCTATCACATCATATGGCTCTTTAGAATCAGAACGCTTTAGTGCCTTTTCAACAACTCCATTTTTTAATGATTGAGGATTTTTGGGCATGCTTGAACTTACATGTGCATCTACTCCCAAACTTTTCAAAACAGCAAGCGCAGTAGTAGTTCCCGCAGGAATACTTTCGCCAATTATAAGACAATCAGTACATGAAGCTAACGTTCTGCCAAGTATCCTGCCACAGTCAATAGCGTGCATGACATTAGACTGTTCAAGTCCAGGTTCTATGGCTATATTTTTACCAGGAGTGATATCGGTTTGAAAATATGGGAGTTTTGGAGAAATTTTGCTTCCAGCATTAATAATTACTTGTGGGATACTTGCTGATTCCAAAGCTGCCTTGGTCAGGAGAGCGGGTGTTGGTTTTCCATCCGGTGTCATCGGAATCATATCTATACTTTTACAGGAACCATAGTGAAGAAATTCCGCGTCTGCAGCTGGAGTAAATTTGATGAAATCTGCATCAGCTCCAGCCACTGTAATTCCGGGAATTTCACATGTTTCTGTATAGGAAATTACAAATGAAAAAAGAAATTGTTTCTGCTCAATATCTTTTATGAATTTTTGTCCTTTTTCCTCATTGCAATGAATTTTAATGTCAGATATGATTAACCACCCATTCGTTCAATAAATTCATTCTCAGATGTCTTTTGCATTACAGGATTTGTTTGCTTTTCCTTTCCAATAGTAGAGGTTGAAGATGAACCATAATCATGACCTGGATACAAAACCAAATCATCACTAAGATTTGCAATAACATCAAACAAACCGTGATAAAGTTCCTTTGCGCTTCCTCCTGGTAAATCAATTCGACCACAATTTCCTACAAACAAGGTATCACCTGAAAAAATTTTTCCGTCACCCACTAGACAAATACTGTCTTTAGAATGTCCAGGTGTATGATATACAGCAAGTTCAGAACAGCCAAATTTTATAGAATCTCCGTCTGAAACTGTCAAGTCATTTTTTAGTTGTGATGCACTATGCTGAACAATCTTTACACTAAGTTCTTTTGCCAAATCCTCATTTCCTCTGGTATGGTCATCATGCCAATGAGTATTAATGATATACTTTGGATTGAGGTTTTGTTCGTTGATAATTTCAGTTAACTTTTCCAAATCCCATGATGGATCAATTACAATTGCTTCATGTGTAGATTCGTCTTCAACAATATATGAAAAATTCTGCATTGGACCTACTGGAATCTGATACACCTTCATAGAACACCAATCTCTGCCTCTGGAGGAATCCCAATTTTTTCAACAAAAATTTCACCGCATACATCTTTTGCTTTTGGCATACCAACCTTCATTCTGTGAAACGTAACTGTCATGAGAGCATTTACACATCGTTTATTGGCTTCACCTGTATCAGGATTAAGACCTGATGGAACATCAACAGCTACAACGTGGCATATTTTTCCATTGATAAATTCGATGGCAGATGCATGTGGCTCCCTTATTTCACCTGAAATTCCAGTTCCTAAAATTCCATCTATTATTATTTCAAATTCTAAATTGTTAAGATCTTCAAGATTTCCACCACTGAGTAATTTTACTGATTTCATTTTTTCTAACAAACTCCAGTTCCATGAACATTCTTCTGATCTAATGTTATCTGGTTCGCCCAAAAGAAAAACAGTAACGTTTAATCCATATCCCGCCAAATGTCGTGCAATTACTAAACCGTCACCACCATTATTTCCGAGCCCAGCAAAAACTAAAATTCCTTTTTCCAGAATCATCATAGGAAATTTTTCCTCTATTCTTTTTGCTGCTGCCGCACCAGCATTTTCCATCATAAATTTTCTCAAAAACCCCATCTGATGACCATTTTCCTCAATCTGCATCATTTGCTTGACAGTTATGCACATGTCTAAACCAAATTAATAAGGCAATTAAGCCCTTTGGCAAACGACTTTATCCCAGTTTTTTTAAAACAAGTCATGACATTAAAGAATGTAAAATCATCGCTGCCGAGAATTTCAAAGTCCCTACAAGCTTCAAATGCGTCAAGAGAATTTTTGATAAAAAATACAAGAGATGTTGTAATTTTATGCAGTCATTCCATCATAGCATCTCATAAAGGTGATCTTAGATTAGCAAGAGAAAAAATCAAGAAGGCAGAAGCAGTTTTAAAAGTGAACCAAAAAAAAGCGAAGAATAATTTTAAAAAATATCTTATCACACCTGAACAAGAATTTGTTGAAGCTCATTCATTTTTGGCAGTTATAGAAAATAAGGAAATTCCTTCATTGAAATCTCTAAAAGTTTCAGAGGCATCATACATTTTGGGATTGCTTGATTGTATTGGTGAGCTTAAAAGACTTGTATTAGATAATATCAGAAATGACCAACTGAAGAAAGCTGATAGAATTTTTAATGTTATGGAAAATCTCTATCAGGCTCTTTATCCATTTGCAATGTATGATAAAATAGTAAAGGAAACAAGAAGAAAATTGGATGTTAACCGTGTTCTTGTAGAGGAAACAAGAGCTGTGATTACCGAAGAAATTAGAAGAAACCATTTCGTCAAAGCTTTAACAAAAAAATAATCCTATAATTTTTAGAAATGCGGGCGATGGGATTTGAACCCACGAACTCCTGAGAGACTAGCCCCTCAAGCTAGCGCCTTTGGCCAGGCTGGGCGACACCCGCAAATAATTTCCGTGCAGGGTTTTTATAATCCTTAACTCTTTTTTGAAAATGTGCTAGTACCAGTAAGATGTTTTACGTGTGGTAACACTGTATCTGATAAATTTGAAGAGTATCAGAATAAGGTAAAATCTGGTGAAGAACCTGCAAAAGTATTAGATTCATTAGGAATCAAAAGGTACTGCTGTCGAAGAATGTTGTTAACAACAGTAGAAACAATACAACAAGTGCTTCCGTTTTATGAGGCTATGTACAAAAGGAATATAGACATTCAATCAGAGTTAGAATAGATTGGCTAAAATTACGTCAATTAGAGGTAGGATAATTCATAATAGTAGGGGTACCAAAACTATAGAAGTCGACATTATTTCTGACAACCAATACCTAGGTAGAACATCTGCGCCATCTGGTGCAAGTGTTGGAAAATATGAAGCTGTCAGCTTTCCGGAAGGTGGTCCAGAGGAAAGCCTCCGTATTTTAAACGAAAATTCAAAGAAATTTCTTGAATTTGAGTCAAGTGACCTGAAATCTATTGATGAAACGTTAAAGGCGATAGATCAAACGTCTAACTATTCTAAGATTGGTGGAGGTCTAGCTTATGCAATTACAATTGCTTCAATGGAATCAGCATCAAAAGCAGTTGGAAAGCAATTGTTCGAATTAATTTCAGAACAAGATGAATATAGATTCCCAATCCCGATAGGAAATATTTTAGGCGGTGGGGTGCATGCGGGACCTGGAACGCCAGACATACAAGAAATTCTAATTTCTGCTCCTGGTGCTAAAACGATTAGAGATGCTATTGAAACAAATTTCAAAGTTCATAAAGAATTACGTAATGTGATAGAAAAAACCGACCCCAATTTTACAAATGGAAGAGGGGATGAAGGAGGATGGGCTCCAAAATGTGATAATGAAAAAGCATTAGAACTTTGTGCAATGGCTTGTGAAAATTTGGGGTACACTTTAGGAAAGGATGTATCATTAGGGGTTGACTTTGCATCATCAACTCAATGGAATGAAGAAAAACATTTGTACGTATATGAAAGAGCGGGATTTGAAAATACACCAGAAAAGCAAATTGAATTTGCTGCTAGTATTATTGAAAAATACAAATTAATTTATGCAGAAGATGCGGTACATGAAGAAGCATTTGGGGATATGTCTGAATTGGTCTCAAAATTCCCTAAAACTATGATAACTGGTGATGATCTAACCGTAACAAGCAAAGACATACTAAAAAAAGCAATTGAAAATAAATCGTGCAACGCTGCAATTTTAAAAGTAAATCAAGCTGGGAGCCTGTATGACGCGTTAAAATTTGCCAAAGTAGCAGATAACAACGACATTAAATTGATCACATCACATCGCTCTGGGGAATCAATTGATTCACAGATCTCTCACATAGGAATAGGAACTAATTCCAAGATGTTAAAAGTCGGTGTTGTTGGAGGAGAGAGAGTTGCAAAATTAAACGAGTTAATCCGTCTTTCAGAGCATGATTTAATACAAGGCATGGCTGAGGTTTAAAAATCAAATGAGCCAACAAGCAGAACACGAAGAAATTAAAAAGAAAATTCTTACAACTGGAATTAGAGTAGGTACTGAAGTGAAAACAAAGTTTATGATTCCATATATTACACAAGCCAACCCTGAAGGTCTTTACCTACTTGATTTGGATATTACTTTAGACAGAATTCAGACTGCTGCTAGATTTATAAAAAAATATGACATTAAGAAAGTGATTGTATATTCCGGAAGATCCTATGCAACCAAACCAATTGAAAAGTTCTGTGAATTAACTGGTGCAGAAAAAATGTTAGGACGATTCATGCCTGGGACACTTACAAACCCATCACTGCTATATTATTCAGAACCAAAACTAATCCTAGTCTCTGATCCGCAGGTTGATGCTCAGGCTATCACTGAAGCTACAAATGCGGGAATTCCGATAATAGGAATTGCCAATACTGATAATGTGACATCAAAACTCGACTTGATTATTCCCGCTAATAATAGAGGAAGAAAATCATTAGCGACAGTTTATTGGTTATTAGCTCGTGAAATTCTTCAAGATTCAGGAACAATGAAATACGAAATTGAAGACTTTGAAACCAAGACTGCCGAAGTGGAAGAAGAATTATAGAGCAATACCTTAAGCCAAAATATTGAAATCAATAGCATCAGCGCCGGGAAAAATAATTCTGTTTGGAGAACATTTTGTTGTTCATGGAACTAAAGCGATTCTTGCTGCAATAGACAAAAGGGTAACAGTCACGTCAACTTTTACAAATAATAAAACCATAATGGTAAATTCACAATTGGGAACGATTGAAGTACCCATTTCATCTTCGTATGAAGAAGTGAAGAGTGAATTTAGACCATTTGTTTATCTGGCAAATAAAATAATTAATTCTGAGCAAAATGTTAGTGGGTTAGAAATTACAATAGATTCTGATATTCCAATTGGGGTAGGACTTGGATCATCGTCAGCATGCTGTGTTGCCGCAGCTGCTTCAATCTCCGAATTATTCAATGAACTATCGTCTGAAGAGATCTTAAAAATGTCAATAGAGGCTGAAAAAACAATCTTTCCTGATACATCTGGTGCAGATTGTACTGTCTGTACTTATGGTGGAATGATTGAATATCCTAGTATTGAGAAAATTGATAACACTTTTGATCTGAATCTTCTAATAGCAAATTCCATGATTCCGCACAACACGAAGAACAGTGTTGAGAAGGTCAATAAATTCAAAGAAAATGATGAAGAGAGGTTTTCTCAACTATGTGATCTTGAAACCAAATTAATTGATGAAGTGGTTACATCCATGAAAAATAACGATGCTACTGCATTTGGGTTAAAAATGTCAGAGAATCAGAAATATCTTGAAGAAATTCAGATTTCAAATGATACGTTACGCGATATGATAAGTTCCCTCAAAGAAATCTCATTGGGTACAAAAATCACAGGAGCTGGTGACGGTGGATGTATTATTGCACTAGTTAAGGATGAAAATATGGATAAAGTGACTGCACTTTTACCAAAGGATAAGGAATATTTTTCAGCAAAAATTGATACAAAGGGAGTAGTGTGGAGTACGATAGAAGAATGATTCTAATAAAATTGGGAGGCTCAATTATAACAAATAAGGGAAAGCCACAATCAGCGAGAAGAAAGACAATCGACAATATTCTAAAACAGATCAAGAAGATTGATGAGCCAAAGATCTTGGTCCATGGTGGTGGTTCGTACGGTCATTACTGGTCTGTGAAATATGGTATGCACACAAAACCAGCAAAATACAGCTTGAAAGGACTCTCAGTCGTGAAAAATTCCATGATAGAACTGGACAAAATTATCTTGGACAATGCCGCGAAAAACAAGCTAAACACATACTCTCTACCACCTACTGATTTTATGAACGGAAACAAGCCTATTAGAAATAAGATTCAGAAGATTGGCGAGATTGCAAAGTCTGGTCTTATCCCAATTACATATGGCGATGCATTATGGTATAGTCAAAAAAAATCTTACATTTTATCTGGAGATGTCATAATGACTACAATTGGAAAAATACTGAAGCCAAGATTATCAGTTTTTGTTCTGGATGTAGATGGAGTGTACTCTGATACAAAGTCAAAAAAATTGATTTATGACTTCAAAAAGGAAAAACCGTCAATCAGTAAAAACAGGATGGATGTAACTGGAGGAATGACTCGAAAAATTTCAGAGGCAACAAAGATGTCAAAGTCTGGTCTGAAAGTGTTTTTTGTAAACGGTAACAAGCCTCAGAGGATCATTGATGCTACTTCTGGTAAAAAGTTTGAAGGTACACTGTTTAGGTGATAGTATGGATGAATATGTTATCCTAGTTGATCAAAATGACCATCCAATTGGAAAAGAAGAGAAAGTAAAATGCCATCTACCAAACGGAAAGCTTCACAGGGCATTTACCGCTTTGATATTCAATGGTGAAGGAAAATTACTGTTAACCAAAAGAAGTGATAGGAAAATGCTTTGGCCGGGTTATTGGGATGGAACAGTTGCAAGTCATCCAAGGGAGTCTGAAACCTATGTATCATCTGCAGAACGTAGAATGCCTGAAGAGATAGGAATAGACTGCAAAATGAATTATATGAACAAATTCGAGTATCACGTTCCTTACAAGGACATTGGTTCTGAAAATGAAATATGTGGAACATTGATTGGAATCGTAGATGATTTTGATGAGACGTGTTTGATCAAAGATGAGATTTCTGAGATTAAATGGATTGACCCGGATGAATTAAAGAATGAGCTTGAACAAAATATGGATGTGTACTGCCCGTGGATGGTAATCGCGCTTTATTTTCTAGATAGATCTATTGATGTTGATGATAAATTTCTTAGTTTAATTAAAAACTGGACTAAAAATGATTCAATATACAAAAATGCAATTAAGCATTACATACCTGACAATAATTGGAGAAGAGTGTCTGACGGATGAAAGATTCAAATTCTATTAAGAAAAATGCGGGATTTGTCAACAAGTTCCTAAAAAAAGAACTCAAAGGTGATCCAAAACAGCTGTATGATGCAGCTTCTCATCTAATCCTTCATGGCGGTAAGCGTCTAAGACCGTTTTTAGTTTTAAAGAGCTGCCAAATGCTTGGCGGAAAACAATCTAATGCAATTGCTGCCGCTAGCGCAGTTGAAATGATCCATAATTTTACGCTGGTACATGATGACATTATGGATAATGATGAGATGAGACATGGGGTTCCTACTACACACAAAAAATTCGATATGCCACTAGCAATTCTTGCGGGCGATGTTTTGTATTCAAAAGCATACCATACTATTTCATCTAAATCAAAACTGTCTTCTAATTATACAACACAGCTAGTATCAAAATTAGCCAAAACATGTGTTGAGATTTGTGAAGGGCAAGTTAATGACATTAAATTTGCTGAAAATAAGAGAATTCCAAGTGGAAAAGAATACATCAAAATGATTGAAAAGAAAACTGCGGTTCTCTTTGAGGTTTCATGTGCCATGGGAGCAATTTGTGCAAAAAGAAAACAAAATGATGTGAAAAATCTCTCATCGTTTGGAAGGAATCTTGGAATAGTATTCCAAATCACGGATGATCTTATTGGAATTATTGGTGACAGTAAAGTCACAAAAAAACCAGTAGGAAACGACATACGTGAAGGTAAAAAATCACTTCCAATCATTCTTGCAATTAAGAAGGCGAAAGGCAAGAATAGGAAAACAATAATGCGCGTTTTTGGAAATTCCAAAGCTTCAAAACAACAAATCAATCTGGCAGTGAATGTTATTCGTTCATTGGGTGTAGAAGATGAAGTTAGAAGCATGACATTGAAATATGCACAGCAAGCTGAAAAATCACTTAGGACATACACTGGTCCTGCAAAAAATGAAATAATTTCATTATTGGATTTTGTTATCAAAAGGCGTTTGTAGCTTGGATGATAATTTAAAGAAAGAGATTAGAAAAATAGCTTTACAGAATGCGGTTAAGCATGATGGTAAGACAAAAGATAAAGCTGTACTATCAAAATCTTTAGGAACAATACCTGAACTCAAGAGTAATGTTAAAGACGCTATTCCAGAAATCGCATCAATTGTTTCTCAAGTTAATGGAATGTCAATTGAAGAACAAAAAACTGAGATTGAAAATAATTTCCCTGAAATTCTTAATGTGAAGGAACCTGTGAAGAAGGAAAGAGTAGGCTTGCCTCCTTTGGAAGGTGCAGAACAGGGTAAGGTGGTAACTAGATTTACGCCTGCTCCTAATGGATATCCTCACATTGGTCATGCGAAAGCGGCTATAATTAGCGAGGAATATACCAAAATGTATGGCGGAAAACTAGTTTTACGATTTGATGATACTAATCCAGAGGATACAAGATTAGAATACTGGGCTGCCATAAAAGTGGGGCTTGATTGGCTTGGGATAAAATTTGATCAGGAAAAAAATACTACTGATGATATCGAGCTGCTTTATGATAAATGCGTGGAGATGATAAAGAAAAATAATGCATATGTATGTACGTGTAAACGTGACACCATAAGCAAAAACAGGAGAGAGATGATGTCTTGCGAATGCAGTGCAGGAGATGTTAAGCAAAATGAAGAGAGGTGGAAACAGATGTTTGATAAATACAAACCTGGCGAAGCAATTGTTAGGTTCCGTGGAGACATGGAATCTAAGAACACTGTAATGCGAGATCCCATACTCTTTAGAATCAACGATGCAAGGCATCCACGTTTGGCGGAAAAATACAGAGTTTGGCCAAGTTATGATTTTGCAGTTGCTGTTGAAGATTATACGGACGGTATAACCCACGCATTAAGAAGCAAAGAATATGAATTAAGAAACGAACTGTACCATGCAATATTGGATGCTCTTGGTATGAAACATCCTAAAATGCTAGAATTTTCAAGGTTGGAGTTCAAGGGCATGCCAGTCTCAAAAAGGGTTTTAAGACCTTTGATAGACGAAGGAAAGGTTTCGTGGTATGATGACCCAAGATTGCCAACATTAGAAGCTCTAAAGCGACGCGGAATTACCCCAGAGGCAATTAGAAAGTTCACACTGTCTTTGAGTCTTACAAAAGCAGATACCTTAGCACCATTTGATTCACTTGAAGCATTTAATCGAAAAATTGTGGACGGAGATAGTATCAGGTTATTCATGGTAAAGGATCCTAGAACATTAAAAATTAGTAATCTGCCTAGTTCTTCCGTAGAGCTTCCTAACCACCCGTCTAATAAAATGGGAACAAGAGAAGTTATGGTAGGAGACAGTGTTTTTCTATCGTCTGAAGATGTTAAAGATCTTAAGACAGGAGATCAGTTACGATTGATTGGACTAGGTAATGTAAAAATCACATCCACAAATTCAGAAATAACTGGAGAATTTACTGGTGATGAGCATGATGTAAAGTTCATGAAATTACAATGGGTTTCTGAAAAAAATGCCCATGAATTAAAAATTCTCATACCACAACAACTGTTTGTGGATGATAAATTTAATGAAGAAAGCCTAGAAGAAATTCAGGTGTATACAGAACCTCATTATTTAGAATTAAAGAATGATGAAGAGATACAATTTGTTAGATTTGGATATTGCCGAAAAGACTCATCTAAACAAGCCATTTTTACTCACAAGTGATTAACGTGAAAATTGCAAGATTAACGCAAGATGGTAATGAAACCTATGGTTTGATAAAAGATGGTAATGTTGCAACAAAAGAAAACATGACATACCAAACTGGTGTTCCACTTCCATTGGGCATCATGGATTTTCTATTTGAGGGGTGGTATGATGAAATAAAGGATAAAATATCTTCTGCGTCTTTTCAGGACAAACTTGGAAAATTCAAATTACTTCATCCACTTCCGAATCCATCAAAAATAATTTGTCTTACATTTAACTACCCGAAACATGCGAAAGAACAAAACTATGTGTCCACAAAAGAACCTGTAATATTTATCAAACCAAGAACGACGTTATGCGGAACTGGTTCAGAGATTAGATGTCCTAATTTTGTCAAACAGTTGGATTATGAAATTGAGCTTGCTGTTATAATTGGTAAGACTTGCAAAAATGTAGATGAAATTTCATCAAAAGACTACATTTTTGGCTATATGGTTTTCAATGATGTTTCTGCTAGAGATATACAAATGCAAGATAAACAATACACGCGCGGAAAATCGCTTGATACCTTTGCCCCTTGTGGTCCCTGGATAACAAGTATGGAAGAAATACCAGATGTAGAAAATTTACATCTGACAACAAGAATAAACGGACAAGTTAGACAGAATTCGTCTACAAAGAACATGTTCATAAAAATACCATCCATAGTCTCTAAACTGAGTAAGATAATGACATTAGAAAAGGGGGACATAATTTCAACAGGAACGCCAGAAGGCGTAGCATTGAATAATCCAGATACACCATTTCTTAAAGATGGAGATAAAATTGATATGGAGATAGAAAAACTAGGAAAGATTCAAAACGTTGTCAAGTTTATTGACTAGAAATAATTTAAAACAATTAAATTTAATCCATTCATGGCAAAAATTCTTGTAGGTAAAACAACTGAAATTATGTCTGGTCAGATGAAAAAAGTTTCAGTTGATGGAAACGAAATAATTGTTATAAATATTGATGGGAACTGCTTTGCAGTTGATGATACATGCACTCATGCAGGTGGAAGTCTTTCAGAAGGAAAACTTGATGGTTCTACAATAACTTGTGATTGGCATGGTGCACAGTTTGAATGCAAGAATGGAAAACTAGTAAAATTTCCAGTGCAAATTAATGATTTAAAATCATACAAAGTGGTAATTGAGTCAGACGACATATTTGTAGAGACGCAGACTTAAAATTACGACAAAATAGTATTAAATAAGAAAATGGCAACTAAAGAGCAAAACCTTGAATTTCTTAATAATTCTGTATCCACACTTAACCAAATAGCTACTAATCCTTCAACTCCCAAAAACATTCGAAAAAACATTGCAGATATAGTTGAACAATTAAAATCAGATGAATATTCAATCTCTGTACGTGCAGCAAATACAATTAGCTTACTTGATGATGTAACCCAGGATCCTAATTTGCCATCTTACGTTAGAACCTCTTTATGGCAGGCTGTATCAACATTAGAAAGCATAAGAGAATAAATTCCTAGTAGGTTTATGATTTCTTGTGAAGATTGAAGAATATATTAAATCTCTGCCGAATGATATAATTTCTGGCAACGAAGTTCAGCTTCCGGAACGTTCCTTTAGGAAAATCTTTGAATTTTTAAATCTTAATGAAAATGATGTTTTTTATCATATAGGCTGTGGTGATGGTGAAGGAATTAAAATAGCATTACAGGAATTTCATGTTAAAAAAGCAATAGGTGTGGATAACAGCAAGGAAAAAATCCAACAAGCAAAAAAACTTGCAGAAAAGAATGATTTGAATGGTGAGAACTTTTTATGTCAAGATGCTGTAACAGCAAAAATTGATGATGCTACTGCAATACTGTTTTGGTTTACGGATATAGAAATAATTGAAAAAATGAAGAAGAGGTTTCAAAGTCTACAAGATGGGTGTAAAATAGTTACAATTTGGGGTCCGCTTCCTGAATGCCTCCCCGCTCAAGTAGATTTTCCATATATCATAAACCAAGTTCCTTTCAAACATGCTAACCTAAAGGAACAGCTTCTAGCAACTTTTGGAATAAAATGCATTGATTTTGTTGCTGCCTGGGAATATGCGGAGAGATATACAAAAGCAGTTGCATCACATAATACAGAAAATGATAGATTCTTAACTATTTTACAATCACTGGTAATATGGATTAATGCAAAAAACCTTGGTATTACATGTGAGGACGATATTCCAGTTCCAATTAAAAACTATATGGAAATTTTAAAAAGAAATTTTGGTATTGAAGTTGAACATTTGTTAAATGACACCAACCTTAAATTTTAATTCAAACCTGATTAATTATGGAAGAACGGATTAACATTAACGTATCTGCTACAAATTACGATCAATCAAGTGATGGTATTAGATCTATACTGACAAGACTTGGAGAGATGGTACATGAAGAAAACGGATTTGTTATTACGGATTCAGAATTTGCGTTTGGTTGGCATTTTTACATTGTTTCAGTAAACAAAGTATTGGTTGAAAAACTAGCCAACCAAGTTGGAGAGAGCTTTCAAAAACTAAAGGGAAAAGGCTTAGAAAAGAAGTTCCTGACTTGGTTTTCACAACAGGTACAAGAAAAAAATCTAAAGGCAAAATTGGCAATTAAAGAAGAGATGGAATCAAGCAAATACGGAATTTTTTAACATAAAACAGGGGCCTTCGAGGGGAATCGAACTCCTGTCCGGGGATCCACAATCCCCTATGCTACCACTGCACCACGAAGGCCACAGATATTTTGCCTTTGTTTCTTCTAATAATCTTAACTTACAAAGAAAAGTTGTTTGTATAGGAAATACTTTAAATTTATTATTGACTAGTAAAAAATTGAATTATGAAATGGTGGTGGTTTGGCATGGCAGTAACTGTAGCATTAGTGTATACTGGCTTTGTCTACTTAGTTCCCTGGTACTAGAGCTAGATTATTTTCTTCTAAATTTCTTTCCAATACGTTGGAGTCTTTTTGATCCAAATGGATTTACACTAAATTGCTTTGTAAAGCGATAAGTCACAATGGCTGATATTACAGTTGAAATAACCAATATTGGGGCAACCCAACTCCATGAAAGCTGAAGGTCTGGGATTCCAAAAATAGTAGCTACTGTGTTAGGTACCAAAACAGCAGTTGCCGCAACTGTTAGCCAGACAATTAGTTTTGTTAATTTGTTGGAAGTTTCAGTTTGTAAAATAGTTATTCCTGTAGAAATTATGTCCATAACATTTTCAGCCATCTGGATTTGTCTGTCAAGTCGTCCTAAAATTACCTCAAACTTTTCCAGAACATCATCATCGTCAGTTAGCATGTCAGGATCGCCAAATTTGACACTTCTAACTGTGTCATGAGTAGCCCAAACAGCATTAAGAAATGTCAGTAATGATCTTTTCATATTAGATATCTCAAAACCAATGTCACGTTCAGCTTGTCTTGAACCAGCAAGATCTATTTCTAGCTGTTCTGCCTGTTCAACAATTGTTCTTAAACTGGAAAAGTTTGTCTCACTGACTTCATCCATTAGCCTAAATAACAAAATGGTTTGTCTATCTGCCCATTGTTCTGGCTCTTTCGGAAGTTTTCTCATCAATGAGTTAGAATAATTGTAAAGTTTTGTGATTTTTCCTCCATAATCGTCATGAATAGTTACTATCAGATCTTTTTTCATGAAAATCAAAACTGGTGATGTTTGTGTTCTGCTATCTCCTGTAACAATAAAAGGTAACATTATACCAAGTGTATCACCAGCATCCTCGTATGCTGAAACATATCCTGAAAGTAGAACCTTAGGATCCATTTTGATGTCAAGTTTTTCAAGAATCTTTGGTGTCTCGGTAACAATATCATCTACGACACATTCAATCCACGTAAGATTTCCAATAGAAATTGTTTGTGCAGCCTCATCAAGCGCAATACTTTCTTTCTTAAATGGAACTCCTTGTTCCTCAATGCCTGCTATACTAACTGTCTTGAGCATGCATGAGTGACTGAAATATCCAATATACACCTTTCAGCTCATGAAAATGGTTTCTTGATTTAAGATTTTTTCTTCCTTTTTTCTACTGCTCTTTTGAGTAATAATGAAAATATAGTTCCCGCAGGTATTCCAACTATTGTACCAATGCTAACATATGGTGCTATGAAAAAATCTCCTATCCATAATCCACCATCATTAGTAATCTCCAAGAAAGTTTTTGGACGAAGTAATAGTGGTACTGACGAAGAATCGGATTTTTCATCACCAAGATCATCAGTATAACTTACCATAACCTTGACAGGTATTGTATGCTCTGTAGAAATATTAGAAGGAGTAATCATTTCCGCCTTTATGTTAAATGGTGTTCCTTTTTCTAATAGTGAGATCGTATATGATGTGTCTCCCCTGAATTCAATATCTTGTGGCACAATTATTTGCACAGTCAAGTCATTGAGATCGATGTCCTGAGAAATTACACTTACCTCAAATGGGAATTCTGTATTTGAAAAGATTGATTCTGGCGTGGTTGTTTGAATCGTTACAACTGGTTCTTTTAGAACCATAATTGGCAACGCAATTGTAGTTTTGGTTGCAGGCATAGGATCAACGTTGTTACTAACTAGAACCTGAGAGTATGAAACGTTAAGAAAGTGTTTTCCTTCGTTTGTATTCTTGGAAACTTCATAATCAAGCGTTGTTCCAAACGAACTTGAAGTTGTCAGTTCTGGTATTTGATGAATTTCAGAGCCTAATGCTATAAAAGCTGAATCTGGATTTGTTATTGTAAATGAGATGTCTTGCTTATTTTCCCAACCATTGTTCTCTAAATGTATAGCAACTGAAAACGTTCTGCCAATCATTACTGATTCAGGATAAGTAATTTGTAAATCCATGCCACCTTCAAATGTTTCTGTCACATCTTCGGCATTCGCCATGGGCATAGGAATACCAAAACTGGATAGAATCAAAACAAACACCGGCAGGAGTTTCAAGATGTCCATTACTCATTTTTGTTTATTTTCTAATAGAATGTTTCCATCCTTTGATAGTATATGCAAACTTAAGTAAGCCTGCAGATTGATTTTCAGTATGAGTTGCTCTGGTGAAGTTGTCGAAAAAGAACCAGAATTAATTCAAATCAGGTCTTCTATCGTAAAACAACTCAAGAAGGCAAAGTATGGCGTAGCTGATCATTCCACCGTGGGATTATGCCATTGGACAAAAAAATCATTTAGAGGTGAAGGGACATGTTACAAACACAAGTTTTATGGAATTAGTACGCATAGTTGTATGGAATTTTCTCCTGCTGGAATGTATTGTGAGAATAGATGTGTATACTGCTGGCGTCCAATGGAATTTTATGACTCGATGGAAATGCAACCGCAAAATGTTGCCGAACCAGAAGATATTATGACCAAATTGATGGCAGAGAGAAAAAAATTGATCATGGGGCATTATGGTGATCCTAATCAAGACAAAAAGAAATTGGATGAATCGTTACTTCCAAACCATTATGCAATTTCACTATCTGGGGAACCAACAATGTATCCAAAATTACCAGAACTTATCAAATATTTGAAATCCCTTGAAGCAACAAAATCAATTTTTTTGGTCACAAATGGTCAGGAACCAGATATGATACAAAAACTTGAAGATGAAGATGCACTCCCAACTCAGCTTTATCTTTCAACCAATGCTGCAGATTACCAGTCTTTTTTGAAAATCAACAGACCTAGATATGATGATTCTTGGGAAAGATGGAATAGAACACTAAAAATGTTATCAACTCTTGGCACTAGGACAGTTCTTCGAATTACTTTGATTAGAGGTTATAATGATGATGAAGGAATGATTCCCGCTTTTGTATCACTCTTACAAAAATCAAATGTTCATTTTGTTGAGATAAAATCATACATGCATATAGGAAGATCAACTAATAGACTCGAACATTCAGATATGCTGGAAATGGATGAGGTCAGAAGTTTTGCAGATAAACTAGTTCAAGAAAATAATGCCTTTACAGTTATGGATGAAAGTGAAATATCAAGAATAGTGATATTACAAAATAAAAAACGATTCATAGATCGTTTCATTCCCGCTTACTGTTGAACCAACTGGCAAATTTTTTCAGAGATTCATATCTATGAGAAAGCTTGTTTTTGTCAGCTAATTCTGCATAGGTTTTGGTTTGATTTTCTGGAATAAAGATTGGATCATAACCCCAACCTCCATCTTGAATATTTTTCGAAATTGTTCCTGCCACACTAGATTCAAACAATATAGGTTCGTTACTAGAATCACAGAAAGCAATTATTGCTACAAATTGTGCATCTCTATTATCTCCTATCAGCTTTAAAATTCCATTATTTCCAATTGTGTTGAAAATATAGGATGAGTATGGACCTGGAAAACCAGATAACGAATCAATGAAGAGTCCATCATCCTCAACTATAACCGGTTTTTTACATTTTTCATATGCATTCTCTGCCTTTTGTAGTGCTATTTTGGATAACGAATTGTCTTGAATTTCTACTAATTCTGTTTGGAAAAAACCCAATTCTATATCAAATTCCACCAGAATTTTTTTCGCTTCTTCGTACTTGTGAGTGTTCGATGAAGCAAAAATCACATCATACGACTTTGGCATATCTCCCACGACTTTCAATTATCATAACTTTGTTTGTAATCTTGGAAAAACGTTCCTTGCCAACCGATGACTTGTATCCAGATAAGAAATTAGACCATGCTTTTTCGAAAACATCTGCATATGCACTATTCAGAATTTCTTTGAATAATCTTAGATCAACTGCATGATCGTCAGATTTGAGAGTTCTATTTGCAAGGCCAAAGTCAATTATGAAAATATTATTACCAGATTCAATAAAATTTGAGGTTGTCAAATCGCCATGCACAATTCCATTTTTATGCATAATGCCGACTAATTTGCCAATTTTTTTACAGATATTTACTAACTTGGTTTTTGACAGGTCGCCAACCAAAACACCATCAATTTTTTGCATTATAATATCACAGTTTTTTATATCAACGAAATGAATTAACGGTGTACGAATTCCAAATTCTTTTACTTCAGACATAATCTGAGATTCCCTTATGGTTCTCTGTTTTCTAAGACGGTAATCAAGAGATGAATTACGATAGTCTTTCTTCTTTCTTGATTTTAAAATAGCCTCTTTATCATTCCAAGTGGTAAGATAAAGGTCGCCTTCGGCTCCCTTTCTAATTAATTTCATTAATATTATATTCAATGATTAACAGATTAAAATCTATCATGGATCCGGATGAAAAGAGAGTTAGACAAGAGGATTGCAATGAGGATGCTATGGGAATTGGAATTTTAACCCTTACAAACAAAAGAGTTGCGTTTGATAAAAAACACGCCAGAGTCATGGATTTTTCAGGCTCAATAGGTGACACAATATTAGATGTACCGCTAGAAAATATTACAAAAGTTTGGAAAGAAGGCTTATTGATGAAAAAGGTATGTTTTACCGCAAAAACAAATGATGGTGAAAAGACATACAAGTTTGGTGTATTTAGCAACGGAAGCTGGCGAAAAACATTTGAAAAGACTCTGGAAAACTTTTTAGAGAGTAAAAAATAGAATTGTGAATAGGTGAAAAAATGAGTGATGAAGAAGATGATAATATTTTAGTTGAGACAGAAGATTTTCTCTCGGGGTATGATGGTGAAGTTGTTTGGATTGAATTTATTGAAGATGGGGTAACAAAAGTAATTAACAAAGAAGATTTTCGTGACTTTTGCAAGTTTATATCGCAAACTCATGATGAATTTATCCGAGCAGAAGATGAAGAGGATTAGAATAATCTAATAAGTAATTTCTACCGTATCAAGTCTCCAAGATTGTTTAACGAAAGTATCTTCCAGTTTAGCTCCTTTTTTCACGGAAGCTTCAAGCAATCCTTGCCAAGCAATTTGAGACCCACAATCACCAGCAAATTTTTGTGGAACCACAAAGAACTTGCATTTTTGCCTTTTGCATACACTTTGCAGCATAGCTGACAATCTTTTGTTTGCTGCAACTCCACCAACTATCATCAGCTCCTTTTTTTTGGTAAAAGCCAAGGCACGCTCTGTAGCTTCACAAATCATTGCAAATGCAGTTTCTTGAAGTGAATAACATGCATCATTCACACCTTGTTTTGCAACATCTTTTGTAGCTGAAAGAAGTCCTGAAAATGATACATCGTTTCCTTGTACAGAATAAGGGAGTGGTATATAGTTAGATTTCTTTTCGGCAAGCTCCTCAATTTTTTTTCCGCAGGGAGATGCAAATCCAATAGACCTTCCAAATTGGTCTAGTAGTTGCCCCAAAGTAATATCTAATGTCTCACCAAAAACCCTCCATTTTTTATTCAAAAAAGCTAGTAACATAGTATGTCCACCAGATACTAGCAAAACTAAGGGATTTTTTGCTCCCGTCAGCATTTTTCCCAGTTCGATATGACCAAGAGCATGGTTTACGGGAAAAATTGGGATTTCATAATAAGATGCAAGTGCTCTGGATACTACCGCGCCAACACGTAGACATGGTCCAAGCCCAGGACCGGCAGCATATGAGATTATGTCAAGGTCGGTTACAGGCACATTTGCTTTCTGTAGTGCTTCAACTAATGCTATAGTGCTATTTTCAACATGATGCCTAGATGCCTCTCTTGGATGAATCCCCTCACCGTCAGGTGGACCATAAATTTTACGAACGTCTGAAAGAATTTCACCACGTTTTCCCTTTCTTTCAAGTACAGCACATGAAAATGTATGTGCTGTACTTTCAACTCCAAGACATTTCATGCTATCTTCTGCTTAAACTTGACACAATTTTAATCACATCACCATTTTTTAACTGATGATCAGCGCCTATTCTTTGCTTAGTTTTGGCATCTATAGCATGTAGAAATCCTTTTGCGATATCCTGATGTATGGTTTCTGCAAGGTCTTTTGCAGTTGCATTTTCAGGTAAGAGTTTAGCATCCGGAAGTACTTGACCATCTTTGTTTGATAGTTTTGTCTCATCTTCAACAGGAAATACAACGATTAGTTTCAGAACCTTGAATGCCGCAGAATTTAAGACTGTTTCAATTCCAGTGGAGTTTAATTTTGTCAAAAGATTTTCTACAAGACTTAATGCATTCTTTTGTTGTGGAGATATATCCACATTTTTGTTTATTACAAACTTTTCATTTCCTGGAATATAATCAATCAAGTTTGCTTTGGCAGCTTTTTTTAATATTAACTCAGTTTCCGCACTGCAATTTACAATTTCACGGTTTTTGTGTATTTCGTTTGTAATATCCAAATCCTTACACAGATCAGCCTTATTTGCAGCGATTATCATTGGCTTTGTCTTTTTCCTTAACATTTGTGCAAATTTAGTTATGTCAGAATCATCCCATTCAGTGGGTTTTTTATTTAGCAGACCTAAACTTTGTAAAACTTCATGAACATCATTATTTTTAACTCCAAGACCGCTAAAACGAGTTGTAATTTCATCCGCTAATTTTGTCGATTGTTTTTCTATGTCTCGGGAGAGTTTTTGCCATTCACGTCCCAGTATTTGTTTAAACCAATAGTCAAACTCTTCCTCAACAAACTTGATATCTTCTCTAGGATCATGTGTTCCCACGCTTACATGCTGACCCTGTATGTCAGTTGACCCCGAGATGTCTACAACATGGATTAACATATCCGCCTGTCTAGCATCATCTAGAAATTGATTACCTAATCCCTTGCCTTCATGTGCTCCGGGAACAAGACCAGCAACATCAATGAGTTTGATGGGTATGAACCTAATCCCAGATATGCATAAAGGATTGCTGTGATTTATTTTAAAATGCTTACAAGCACATGTAGTGCTAACATATGCAATTCCAACGTTAGGCTGAATGGTTGTAAATGGAAAGTCTCCTATCTGAGCATTGAAGTCTTCAGTTGCTGCTGAAAAAAATGTTGATTTGCCAACATTGGCTTTGCCAAGAAGGCCAATTTGCATATCATAGAATTGATGTTTATACATATTAGTATTACAGAAATTTTTAACCGAGCACTTTTGAATATACTTGTGTTAGTTTTAACAGGAAATCCTGGTGTGGGAAAACATACAGTATCTAGAAAACTTGCTGAAATTCTAGGCTATGAAATTGTTGATGTTAACAAAGAAGCTGTGAAAGTGGGGACAGCAAAACAAAATGATTCTATTGATGTAGATGTTGAGAAAACGAAAAAAATGCTAAAAGAAAAAATTTCAGAGAAATCATTAATTGTTGGACATTTAGCACCGTTTGTAGTTTCGAAGGAATTGATTTCGATGGCGATTGTTCTTAGAAAGAACCCTTATGATCTTATTCAGATTTATGAAAAAAGAAATTATTCTGATAGTAAAAAAAATGATAATCTTGGAAGTGAGATTTTAGGTGTTATTGCTTATGATTCAATTGAAAAATTTGGTGAAGAAAAAACGTTTCAAATCAATACAACATCTCTTACAGTTGAAGAAATTACGAAAAAAATCGAGGGTATTATTAATGGAACTTCCAAGGGAGATGCAGTAGATTGGTTAGCAGATATAACTAAAAAAAATGATTTAAGAAAATTTTTCCCAGACTAATTTAATATAGAACAATTTAAAATTGTTATAGAATGTTTGAGATAAAAAAAAGTGATCTGGCAGGCAGAATAGGTATTTTGCATTCCAATCATGGTAAGATTGAAACGCCTGCTTACGTTCCAGTGATTCATCCTGTAAAGCAAATAATCCCTACTAAAAAAATTAAGGAGATTGGTTTTGATCTTGTAATTACTAACGCCTATATCACAATGAAAAATTTTGGACAAGATGCAGTTAAAAGAGGAATTCATAACATAATCGATTTTGATGGTGCTGTTATGACGGATTCGGGGGGATATCAAGTATTAGAATATGGTGATGTGGATGTTGCGCCTGCTGACATGGCTGAATTCGAAAAAGGAATAATGACAGACTTTGCAATACCTTTAGACAAACCTACTGGTTATGGTCTCAGTAAAAAGAAGGCAAAATCATATGTTAACCAAACTCTAGATGTTTCAAAAAAAACACTTGAGAATAGTGTCAATAATGGTCAGGTTTGGATTGGCCCAATTCAAGGTGGGGAACATCAAGAATTAGTAAAAAATTCTACCAAGAATCTTGTAAAACAAGGTTTTTCAATGCTAGCACTTGGCAGTCCTGTTGAATTTATGGAGTCGTACGAGTATGCGCTCCTAGCATCAATGATAATAACTGCTAAAAAAGAGATACCTGATGCAATTCCATTACACCTTTTTGGAGCTGGTCATCCCTTGACAATTCCTCTTGCTGTAGCACTTGGATGTGACACTTTTGATTCAGCATCATACGTACTTTATGCTAAACATGATAGATACATGGAAGAAGACAAAACAAGTCACCTTGCAGATATTAGATATTTTTCATGCACATGTGAAGTATGTAGAAAATTTAGCCCAAAGGAAATACTCTCATTAGAATCTGAAGAAAAGATAGGTAAAATAGCTCTTCATAATTTGTTTGCCATTAAGGCTGAAGTAGATCGAGTCAAGGAATCAATCAATCAGGGAAGACTTTGGGAATATGTAATGAAGAAAATGCGAGCACACCCAAAGCTGTTTGAGGCAATCGATATTTTCATTAAAAATTCTAGCCACTTTGTAAATACTACGCCAAAATTCAAGGAAAGATCCATATTTCTGTTTTCAAAAGAGGACCAATATAGACCAGAAATACTTGCATTCAAAAATACCGTAGAAAAGTTCAAAACCAAGAAAAAGATCGCAGTTCTAACTAAAAATACAGATATCAAACCAGCTTATCTAACAAATGAATATTCGATTCTTAGGGAAAAGTTCAAGGATTCCGAATCCATCCAGTTTTGCTTTTATAATCCATTTCTTGGGATAATACCTTTGGAGATCTCAGATATGTATCCAGCATCCCACTATGAGATGCCAAGGAAAGAATTCGCGCCAGAAGATTTTCCAACGTTTAAAAAAAATTGGAATGCTTTCTTTTTGAAAAATAATTTTGATGTTTTACACGTATCAAAAAATGATGATTTTCTCAAGTCGTTTGTAAAGTTGTTACCAAAAGGTACAGCAAGAAAATTTTTCTAAAAATAAAATAATAAAAAAAGGTTAAAAAAGATACAGCTTATAGTGCTGCGTCTTCTGCCCATCCTTTAACGAATACACCGTTCTTGTGAAGAGGTACAGGTTGTCCTGCAGTATAGTTCATTGGTCTCATCCAAAAGATTGACTTTGTTGGGCATACACCAATGCATGCGCCATCAGAGATACATCTCTCTGGATAAAATACAAATGCTTTTCCTCTCTTCCAACCTTCTACAGGTTTTACACGGAGTACATCTGGGCCAAGAGTTGTACAGATTTCTACACATAGTGCACATCCAATACATCTCTGCTCATCTACGTCTGGTAAAATTGCTATTGGCATTTCTTATTCATATTAAAACTTCATTTTTGCTATTTAAACCATCACCGAAAATCATAACACGGTTATGTTAGAACTTGATCGGTTAGACATAACTACAGTTAAATAAAAAAACAAAAAGAATACGTGAATTTCACGTTTATTTTCGCATTGCTTCTATTTGACCAGAGGTTACCCAGTCCAATAACTCGGCTGAGGATGGATTTAGATCTGCTTTTTTGTCCATCAGATTTTTCACCCAAATCCAGTTTACCTGGTTTAATAGTGGTTTGTTAGCCTCATCACCTGCGCGAACCTTTGCTACAAGTGCTTTATCTTGTGTGGCTTCCCATTCTGCATAAGTTCTTCCCATGTTTGATCTGATCTTAGCTAGCACTAATTAAAGGTTGGGCTGATTTTCCAGATCGTAATTTCATCATCTATGTTAAGAAGACTTTAAGGTGCAAGTTCAGAATTTTGAGCGTGAAGATAAAAGTTTTGGGTGCAGCTGGTGAAGTTGGTAGATCAGGATTTCTTGTGAATTGTGATGGCACAAATTTACTTTTGGATTATGGTGTTATGTTTAGTAGAAAACGTAATGAGCCTCCTCTATATCCACTCCATGTTAAACCAAAAGATGTAGATGCTACAGTAATCACTCATGCTCATTTGGATCACTCTGGATGTGTTCCAGCTTTGTTTAATGGGGGTAATACTAGCGTCTACTGTACATCCCCAACCCTTGATCTAAGTATGCTACTGATTGAAGATATGCTGAAGATTGAAAAAAACAAGCACTCATTTCATAATGGTCATGTTAACAACATGCTCAGAAATTCCAAGGAGATTAGATTTAAGGAACCTGTAAAGGTTGGAAATGCCACATTCGAATTACGATCTTCTGGTCATGTAATAGGCGGTAGCACAGTACTTGTAGAAGCTAATGACAAACGACTGTTTTACACGGGAGACATTAATCCCAACGGTTCAAGGATGTTACCCAAAGCAGATTTTGACATAGGAGATATAGACATCTTGATCACAGAAAGTACCTATTCGCAAACCGATCAAATGCCACGAAAGGAATCAGAAAATGGTTTAATTGAATTTGCAAATGAAGTTATGGATAGAAAAGGAATATTATTCATTCCTTCATTTTCTGTTGAAAGATCGCAAGAGATTGCGTGCGTGTTGAAGAATGCAAATTTCAAATATCCGGTGGTTATGGATGGTATGGCATTAAAGGTAAACGATATCATGTTTCGCTATCCTGAATATCTAAAAGACGTAAACATATTTTCCGATGCAATCAATGATGCCTTTTTGATAAGAGATCATGGCGATAGAAAAAAGGCAATTTCAGAACCTTGCGTTGTAATTTCTCCTGCTGGTATGCTGGTAGGTGGAAACGCTGTATTTTACATGCAAGAGATTGCCTCTAATGATAAGAATGGAGTTGCAATGGTTTCATATCAAGCAGAAGGTACACCAGGGAAAAAAATGTTAGAGACAGGGAAGATTTCTACTCGCGGGAAAGATATGAAAGTAAAAGCCACTGTAAGACAATTTCAATTTTCCGGTCATGGAGATAGGACTGCACTCTTTGATATGATAAAAACATCAAAGGAGATCCTAAAGTATTAACTGTACATGGCGATGAAAATTCTTGCACAAAATTTGCAGAAGAGATTAAAGAAAAGTTTGGCCTTGATGCGCATGCACCAAAACTTGGCGAAGAGATAGCCGTGTAATATGCCTGATCTTCGTACCGATATCAATATACACGAAACTATCAACAGCGGTCAGATTTTCTTGTGGGAAAATTATGGAAATGAATGGTTTGTAATTGATGGTCATGATGTAATTATGGCAAAGCAGAAACCATTTGAAATTACAACATTTTCAAAAAAACCAAAAAATTTTTTTCGAGAAGATGATAACTATGGAAAAATACTAAAAAACATTACAAAGGATAAAATTGTAAAAAAGGCGAGTAAGTACTATCCAGGACTACGTGTTACAAGACAAGATCCTTTTCAATGCTGTATTTCGTTTATTGTTTCAGCAAATTCAAATATACCAAATATCAGAATGCGGCTCCAAAAATTATGTATAAAATTTGGTACTAAAGTTAGGTTCCAAAAAAGAGAGTTTTTCCTATTTCCCACACCCAAAATGCTTGCAAAGGCTACATTGCAAGATCTACAAGAATGTAAACTGGGATATAGATCAAAATATGTTTTAGACACATCTCGCCTCATTGCTTCAAGAGAGATTAATTTTGATGAGTTAAGAAAAGCCGAATATGAAAAATGCAAGGAATTGCTTTTAAAACTACCTGGAATTGGAGACAAGGTAGCGGATTGTGTTATGTTATTTTCTCTTGAAAAACTTGGAGCATTTCCTTTAGATACATGGATAGTAAAAATTCTACAAAAATATTATTCCGAGAACTTTCGTATGGATAAAAAAACTGTATCAAAAAGAGAATATGAAAATATCCACCAGGATGTTTTGAATCATTTTGGAAAGTATGCTGGCTATTCTCAACAATTTCTCTATAAAATGGAAAGGGATTTGAACAAAAAAAAGTGGCTATAAAACCCTTAATAAAGTAAAAATTTTTTTGATTCTTGGGCTCATAGCTCAGCTTGGATAGAGTGTTGGACTTCTAATCCAATGGTCAAGGGATCGAAGCCCTTTGGGCCCATTATTATCTTAACAAAATTATTTATTCCAACTAAATTATCCAACAACAATGAAATACATCAAACTTGTATTAGATAATCTAAACATAAAACCTAACTCTGAAATTAAGGGACATGTAACCGTAAACTATCCCGGTGCGTATGATGGTGTTGTTATTAATACTCTGATTATGGATTCAAACAAACTAATAGTTTACAAGTCATATAACAACGAAAAAATTTCCGATAATGTTTCACGACTTTTCATTAGTAAAGATGTAATGTCAGATAATAAAGCACAATTTACTGCAGTAATTGAATTTGAACCAGAACAGTCGCATGACGTAAAGTTTCGTGCCTCAATTATAGAACAACATAAGGAAGTAGAAAGTGATCAGCTGTTTGCAAAGTTTTCAGCCTAAAATCTAGCCTGTGACACTACAACCGTTCCAGTCATCCAAGGATGTGGATCACAATGGTATGCAATTGTTACTGGTATGTTTGGTGGTGCTTCTGTGAATAAGAATTCATATGTTTCTCCCGGTTTAATGACACCTGTAGAACCAAAGTCTCCACTATAACTATCAGTATAACGATGGTCGGGTGTGACTGTATGTGCAGTATCATCTACATTATCCCATATGACATGATTGTCAATGCTTAATTGTAAGTTGACTAGTTTTGGTACAAAATTGTCCTGCTGGTCAGCACTTGCAGATCCTAAAATCATTTCAATGATGGTGGATTTGACAGGATGTAAAACATGCTCATCAACATCTGGTGTTGCAAGCTGCTCTGGCAGCCAATACATTTGGTAGTAACCAATTCCTATTGATGCTGCAACCAAAAGCGTAATCAGACCTACTCCATACTGACTACCTGAAACTGTACTCATGGTTTTTCCTCAGACGTTTTTGGTAATACATCCGTTTGTGGTAATGATTCTTGTGAAGTTTCTATCTGCTTAGTAGTAGGAAGTTTTGGTGGTTTTGGTATGTTTTTTGATTGAGCCATAGCATATCGGTAAAGATGGAAGAATCCAGCAAATGTAATCAATATGACGCCAGTTATCCACAGATTAACGTTGTTCATGCCAGACAAGAACGCGTTGTATGCAGCAATGTTAAGGAAGACTTGGAAGGCAAGCAAGGCAACTAGCATCCAGTTTGTCCATTTTACTGATAGATTTATTCCTGATACCTTCTTTGGTCCATTTGCCTTGGCGAGCTTTGCTTTCCTCTCCGCATCCTTTGCAAGATGAATCATCATTAGTGTGAATCCAAAGCTAAGTGGCACAAGCAGTATCATAACAAGATACAAGTTAATCGGATCAATTACCAGTCTTTCAACTAGTGGAATTGTGGTGTCTGGCGGAATGTAAAATCCCCAATATGTGGTTACCAATATCTGGGCAATTCCAGTAATACCAAATGCAGTAACCCAAGGACGGTCTTTCCATGAGAACTTTTTGTATCTGTCTAAAAATGGTGTAAGTAATAACACACCAATGAACAGTGCTGGCCACAGCACTCCTGTAAGAAACTTATCATATTGTGTCCTCAAAAATGCATAAAGTCCAGTTAGATACCATTCCGGAACAGTAATTCCAGGAGGAACAGTTGGTTCAAACTTGAAACCCAAGTCGACAGGAAATACACCTCCAGCCAAACACATCGCACCACATATTGCCATAACCATTGGTACATCAAACACCAAGAATCTTGGGAAATGAACAGCCATCAATCCGAGCATGACGATGGGTAAAATGAAAACATGCTGTGCATAGAACCGAAGCACAAAGTCATGGAAACCAGCACCAAACGCCAGTTCACGAATCATGGGTCCAGCTATAGGTATCGAGTTGGTAAGCGATGCTGCAATGCTGATTGCAAGCTCAGCTCTTTCACTGAAGATTATATCATATCCAGTAAATGCTTCTAGAATTGTCACAGTACCAAGTATGACACCTGTTACCCACAAAATTTCATTTCTTATTTTGTATCTTCCACTAAAGTATTGGTAATACATGTGAAGAATGGCCAACATTACCATTGCGTTTGAGCCATGATAATGGAGATTTCTAATATGAAATCCAAATGGCACGTCGTTGTTGATGAACGCAACGCTGTCCCATGACCTTGTCATGATTGGTTCGTAATAGAACATTAGTAATGCGCCCGTTACGCCCAGAGTAATGAACATGATGAATGTGAGCATTCCCAAAAATCCAAACGGACTTACAAACCGTGATGGAAATGAAAACTTTATTGCAGTAAAGATTGTTCGATCTAACTCATTCCAAATCCAATAAATGAACGTGAGTAAACCGTTCTGTCTCTCAAGCGAAACGGCCATATCCTACAACTCCATTTGCGTTAACACCCCACGTTGGAGGAGAAATGAACATAAATCCATCAGAATCAGCCTCAAAGTTAAGTTGAGCAAGTGTGTTTGAAGGAGCTGATTGTACTGATGCAGGTCCTATGAAAGCAGTGCCTGTCTTAACATCATACATACTTCCATGACATGGACACTCCCCTCTCATTCGTCCTTCGTCTGGCCAATACTTCCACAAACACCATAAATGAAGACACACCATACTGTACGCCCTAAATGAAGATACATCCTTTCTTCCTCCACCGAATTTTTCAGGAAGTCGGATAAACTGCCATTTTCTAAAAGCCTCCTCATTCAGAACTTCATCCGCTGTTTCTGGATAAGTGATAACTTCAGCATGATTTACTGGAAAAGTGTTAAGATTAGCCTGCGTTCCATCAGGCAATATTACAGGTACTTTTGTAAGAGTTACAGATGATGGGTTGGGCATAAATTTGCCCCAAGGAACAAAAGGTGCAAAAGCCACAGATGTTCCCGCAGCACCCATAAGCTTGAGAAAATCTCTTCTGGACATTCCGCCAGGCCCTTTTTCCTGCTCAGACATTCAAGCTCACGTATCGCCAGAATAGTTATAAATCTTCTTTCAAAATTTTATTTTCTGTAGAAGTTTTTCTAATTTTCTTGAAAATAATTGGGATCACAATTGCCGCAGCAATAATAGCAGTAATTATAATTAACAAGCTATTTTCAGAAACTTGCTCATTTTCTCTGGAAATAGCAGGTGGTTCTTGAACAAATGTATGATCAACATTAAATGATATGATCTTTGTCTGTTCGTTTTCAGCAAGATCTACAGCCATAATCTCCAGATCATATACTCCGTCATCAATTTTAGTTACATTAAATGAATGAGATGTCACGTCCTCCAGGGATTCGCCATCAGGCAATAAAATGGTAACAGCCCCAACCTCAGCCAAATTTTCATCCTTTACTTTTATATCAATATTTAGCGAGTGCGATACTGTTGTCCCATTTATTGGTGATTTCACCAAGATTTCTGGGGGGGTGTTATCAACAGTAAATGAAAATGTCTTTTCGGCATCATTGCCAACTATGTCGCTTGCACGTATTCTCAAGTCATGCTTCCCATCAGGCAGCATTCCAAATTTTAAAGGTAATTGTTCTTGTTCGCGTTCTTCCCCATCAAGATAATACTTTGCAAAATCAGGATTTTTCTCAATTATCTTTGGTAGTATGTCAAATGTCTTGTTTATGAGTTCTGGAACTTCGAATATTATTTCAGGGGACTTTTCATCAGGCACAATCGTAGTAAACTTTGCGGCAAGTGAGATAGGCTCTGTTACTGATGTACCGTCAAATAGGGTGGAATGGACAAGTAGTGTATGTATTCCAGTCTGGTTGATTGGCGCAAACAGCACAGTGGACGTATTGTCTTTGTTTTTTAGAGGATAGAATGTACCACCCTGACTAAATGCTGATGTACCAAGCCAATCGCTGGTTGGCCAGCCCATAAACTCACCAAATACTCCAGGCGGAAAATTTGTCTGGATGATTTTTCCTTGGGGGTCAATCATAAACACGGTAAAGTTTGTGTTATCATTTTCCCACTCAAAGTCTATGGTGGCAGAGTTTATCGTATTATCCTGTATATCAAAATAATATTGTCTCCAGTCACCAGCCGTGTATCGGCTTGTCATATCAAAGGCACCCTTTACAAAACCATTACCATACAAGGCATCACCTGCAGAACCAGAAATCACAGTTTGCTTTGCATCTTTCTTAACCGTTTCTAGTACACCATATGAAACAGGTGCATTAATTTTGTGATATTTTCCTTCAAAACTTAAAAATCCTTGATAAACACCCGTCTGTCTGTCAGATGGTACTGAAAGTGTAACACGTACATCAGTGAAGTCATTAGCAAAAATTGTAAGTTCATCGTCAACCAATGCGCCTGACACAGTGATATCATCCCATAAAACATTTTGATAATAACTTGTGGAAAGAGTGTAATCCATTGATGTCGAGTTTTGGTTGGTGTTTCCTTTCCAGAAAGAATATTTCGTTGGCACAGGATACACTCCGATAACCGGTTCATTTTCAAATTTTTCTAAGGGGTTGGATATACGAATCTCCTGAACTGTTCCCCAAGAACCGCCCCTGCTTACCATCGACAACTCGTCACTTGAAATTTCATCATCTGTGTTTTTGTCTTCCCAATCATAAACATACAAAGAGGAAATTTTCAAGTCGTCGGCATAAGTTGTGTCCGTCTGATTCATGAAAGTATTGAATGGAAAGTGAAGGTTCAGTATCATGAGCGAAGAGTCTGGATGGATTATACTAGTTCCATTAGCAATTCTATGCTCTGCTGGAATTTCACCTAGTTTGATGTAATTTGGTCTATATGTTTCTGGTTCATTTAAAATTTGGTCTTGCAGATGAGGCTCAGTGACTCCGCTCATTTGTAGTGTCCCAATTAGCTTTAGAGTTTCTGGTTTGATTTTAACATTAATTGTATAGTTATTTGGATTTTCAATTGTATAAGTAGTGGTAGATTCTTCCCCAGGATTCAATCTTCCGCCATACCAACTTGTTATGGGGAATGTCTTGTCGGAAAGACCAAATTCATCAATACCAAATAAATCTGAATTAAATGATGATGAGGAAATGTCAATCACTTCTTTTATGTTTGAAAATGTTGCATCGTTATGCACCATAAATTTGCCGCCATGTCCATTCACTATCCTTACAGCATCTAGCGCATTTACTAATCCTGCACCCTGTGTCAACGGATCGTTGCGCAGATCGTCCGCAGATGACATCAACATGTTTCGAATCACAAACGGATCATAGCTCACTGATTTCTCTTTCAAACTTTCAACCAAGAGAGCTGCACTCCCAGCAGCAATTGGTGCAGACATGCTGGTACCACCAAAAATACCAAATGGCTCCCTAGGCTCGCCATCTTTCGCCAAATATTTTGTTATGGTTGATGGAACGAAGCTATATGCTCCAACACTCATTAAATCCGGCTTGGGGTCGCCAATTACTCCTGGACCTCTGGCTGAAAAATCAACAACATGATCTGAATGATCAGTTGTGTTACCAAATCGTGGCTGGTCTTTGAATGGACCATATCCAACAAAATCGTTACTTGTTACCGCACCAACTGAGATACCAAACGATGAGATGCCTGGCATGCCCATAGTGCCATATCCATGTCCATTGTTCCCAGCACTTGATATTATTGTTGTACCTGTATAATTTTGATGAAGTGATTGTGGTATGACCAGTGCGTTAAGGATGTGTGATGAGATGTCCAGACCTGGGGCATACTCTAGGCTTGGAAAATTGCTAACACCCCAGCTGTTTGAAATAATATCTGTTTTCGGCTCTCCTGTGTATACCCACTTGCTTTCCTCGTTTTCAAACCCGGCAGTCCACATCCATCCATAAAATACATCACCAAACCACAACGACTTTACCGGAAGTATGCTGACGTCGGGAGCAATACCTAGGATTGTAGATTTTCTGGTATCATTGTAGATATTATACTCCATTTTTCCCTTTGATGCAATGATCGCAGAAGTGGCAGTGCCATGTCCGTAAAAATCGTTCATCACCCCAAAGTAATTGCCATTCTTATCCATTGCATGGAGCAAAGTTCCGTTAACTGCACCCATCTTATCGTCAATTTCTGCCTTGTCTGAAATAACTCCGTATATGTCAACTACTCTTGCACCTACTGTTCCTGCAGAATAATCGTCGATTCCGTCACCATCTGAATCATAAACCAGGAATTCGTTTCCGCTACCAATGGTAATCGACGTCTCGTCAGTAAAATCAAAGTCATAATCTGGTCTAGATTGCTCTTTCTTCGTAAAGTCCATCCAAGAAGTTGACATGTCCGGCGTAATGGTGTCATATACTCCTGCTTGATTTGGATCAGTTACTAAAACAACCAGAACCTGAAGTTGACCAACATGAGAAGCAAGAATTGCACCAAGATGGTAAATCCCACTTTTGGATGGAATAAAGTTTTTTTGCCCTGTTCCAATTTTCATGTCACCTGTTATCTGACCAGTGAGAACATAGCTGTTGCCATAGTACGGAAAAAAAGAATTGTACATAGAAATTGTACCATTTTTTCCCAATGTATTCAAAAATACACCGTCCTTTGATTCGTACACGTTAGAGGTTGAATTTAATTGTAGAATGGAAGTTTTTGTGAAATTGTATATCTTACCATACTTTATGTTTGCAGCAAATGTTGCATTTGTAAGAACCAATCCCTGTCCGTCGGCATCAAGCATTATGGGATTGTTATCGTCGTCTCGTGCTAGTGATTCCATGATGTCGGGATTTGAAAAGTCAACTCCAGTATCCACAACTGCAACAGTTACTCCTTTGCCAGTCACATCATAGAGTTTATGAACCTGTTCTGAATTTGCGATGTTTCCAAATTTAGATATTTTAGTAATTGCGTTTGTTGAAACGTACTTGGAGTGAAAATCTAAGGGCAAGTCCTCAATTACATAGTATCCCTTTGACTTTAGTTTAGATGCCTCATTTTCGGTTAAGATCCCAACCGAGAAAAATCCCTTGTCCGAGTCAATTCCGTATGCAATATTTTTTGTATCAGTAAATGCACTGTTTAACGAGCCCGAACCATAAACCAGATATCTTTTTGCCAGGTTTTCCTGATGAGACAAATCCATTGAGATGATGTCTGATGTTCTTTCGATGTCAAAATTTGAAAGTATGGGAACTTCAGCTCCCTCAATAAAGCCATAAGAGCTTTGCTGAAATAAAATCAGTAAAAAAAATACCGACAAAAAAAGAGCCAGTTTTGGCATAATTAAAAATTCCTTGGTCGTTTATTATAATTATCTTCTTCTAGCAATTATTGAAATCTGTAGGGCAAGTATGACTGCAATAGCACCCATTATTGGAAACAATAACGAATTTACCTGTAACGACGCCTCCTCTATATTATCCACTGCTGACGACATGGAAGATACACTAGCATCAATAGTTTCTACGCTGTCCCGTAGTTTGGTACTAGCGTCTTCCAGGGTGGAACCAAATCCATGTATGTCGGTTTGCAGTACACCAAGTTCATCCGATGCAGTAATTAACACATCATTAAGAGTTGCAACCTGCCTGGATATTCCAGCTATGTCCTGTCCCAGAACAAGAGTGGCGGCAGAACCATGGGACTGCGTTCCTTGAGAAAATGCTACCATATGGAAGATGTAAGTACCTTCAATTCTAGGAGTGTATTCAACAAAGTAAAGCCCCTCATGTAGCATCTCAATTGACATTGCAAGGCTTTGCACTTTTCCGTCTGGAGAATGTATGTGCGATGATGACAATACTTTCTTTGCATCACCGCTCACCAAAAGACCATCACTTGTAACCTGTACAAACACACGGAAAGGTCGATCTGCCGCTGCCATCTCAGGTGCAAATACCTGTGTAGTGATTTTGCGTTCTATGGGTACCAATTCAAGTTCTGTAGATGATGCAAACTTTATGTCAATTTTTTGTCTTTCACCGGTATTTGTTATTACCTCAACTGTGTAAGTGCCAAATGGATATTTTGTTGAGGAAGATGGCCAGTCCAGCATCTTATGGCTGAACGAACCATCAGAGTTTGTTATAATCTGCTCAAACTCTGCAATGGTTCCATCTGGCGCAAATAAACGTAAAATCAGAGGTGAGTTTTCGGGTCCGGTACCATATACCAAAAGTGGATGCTGCGTAGAGTATATCTGCTGGTTCGTGTACACTTTCAGTTCTTCCGCAAACACCTGTGGTGAACTAACTGTAATTAGAATACTGAGAATAATGAAAATTAGAAATTTCAACGTTTATGTTAATTTAGCCTTATAGATATTGTTTCTGAACAAATTTTCTTTAATTTGAGCATCCGCTAGTTCTTGATTTTAAAAAAAAAGAAAGGGGGGGGTTAGAAAGTTTCTAGTCTTATACTACGTCTATACTTACAGATGTGGTTGGTGATAGCGCGGTTGGATTATCTACGCTCTCCCAGACAAACACTGTTGCAGTGTATGATCCGGAATCGCTAGGCGTCCATGACAATGCTGGACTCATTGATTGTCCTGCCGTCAAAGAACCTGTAATCCATGCTAATGACACCGTTACTCCGTCTCCATCCTGTACCTGTACTAAGTATGCGAATGCTTGATCACCGCTCTGTCCATTTGACACATCGGCTGCAATCTGCACTTGTTGACCAACTGATACTTCCGCTACCGAAGAGCCGAATGCGTCGACTACTCGTGCGTTAGCTGCAGGTGCTCTTTCAAGTGGTGGGAATGCAGTGCCTATTGTCAATGTGGATGCTACGGTCAAAGAATCGCTATCAGTATATGGTTCTGGTAGAGTTACGTCAGAATATTCAGCGGTTACTGTGTCGCCTTCAGAGACACGAAGATTTGAACCAGAAGTTGCATCGGTGGAGGTAAAGTATACCGTTCCTTCGAATACTCCTGTGTCTTCGTCAGTCTCGTTCAAGGTGAGTGTGAAACCACCATTATCTGAATCGGAGAATACTGCTGCTGTAAATGTATCAATAATTGCGCTGTTCGTGTTCTCATCTGGATCTGTTACAGTCAATACTGCAGAACCGCCTGCTGAGGCACTACTTGTGTCAAAGCCTGCTTCTGATATATTGAATGCAACTGATGCTGATGCAACAACTACTACCGCATCAGTGTACTCGTATGAAACGGATACACCGTCAGTTTGTCCAGCCATGATCAGGTCGTGTCCTGTACTTGAACTTGCGCTACAAGTAGAGGAATCGGCAGTAGCCTGTGGATTGTTGTTCGCTGTTGTTAGCGAATATCCTGTTAAAGCTACTTCCATCGTGAATACTCCTGTATCTGGGCCTGTTTCTGCTGCGACTGCGTATGTGCTACCGTTAGTACTTGTACACATCTTTCCAGCTCGGGATGTTACCTGAATTGGAAGAGCTGATGTACCGATTGTTTCTTCGGCTGCACTGTTGTTGTTGTGATCAGGGGCTGTGATTGTTATGTAGACAGTATCAGTCCAACCATAGAGTGCCTTGTCGAGTTCGACAATAGCACCAAAGTTGGAGATACTAAATGTAGTTTCTATGTCTGCTTTGTCACCAGCTACGTCTGATTCACCAGATAAGCCAGCGTCAACATATGTTAATGTCACACCTTCACCATACTCAGGATTTCCGCCACCGACGGTTAATTCTGGAATGGTTGTTACAGTCTGGAATACTCCAGTGTCACAACCAGTTTCCTCAAGAGATGATGGGTTTGATGTGAATGTTGATAACAGTACAGATGAATCGGCAGATGAATCCCATTCGATGAGAGTCATTGCATATGATTCACATGTTCCAGAGTCTAAGTTCAAGTCAGGATCGGTTACCGTAATAACCATATCGCTGCCCATTACATAGACATCCTTGTCCACTGAAAGTGTACCTGTTCTGAGATCAAATGTTGAAGAGTCATAGAATGTGCTTGTACTACCTGCACTGTCTGCTGTGTCTGTATATTCCACTGTGATAACGTCACCAGCTTGTACAGTTACTGTTCCGGCAGAGTATCCCATTGTTTCGGATATACTCAATGAAACTTCATACTCACTGCTACCTATAGTAATCTCACTAAGAGGTCCTAGTTCGATTGGATATGTACCTGCAACTGCGGAGAATCCTGATGCTCCACCGGCTGAAGCTATTGCTTGTGAGCCTGTAGAGTTGGTGTGTTTAACCAGGATTGTACCTGCATTGTAAGTAGTAGCGGTTGTAGTGAGTGTGTCATTTGTTTCATCAGCATCAGAAACCGTAATCCATGCGGTTACGTCACCTGCTTCGGTGTTACCACCTGCTGTTCCTGCACCACTGTATAGATCACCTGAAGTCCATGGGACTGGGTATACTGATCTATCAAATGCTACAGAACCAGAAGCTGAGGTTACTGTTGCTGTGTCATAATATTCTACTGCACTTCCACCTGCATCTTTGGCATCATAGTAAATTAGTTCCATATCTGAGCCTTTGAAATCAGGAACAGAGAATGTTCCGACAAAGACACCAGTGTTGTCACCAGTTTCAATGATTGTTATGTCAGCTGCAAATGGATATTGTACTGTGGTTGAACCACTTGATGTAATATTCATCTGGAATGTTGTAGAGCTGTTTTTGTAAGTATCACGTCCTGCACTGTCTGAGTTAAGGTCAGCATCGACTATTGTTATTGTTGCAATGTCTGCACTTCCATAAGTGTCTGCATCAAGGCTAATGTCTGCCGTGTGCGTAGATGTTTCTAGTTGTGCACCAATCTTGGTGGCAACTTGGAAAGAATCTGTATCGTTATACACGATACGCACAGAGTCACTGCCACTTACTGAGTCCATTAAGACTACAGAAAGTGCGTCACCCTTCACATATCCCAAAAGACCCTCAACTTCATGGTCGTTACCATCGTGTTCACCACTGATGGAACCACCTGATGTTGAGTTGGTCATGTTAATGTATTCTACAGTGCCCTCGAAGATACCAGTGCTGTCACCGGTCTCTACTGCCTCTAATCTGTACATACAGTTGTGGGTAAGTGAGCCATTATTTTGATCGAAGTTACAAAAGTCTGCATATATTGCATAGTCTGCTGTTGCTGACATATCATCACCAGCTGCGTGTGTAAGTTGGAATGCTACGGATGCATATGCTGTGTGTGCAGTTGATCCAGTTAATGAATCAGCTGAAACGTCACCGCTTAATACTGAACCATAGCCTGTTCCGCCTGCAAGGTCATAGACACCTGATTTACTGTTACCAGATGTTACTATGTCAATAGATCCTGCTTTCCAGTCAGTTGAGTTATCACCATCAGATGTTACATAGACTCCTACAGCTGTTGATGTAACTAAGTCAGCCGGAGCTGATACATCGTAGCTGAGAACTACAGTTCCAGGTAGATTGATTAATTCTGAAACTGTGTGTCCTGTTGTTACGTTAATCCATGTTGATGTTGCTGAACCCATACTACCTTGTTCTGATGAGTGAGTGATTCGTAATCGCTCACTGTTGTCTGTTACGTTATTGATAGCTATTGTATATGATGCTGCGCCTTGATCATCGTCACCAACACAAGCATCAACACAACCTCCAATACCAGCAGACTTTGTGACTGCTCCTGGTTGTAGGTTAGTACCTTCTACAAGTGTTAGACCACCAGTACCCATCTTGATAGTTGGGATTTTGACAGTTTCGTCACCTACGCTCAGCGTTTCTGCTGAGGTTGGGTTTCTGTTCTGATCTGGGTCATTTACTATGACAGTTGCTGCTGTGCCTGGAGACCAGTCACCGCCTGCATCAAGTGTGATTGTTGCGTCATTGTATGTGATAATCATGTCAACACTGTTGCCACCATAGCTGAACACTATTTTTGTGTCAGCGGCAGCTTCAGCAGATGTTTCAAATTGTGCTGCACCGTTAGCGTCAAATGATTCGAATACACCAGTGTTTGAACCGGTTTCAGTCATTGTAACAACGTCTACTGTGCCGTCACCAGCTGATAATACGCCTTCAGCGTCACTGGCCAATCGACAGTTTTCTGAACAGCCCATTTGACCGAGTATCGTTGAAGTTAGATCAGTGTTGGAACCGTTGTTAGCAAATGCAACGGCAGGTGTTGCTGCTGTCGCAGAGAGATCAAACTCCCAAATGTCTGTACCTGTTGGATCAATGTTTAGTGCTGGGTCAGTAAAGGTTAAGTGAACCTCGGCTCTGTCGCCTGGGTTTCTGTCAGCTAACTCGATACTTGTCGAAGAGTCAGTATTTCCATACGTAACGCTGATTGAGTCACCACCATAACTAACTACGTTGTCGTCATTGAATTCAATTGCAAGAATGTAAGGCCATGAGCCATATCCTGATGCATTAAGACCGTGTCCACGTTGACCCATATCGATAGTTGATGTACCGAGTGATGTGTCATCGTGATTACTTAGTGATGGTGCACCAGTTAGTACTGCTGCAGTCAAATCCTGACGTTCTGTAGTACCTGAATCTTTTACTGCAACCATACCGTCAGCGTCTAGACAGCTACCTTCATCATTGCCATCTCCACCTGCGTGGGTCCAGCCTGATGTGCCTTGTTCTAGTACTGCTACCCATGCTCCAACAAGATTTCCTGTTGCAGCTGGGACGATAAGATCAGTTGTTGATTCGTTGATACCTACGCCGGCAACACATTTGATACCAAATTCCATACCATATGAAACATTGATCAATGGATCGTCGACTAGTACTGATTGTGAATTGTCGACAATGTAAACATACCATTTTCCATTGACTGCTTGATTCATATCATAAGATTCGCTTCCGAAAGCAACGGAAGGTGTATCACTGATGTCTACTGTTGTATCACTGTAATCCGGATCGTTAACAACAATTTCTAAAACTGCTGCGCCCTGGATTTCTGTTGAACTTACGGTTAGTAAGCCTTCGGTTACTGACAAGTCGGATGCTGCCTCAGGCATAAAGCTTGGGACACCGATTGCCATACCGCCGGCGAACATAATCGCCATTATTGTAAGACTAGTTAATTTACGTCCTATTTCGTTTTTCATGTTATTGAAATTTCTTTGAAATTTTAGTATATAACACTAATGGACATCTTGTTCATTTTTACATATTTGCATGTACATTTTACAGATCGCGATCATAAATATTATAATTTTTAGATCATTTATTGAAATTATTACAAAATAGCTGTTATATCTATTAAATGTTTTTATGCTCTGTTATGATTGATTTTACGCCTAGGAGATCTTTATAAAGTGAGGTTGCCTCCTGCTCATCCTTTGGCCCAATCAATACGGCTGAACCACTTTTCATGAAACTGACAGAGAGGTCGGTTGTCCTCAAGGAGATACCAAGTTCACCTAAATTTTCTACATCGAACCCTCTTTCCTTAGCAATGGATGTAATGTCATTAACATTTAGTGCTACATGATACGTTGGTGTAACGGAAAATGTTCGTTTTCCTCTGTTTCGTCCGCACAATTCCTCAAGTATGAGCTCTTCTTTTGGTTTATCCTGCTTTTTACCAGAACCACAAACCGAACACTCTTGAACTCTAGAAACTTTTGTGAAATTAAAAATTAAATTTTCCAAATCAACGTGTAATACTTTATCCTTCAGACTTGGCGCCTTCCCTGTGATGATCTTTACAGCTTCAGAAACTTCTATGCCACCTATGATAGAAAGTATTGACGGATGCACACCCTCAATGCTACAGGTTGGCATAGAGTCTTCGTCAAGTGCAGGAAATAAACAGTGGTAACAAGCAGTTTCGTTAGGTAATATTGTAAATGATTGACCGGTAACACCTACTGCAGCACCAGTTACAAATGGAATTTTTTTTTCTATACAAGCTTTGTTAAGTGAATAACGCGCATTAACGCTGTCAAGTGCATCAACAACAACATCACAACCATCAACAACATCAAGTGCAGTGTAGTCATTAATTGAAACAGGTAACTCTTCTATAACTACATCCTGGTTAAGTTTACGTAATTTTTTTGCAGCAGTTTCCACTTTGACTTGACCAACATCATCTTCATTGAACATTGTTTGCCTATGAAGGTTTGATAACTCAATGACATCACGATCAACAATACGAATTTTTCCAACTCCCATTGCAGCAAGTCTTGTCACTATAGGATTACCCAAGCCACCAACACCAACAACACAAACGCTAGCTTGTTTTAATTTTAATTGTCCTTGATAACCAATTTCTTCCAACATTATCTGTCGAGAATATCTGTCCAATTCTTTTTCGGAAAGGTCAGACACCTCTTCCCCTATCCCACTGGATCCCCCTGCTACTGCAGGAAGTATTGATACTTCATCTCCATCGCTTAGTGTAGTGTCAAGTCCGGAAGAAAACTTTGCGTTCTTTCCATTGATGTAAATGTTGATCAATGATCTTGGTGTACCATCTTCATTCAAAACTCTGCGTTTAAAATCATCACCCATTGTTTCTGAAATTTTTGCAAATGCATCCTTTAGTGTGTCTGCATCAAGATTAGTTTTCTTTTCTCCCGCACCGCCGTTCAGAACAGAGGGAATTGTGAACGTGATATTCGTCAATTTACTTCACAACCGCTGAAATCTTTGCAACATCAGGCTGCATAACTTCCGGTCTTGATAGTACCTCCATGATAGATTCTGTTGCCTTTAATCCATTTCCAGTTACATAACAAACTGTGGTTTCATCTTTGTCAATCTGTCCGTCTTCAACCATTTTCTTTAGTACAGCTACTGATACACCGCCAGCTGGTTCCGTGAATATACCTTCTGTTTTTGCAAGTAATAAAATTGCATCAAGTGTTTCTTTGTTGTTTGATTCTTGTGCTATTCCGTTGTATTGCTTAAGCCTTTTTAGAACATAGCGGCCATCACCAGGATCACCAATTGCTAAACTTTTTGCTACAGTATCAGGGTTTTCTACCGGAATAACGTCAGTACTGTTATTCTTAAATGCGTCAACTATTGGTGCACAGCCATGTGGTTGTGCGCAATTCATGTGTATTTTTGATACTTTATCTACTAATGAAACAGTTTCCAGTTCCTCAAAGCCCTTACAAATTGCATTCAACATTGCACCACTTCCAGTTGGAACAACCAACTGATCAGGCACTTGCCAGTCTAATTGTTCAGCCACTTCATAAGCTAACGTCTTTGAACCTTCAACATAATAGGATCGCATGTTGATGTTTACAATACCAACACCTTTACTGTCACCTATCTGCGCAGCTATTCTATTAGCATCATCATAAGTTCCATCAACAGCTATGTAGTTTGCGCCATATGACAACGCCTGCGTAATCTTTGCGTGCTCAATGTCACTTGGTGCGAATATATAGCATGGGAAATTTCCTTTAGCTGCATGTGCAGCAGTAGCTGCCGCAAGATTTCCAGTGGATGCACATCCAACAGAGCTTAAACCAAACTCTTTTGCCTTTGAAATTGCAACGCCTGCTGGTCTGTCTTTGAATGAGAATGTTGGATTAACAGAATCATTTTTTATGTAAAGATTATTTAGACCAATCTCCTTGCCTAGTTTTTCTGCCTTGACAAGCGGTGTCATTCCAGCACTTATGCTAACAATGTTTGACTTGTCAATGATTGGAAGTAACTCAAAATATCTCCAGTAGGTTTGCTCACGATTTGTAAAGGTGTCTTTTGTTATAGGTGGAAAGTTATAATGAACATCTAACGGACCAAAGCACTCATCACAGATATACTTGAAAGTAGAATCATACTCCTTTTTGCATTCCCTACACCGTAGGAAGGTCTTGCTCATGCCAAACATTCGTAATAGTATTGATAAAATATCCTAATACTAAGTTAAGTAATACTTAACTTTTTAGAGAGTTATGGAAGCATGTTCTTTCGCCAGTATGACATGCTGGGCCTTCAGGCTCTACCATATAGATCAGCGAATCAGAATCACAATCAACCAAAACTTTCCTAACTTTCTGTGTGTTTCCTGATTCTTCGCCTTTCATCCATAGCTTCTTTCTGGATCTGCTCCAGAACCAAGAATTGCCAGTTGATAAAGTACGTTCAAGTGATTCCTTGTTTGAATACGCCAACGTTAGAACCTCGTTGGTGTTAGCATCCTGTACTATGACAGGAACTATACCGTCTCCCTTTGAAAAATCAATGTTGGAGATGTTTTGTTCCATAGTTTGTCATAAAACGTGTGTTTGTTAATCTTTACTATATCCTCACAGGAATTCCATTTTCCTTGATCAATTCCTTGACACGATTAACAGAATGTGTTTCGTAATGAAATATCGAGGCAGCTAAGGCTGCTTCTACATCAGTTTTTTTAAAAACATCAATCATATCTTCAGGTTTTCCACAGCCTCCTGATGCAACAACGGGAATAGAAACAGAGTTAACAATTTCTCTTGTCAAGTCAATGTCATATCCGTCTTTTGTTCCGTCCATATCTATGCTAGTTAGAAGTATTTCCCCTGCTCCCAATGATTCCATTTTTTTTATCCACTCAATTGCATCAATCCCAGTTTCTTTTTTACCACCGTATATGAAGACTTCAAACCAGAATTTTTTATCGCTATCCGCGAATACATTTTTTTGTCCAGCTACATTGTAGTTTCTCTTAACATCAACTGCAACAACAATACATTGTCTTCCAAAAAGTTCCATTAGTTCTGTAATAATTTGGGGATTTTTTACAGCACCCGTATTAATCGCAACCTTATCAGCACCACTAAGCAGTATATCCCTTGCATGCTGAAGTGTTTTAACTCCACCACCAACAGTAAATGGGATGTTGATTACTTTTGCAACCTTAGAAACTAGTGACTTTATTATTTCTCTATTCTCTTCTGAAGCAGTAATGTCAAGAAAGACAAGTTCATCTGCACCTTCATTGCTATATTTTTCAGCCAGTAAAACAGGATCACCTGCATCTTTAATTGATTTAAAATGTAGGCCTTTAACCACTCTGCCATTTGCTACATCAAGGCATGGTATTACTCTTTTAGTTAAAGTCATATCCCTTTTGCTTCCTCAATTGTAACCTGATTTTCATAGAGAGCTTTGCCCAATATTACTCCAAATGGATCCAGTTCCTTCACTTTAATTACATCATCAATATTGGAAATTCCTCCACTAACAATTAGGTTAACATTTTTGATTTGATTTACCATTTTTAGTGGTTCTAGGTCAGGTCCCTTTAGTGTACCATCCCTGACTATACTAGTCGATAAATATTCTGAAAAACCCATTTTGCTCAAGTCGTTTACAGCATCAATTAATGATATCTCCGTGGTCTGTTGCCATCCATTTACAACTATAAGACCATCATTATGATCAACAGATATCACCAATTTTTCATTACCATATGTTGCTAGAAGCCTATCAAGCACTGTTTTATCCTTGAATGCAAGCGTTCCTATCACTACTCTTTGGGCAAATTCCAAAGCCTCTTCGATAATCGTTTCATTCCTAAGTCCTCCAGCAACCTGTACAGGAATTTTGACCGATTTTGCTATGTTACCAAGTGCCTCAAAGTTAGAACCCCTCCCAAGTGTTGCATCAAGATCTACTAAGTGAATCATATCGGCGCCAGCAGACTCCCATTTTTTTGCAATTTCCAGTGGGTTTTCACTGTAGATGGTTTTTTTGTTAGGGTCGCCCTTGTAGAGCCGAACTACCTTTCCTTCCATTAGGTCTATCGCAGGAATTATTTTCATTTCTTACATTCACTTAGGAAGTTGCTTAACATTAAGGAGCCAATTTTTCCTGATTTTTCCGGGTGAAATTGTGTTCCTATGAAATTTTTTTGTTGAATTACTGCGGGGATCTTAATGCCGTAATCTGCAGTTGCTGCAATCAATCCTGTTTCTTTTGTCTTTATCATGTATGAGTGTACAAAATAAACCCATGAACCTTCATTAACACCTTCCAAGAAATTATTTTGTCGTTCGATCTCTAAATTATTCCAACCCATATGTGGAACTTTCATTGTGTTTGGTAGAAGAATAACTTCGCCATCGATAACATTCAAGCCTTGTTCCTTACCCTCCTCACTTTTTTCAAAGAACATCTCCATTCCAAGACATATTCCAAGTACTGGCATGCTTTCCCCAACATAATCTTTAAAGTCAGTTGAAGAATAGTCACGTATACTTCTAATGGCAGGATCAAAGTTACCAACACCAGGCAATAGTAAACCAGAATATTCTTTTGATTTGTTTAAGCCGGTAATGACATCTACCTGTGCACCATTTTTTTCCAGTGAGTTTTTCAGGCTAAAAATATTTCCGGCTCCATAATCAAATATTGCAACTTTCAATGTTACATAGCACCTTTAGTGCTTGGAACCCCCTTTTGCTTTTTGTCAGATGAAGACGCTAACCTGAATGCAACCGCAAATGACTTTATGGCCGCTTCAACCTTGTGATGATCATTTTCGCCATACTTTACAGTGATGTGTATGCATGAGTTTAGATTCTGTGTAATGGATGAAAAGAAGTGTTCTATGTCTTCCTTTGAAATTCCTTCTATCTTTGTCCGCTTAATCAGCAGTGTAATTTTAGTAAATGGTCTTTTGACTAAATCAATTGATGTTTCCGCCAAAGATTCATCCATTGGAACAGATGCGTAGCTAAACCTGGTAATTCCTGAGCGGTTTCCTAATGCTTTGTCTATTGCTGCTCCGATTGTTATTCCTACATCTTCAATAAGATGATGTTCTATGTTGTCCAGAGATTTTGCCTTTACAGTTAGATCAATCATAGAGTGTTTGGCAAATGAGGTTATCAAGTGATCCAGGAAGCTAATTCCAGTCTGGACCGATGTCTTGCCCATTCCATCTAGATTAACTGTAGCTTTGATGCTGGTTTCCTTGGTTTCCCTGTTTATTTTTGATGTTCTTGGTTCCATGGTTATCCCGAGTCTGTCTTTGGTCTTAAACCTGATTTAATACTAACTATCTGATTCATTATTAATCCACAAGTGTAACCTTGTAGCTATGCTTACCTCCCAAAGTATTTAGTATCTTTTCGTTAAAATTAGAATATATTTGGTCATCAACTAAAACACTTTTTATCGCACCTGAAAATGTAATGGTTCCCTCATTTTCAATGGTTTCAAAAAATATGGACTTTTCTTTATAATCAAAGTTAATTGCGTTAAATCTACCTGGTTGGTTAAAATATACTATGAAGGGTTCCGTGATTTCAAAATTTCCAATCTTGGTCCATACAATCTTTACATCATCTGATGGAACGAATGTCAAATTTATTTTATTTCCAATCATTCCTGTTGCACGTTGGTTTAACATTACTCCTAATGGAGTATCTTCTAATGTGTAAGCATCTATTCCCCAGATGTATCCATATTCTCTTTTATGATGAGAAATAACTTTCTCGTAAAAATCCTTCATGTCTATAATGTATTCTGGATTCATCGTATCTTGGTACAGTCTGACTGCAGGGTTCTGGTTAATTATGAATGCATAAGTAATCATAGACTCTCGGCTTGCAGGAGAACCATCATCTTTTACAGCATGGATGGCAAGTCCATTTGTCATAGTAATTTTGTCTTTAAACGAAAAATCATAGTCTGATTTCGCTAGATCATATGCCTTTTGGAATCTTGTTGGATTCAAATCATAAACCAAGAATAATGCGTTATCTAGTTTGCCATAATTCGCTTCAATAATATCTGATCTAACTGTTCCATCATAGTTAACACGATAATTCCAGGTTTTGCCATCCCAGAAATAATCGACAACGGCATCAGTATAATCTTCGATAATCTTGTAGACGTCTTTATCTTCAGTTAGATAATAATAATGAAGTAAAACTTTCAAAAAAATTCCTGCACCGTATTGCTGCATGAAAGGCTCTTTTATTTCTCCAGTGTCTGTATATACCCATGATGGAATTAGATTTGTTTCTTTATCTCTCAGATCCCAATATGCATGAATAGTTCTTTTGACCTGATCTAGATACATAACATCAGAAGTAGCTTCATACGCAAGCAAGAGAGATTCCAGACCGGCTGCACCTCCATACGACATATACATATCATGATATATCGGCTCTCCCTCAAGTGTTACCGCATCATAGAATAATTCTGTTTCATGATTAACCTCATGTTCAATGAATGCGTCTGCTAAGGTTTTTGTTAATTGCGCGTAATTTGAGTCTAATAAAGCAAGTTGTGCTACATCAGAAAGAATGCTTTGGTTGGTATGAGGTTCGTTAATGTTGACAGTATTTGTAAGTGGATGTACATTCATCACAATTCCTGAATGATACAAGTATGACTCTTCGATAAAATTAGCTATAGCTCTTGAATTAGCAAGAAATTGTTCATCTCCAGTAATTTGATAAAGCCAAACACCAGACTCGAGCAAAGTTGGTTCACTCTCATCGCCAACAATGCCTTCTGCTGCATTATA
>ARWO01000007.1 GCA_000402075.1 Thaumarchaeota archaeon SCGC AAA007-O23
CTAAAATTAATGGAACATTATACTTGGCAAATAACTTTTTTTTCATCTCAGGTAGTTTGCCAGAACCATAAATTCCACAAAAAGTTGCTTTAAAACCTAATTCTGAGGCCTTTTGTGCCAAAATCATATCCTCCATGGAATCGCCTACATACAGACAATTTTTTGAATTAAGACCCTTCATTGCTCTAATTAGTGATTGCGGGTTTGGCTTGGCAAGATCCCGTGACTCATCCTCAAGAAAAACAGAGTTTTCTACGTTGAATTGATTCAGTATTTCTTTTAGGGACGAACTAATCGCGTTAAACCCTCTACCTGTAACAATTGCAATTTTGTCATCAAATTTTTTCTTTAATGCTTCAATCAATTCAGAGTTTACAATAACTTTGTCATTTTCTATGAGTCCTTTTTCAGAAAACTTTGATTTTTTCTGGAAAATTTTCTCATACAATTCCGGACCGAAAAACAACTGATCAAATGTTGCGTGGATCAAATCATTCTTGTCTGTGCTTGGATAACCCAATCTCGCTTTTACATCGGAAAAAACCATTCCATTTCCTGTATTGTTATCGTCATCCCAATCTTCATTTTGAAGTTTGTTTTCGATGTAGGCTATTCCGCCATCATCTGCATCCCTAAGTATGTCATTTACAACGTGGTAGGGACTAAAAGGTCGTATCTTAGCAGCAACGTAGCATAAAATTCCAGCATATGCAATGTCTATTTCATCGTTGAATCCGCCAGTTGATTTGAATTTTAACAGCAACTCATCATGTAGTGGTACGCCTCCTAGATATTGTGTAAAGTCGCAGTCAAGTTCCTTTAACACGTAACGAATAGTTTTGTTTATTGTTGTATCATACGATTTGGTAACATCAATCAAAACCCCATCACAATCAAATATGATGGAATCAAATTCGTCAGCTTTCATCTGACCAGATCACGTATCGCAAGTAAAAATTTTGAATTCATTTCCTTAGTTCCGATTGTGACTCTAAGACATCCTTTGTGTTTTCCAATCTTTCCCAATTTTCTTATTGAGATTCCTTGTTCAGCTAGGGCGTGATAAACACGGCTGTCAGATCCTTTGGCGTCAAATAGTACGTAATTTGCTTTGGAGTCAAACACCTCAAAAATATCGTAGTCTCTTAGATTTTTAATCACTCGCTCTCTTTCTTTTTTAATTAAGGAAAAAATTTGTGATATTTGTTTTGACTTCTGTAACGCTAAAATTCCCACCTCAATTGCAAGTGAGTTAAGCGGATATGGATACTGAATTATACGTGAAAAGATGTCAGTAAATTTTTTGTTTGCTACAAAATAACCTAGTCTTAATCCTGCTAATCCAAAAGCCTTTGAGAATGTTCTGACGACAATCAGGTTGTCATTATTTTTTACTAGATTAACCACTGAATAGTCTGAAAATTCTCCATAGGCCTCATCTATGATGATAGGACCATTGAATTTTTTGATAATTTTTTGAATGTCTTGCTTTGAAAATTGAAATCCTGTAGGATTGTTTGGAGAGTCAATGTAAATTAAATCCGCATTTTTTGATTTTGACAAAAATTGATCAACGTCTAATGTCATACCATCAGAGAACTGAACCTTGATCATTTTGACTCCGTAAAGCTTGCATCTCTCTTCAAAAAATGCAAAGGTAGGGTCTGATGTAAGAATTCTAGTTTTTCTCGTGCAAAAGTTAGCCAGAAACAAGTCAAGTATTTGGTCAGAACCGTTTCCAACTCCAACCATGTTTGATGGAACTTTGAGATACTTGGATAGATTAGCAACCAATTTTTCTGTTCCACCCAATGGATACTCTCTAATGTCACAGCGTTTTTTTGCAGCATTGATTAGATCCGACTGGAATTGTTTTCCGATTACAAAGTTTTCGTTGGAATCTAGCTTTAACGAACCTGAAATCTTCTTTGGTTTTTCGTATCCAGAGAGTTTTGACAACTCGTTTAGTTTCTTTTGAAATTCTTTATTCATCTACTCTCCTCTTTACCGCCTTGTAGTGGTTTGGTAAGCCTTCTGCGTCCGTTAGTGCTTTTATGCTGCGTAATTTTTGGTGCAACTTGCCTTGTTCTGCTTCAACCACAGTCTGTAATTTCATAAAATCTAAAACAGACAGTCCACCTCTTGTTCTTCCAAACCCATTGGTTGGAAGTATGTGATTGGTACCTAGACTGTAATCGCTTGCGGCAGATGGTGAATATTTTCCTATGAGCAGTAAACCTGCGCCTGTAATCTTTTTTGAAAGAGATTTGGCATTCTTCACCATCAGTTCCATGTGCTCTGGCGCAATCTTGTTTGCCAATTCAACCATTTCCTTTTCATTCTTGCATACTGCAATGAATCCATTTTTTGATATGCTTTCCTTGATTATTGAGCTTCTTTCTACACCTAGAATTAATTTTTCAGTTGATTTTTGAATCTGCTTTGCAATTGTTTTTGACTGTGTTATGACAAAGCACATTGTATCCTTACTGTGTTCTGCCTGAGAAATCAGATCTAGTGCGACAAGCTCAGGATCTGAACTTGCATCTACCATAATTCCAAGCTCTGTTGGTCCTGCAACCATGTCAATCGCTGTTTGATCACTGACGAGTGATTTTGCAATACTGACAAATTTTCCTCCCGGTCCAACAATTTTATCAACTTTTGGTATGGATTTTGTTCCATATGCCAATGCGCCAATTGCTTGTGCACCACCAACCTTGTAAATCTCAGTAGCGCCAAATTTTTTTGCGGCTGCAATTGTTAATGGATCAATCTTTCCATCACGTCCAGGTGGGGAAACAACTACAATTCTCTTAACACCAGCTATTCTTGCAGGCACTACAGACATGATAGCAGAGCTAGGATATCTTGCTTGACCACCGGGAATATAGCAACCTACACTTGGAATTGGCACGAATGATTTTGTCGGAAATGTAGGGTCAGCCACTTTGTCCATATATTCAGGAAATTCATAAATTAGAAAAGCGCTAATTTCATCTTCAGCGGTTGCCAAGGGATATTCTGCTCCTTCGATGGCCTCATCATCTTGCCAACTAATTTTGGATTTTGCTTCCTTGATCTCTTTCGCACTTACACGCAACTGTGAAGTCTTTCTTCCATTGAATTTTCGCTCGTATTTTTTAACAGCAGAATCTCCATTTTTTCTTACGTCATTCAGTATTGATTGAACTGTTTTCTTGTCTTTTTCTGAGGTCTTTTGACGTCTGGATTCTACAAAGCTGTCAATATTACGAACCTGTAATATCTTGATCAATTCTCTTCGTCACGCTTTATCTCCTCAAGTTCCAGTATTTGTCTTGGCTCGTGAACTACCAGTCCCTGTGCAAGTTTTCTTAGTTTAGGAACTAATTTGTGAAATTCTGACTTGGGGATTACAGTGTTTACACCATACCATCCATTCTCACTGAGTGGACTTACGGTAGGTCTCTTAAGAGAGGTAATTTCTGTTAGCAGTTTTTTCAGATTCTTTTCCTTCACATTCATGTAAATGTGCAGGTATTTTCTGCCCTGAACAGCGCCTCTCATCAGTGTGACAATATCAAATATTTTCTGACGTTTTTGTTTGTCCTTTAGAGATTTCTTGTTGGCAATCAAGTGTGCGCTTGACTCCATGACTGTGTCTACAATCTTCAGTTGGTTTTGTCTCAAAGTTGTTCCCGTTTCGGTTACATCCATTATGGCATCAACATCTTCTGGTGGTTTGGCTTCTGTTGCGCCGAACGATAGATGAATCTGAACATTTTTGTTAGTTCCCAATCGTAGCCAAGGAGTAACAATTTGAGGGTCTTTTGCGCCGTAAAGTTTTTTGTACGATTTACACTTTTTGATAAACTTTGAAGCGTTAGTAAGATATTCTGATGAAATTCTAAGTGTCTTTTTCTTCTTTCCATAATCCAAAATCATGTCATCAAGAGACTTGTACTTGTAACTATCAGGAATGGCAATTACTAGTTTAATTTTTCCGTATTCTAGATCAAGTAATTTTTCAACATCCGCCTTGTTTTCATCAACCCAATCCTGTCCAGTGATGCCTACGTCATACAAACCGTCTCCAACTAGAGTTGGAATCTCTTGAGGACGTAGCATTTTGACCTTAATGTCTGGGTCATCCAAGAATACACGGTAAGTTCTTGGTCTTCGCCTAACTTTTGTCCATGATTCTTCTAGTAGCTTGAATGTAGCCTCTTCTAGGCTTCCTTTAGGAATTGAAAATTTTACTGGTGCAATTTTTATCATGACTTCTCTATGTAATATAAATGCGATCTGTCAATTTTTGCTTTCTTTTCTTGCATGAAGCTTCATGTGCCCCTTCTGGATTCCCTCAGTCACCAAGGCACGCATGGCTGCAAAGTTTTGAGCCAAGCCCGCAGCAGCCATAATGCATGAGAGCTCATTAGCGCTAGAAACTCCAAGTATCTTTGTACAAATTTTTGCAACTGGATGATGTTGAATAACTCCACCAACTATACCAACAGAGAGCGGTAATTCAAAGTCTCCAACTAAATTTCCGTCTGCGTCTTTTGCCCATTTTGTCAAGGAACGATAAGAACCGCTTTTAGCTGCATATGCATGAGCTGCAGCTTCGATTGCTCTGCTGTCCTGCCCTGTTGCATTTGCAACAGAAATTGTGCCATTCATCACGCCTTTGTTGTGAGTTACTGCTCTATACGGATCGTTTTCAGCAAATTGGAATGCCAAGATGATATCATCGACAACATTCTCTCCGCCAACAGCATCCTTGTCAAAGACTGCAGAAGCGCTAGCCATCCTTTTTGTAGAATAATTTGATAGAATTCTGAGAAGAACTTTTCCACCAGTTAGTTCTTCTATCATTGGTGCAACTGCTTCGCACATTGTGTTTGTTACATTTGCACCCATTGCATCACCAACATCAATTAATAATTCTACAATTAACATGTGGCCAGAATCTGTCTGTATGTCTTTGCAAGAAACTTCCTTTGCGCCTTTTCCCATTTTGGGAAGTGTGTTACTTTTTGAGTTAGCTAAATTTAGAATTTCAGTTGAAGCTCCAATAACCTTAGGTATGGCTGATTGAACGTCAACATTTACTATTTGAATTTGACCGATGCTGTATGATTGTTCAGATTTAGCCTTGAAACCTCCATGAACTCTTGCAATTTTTGCAGCCTTTGAGGCTGCTGCAATAACAGATGGTTCTTCGATCACCATCGGAATCAGATAGTCCTTATCATTAATACGAAAATTTGTAGCAATTCCTAATGGCAATGAAAATGTGCCTATTGCATTTTCTATCATGCCATCAGCATCATCATAAGAAATTCCTCCTGTAGCATCTTCAATGATTTTTAGTTCATCCTGTGACAAGCCAGAAAAATCCGCCACCACAGCAAGTCTTTCTTTTAGTGATTTTTCAAAAAATTTTGATATTGATGAATCTGCCATTTTACTTCACTATCCTCAACAATTTATCATCACTAGCATCAGGAAAACCTTTTCCATCGGTGTTAGAGGTTATAAGATAAAGATAGCCGTCAGGTCCCACAGCAACATCTCTAATCCTTCCCAATCCACTCAGTATGCTTGCTTGAGATTTAACTTCGTCTTCATCAATTTCCAAATTAAATAGATGTGAAGCACGTAAACTTGCTAATACAAGAGGACTATCTAGTTTGATCTTGTCCCCATAATAAAACACAATACCACCAGGCTCTATCGCGGGATCATAGCAATTGATAGGATTAACAAATTGTTCACTACCATAACACTCCTGTTCTGGCCATCCATAATTTCCTCCTGGCTGAACTAAATTGATTTCATCGTTTTTGGAGGGGCCCATTTCAGCCACAAAAAGATTTCCTTCGTTATCCCAGTCCAAGCCTTTCGGATTCATATGCCCAAATGAGAATACTGGGGAATCTGAGAAAGGATTATCGTTTGGTATGGTTCCATCATCGTTTAATCTAAGAATTTTTCCTTCCAGTGATTGGATATCTTGAGGACCATGAGAATCTGAGACATAGCCAGTACCTACATAGAGTTTCCCATCTGGACCAAATTTCATAATTCCTCCGTTGTTATATGCGGATCCTGGTATATTGTCAAATATTGTTTTTGCAGCATCTAGCTTATTGTTTGATTCAGTGATTCTAAGAATCTTGTTCCAAAGTACACCATCGTTTTCGTATGTATAATAGACATAGATGAAATGATTGTTATCAAAAGCTGGATGGACTGCAATTCCAAGTAGTCCTCCGCCAAAAACATTTGCAGTTCTTAATGTAGCCAATGGATCGTCAAGTAATACTCCAGATTCTATTACTCTAACTTGTCCAGCTTTTTCTGTTACAAAGATTTTATCACCAGCAAAATCAATAGCCCAAGGTTTTTCCAAATTAGTAGCTAAAATTTGTACATATTCATTACCATATTCTGTAGTAGGTTCTGGAATTGATAGAGGATTAAAAGACCAGATCCAGTTGTCTGATGGTGGATTTTCTGGTGCCACCCATATTGCAATTGCAAAAATAATTGCCCCTACGATCCCAGCAATTCTAATTCGTTTATCCATAATCAAATTACTCCAAATCGTAATAA
>ARWO01000008.1 GCA_000402075.1 Thaumarchaeota archaeon SCGC AAA007-O23
GGCTTGATCGTAAACGGTGGTCATACCCTTGTGCAAGATCCATCAGAATCAGATCTTAATCTGATTGTAACTTGTTCTGTAAAAGATGCTACTGCGACAAAGATGGTTCATCGCATAAAGCAGTCACAGTCAAAGCCACTTGTTGTTGCAGGCTGTCTGCCAAAGGCAGAAAGACACACGGTTGAAAAGTTTGCACAAAATGCAAGCATGATGGGACCAAATTCTATTGGAAAAACACTTCAAGTGATAGAAGCCACGCTTAATGGTTCAAAAGTAGTGGCTCTTGAAGACACTGATCTATCCAAAGTAGGAATACCCAAAATAAGGCTCAACCCCGCAGTGGGAATTGTAGAAATCGCTAATGGGTGTATGAGTGAATGTACATTCTGTCAGACAAAACTGGCAAAAGGTGATCTGAAAAGCTACAGAATTGGGGATATTGTAAGGCAAGTTAAAAGAGAACTTGCTGATGGTTGTAAGGAAATCTGGCTCTCATCAACTGACAATGGTTGCTATGGCTTGGATATCGGTGAGGATCTATCCTCCTTAATTGAGCAAGTCACCCTAATCCCTGAAGATTTTAGAATTAGGGTTGGGATGATGAATCCTATGTTTATGCCAAGGATAAGAGATAACCTTCTCAAATCATTTGAAAGCGACAAAGTATTCCGGTTTTTACATGTACCAGTACAAAGCGGTAGCAATGAGGTACTCAATAACATGAAGCGTGGGCATACGGTTGAAACATTCAAAAATGTTGTAAGAAAAGTTAGAGCCAAATTTGGTACGTTTACAATCTCAACTGATATTATTGTAGGATACCCAACTGAAACACAGAAAAACTTTGAAGAAACGATCGGACTTTTGAAAGAAACTAGACCTGATATAGTAAATCTTTCACGATATAGCCAAAGACCTGGAACAATGGCTGCAGAAATGCCTCAGATTGATGTAGTAGAAATTAAGCGAAGAAGTAAGCAAGTAACTGATCTGATAAACGATATCTCACTTGAAAACAACAGAAAATGGATTGGGTGGAAAGGTAAAGTTTTGTTCGATGAAAATTTAGATGGTCAGGTCAAGGGAAGGAATTTTGCATACAAGCCGATATTTGTGAATGAGATAACAGAAATTGGCCAAATGTGCACAGTTAGAGTGGCAGATGTTACTAATCATAGCCTCATTGGCGAGATTATAAGTTAAAAAATTTTGATCGATGTTTTGATCAAAACTTAGTTAACTGTTATTTACTGTAATTTTACATCATATGGTACTATGACATTTCAGTTGGTTGAACCTATACTGTTGATTGGCTTGGGAGGAGTAGGTGCTAGACTTGCTGAAAAGGCAAAAAAATCTCTAAATTCTGATTGTCTTCTAATCAGTCATGATCAGAAAGATCTAACTATTGAAAACTCGATAAAAATTTCTACAAAATCAGTTGTTAATCCATCAACCAATCTAATAAGAGGCTCAACATTAGAAACTTCAGATAAGATTAAAAAAAATATAGCAAATTACTCGACAATTATTTTAATGTCTAACCTAGCTGGAAAAGCTGGTGCAGGTATTGGACCAATAGTTTCTAGAATTTGCAAACAGGAACAAAAAAATCTGTTATCTTTTGTTGTAATGCCATTTAAGTTTGAAAAGGAAAGAATATTCCAGTCAGGTATTGCGTTAAAAAGAATCAGACAAGATTCTCAATGTACTATCGTTGTTGATAATGATGCACTGCTTGATAGTAATCCTGATCTTACTCAGAACAAATGTTATGATATTTCCAACAAGGCAATTGAAAGTATGATGCATTCACTAAAATCATCCGAGATTTCTGGAGACATAAACATTCTATCAACAGGTAAAGCTACTAGTGACATTGAGGTTTCACTAAAAGATTCACTTAGAATGTTGTATGAGGATGCGCCACCTAATAGCATTAAAAGATCTATGTTGTATGTATATGGTGCAGATAACATTCCAGTTGGAGTTCTAAACACAATTTCTAACATAACTGGCGGAACGTTTGATGAGAATAGTACACATATAGAGATGTCATCTGAAGAGTCTAAGGTTGTAATGTTAAGTTCAATTCAGGGTGAAACTAGATTTGACAAGTATGATCCACTTGGAATTATTTCACAAGAAAATACAATAGATTGGGATGAGCCAGAGTGTAGTATTGACTGTAAACTTGATTTAAAACAGTTAGAATAAAATTTTTAATCCTTAGACTTTGATTTAAGCTTCTTTTTTATCTCTTCGTCTTTTTTCTTGAAAAATTCAGGTGTATCGTTTGATTTAGCTGCTGGTTCTGGTTTAGCTTCTGGTTCAGCTGCTGGTTCTGGTTTAGCTGCTGGTTCTGG
>ARWO01000009.1 GCA_000402075.1 Thaumarchaeota archaeon SCGC AAA007-O23
CTGCTGGTTCTGGTTTAGCTGCTGGTTCTGGTTCTACTTTTAGAGATTGCTCTTCCTTTTCTGGTTCTACTTGAGATGGTTCTACCTTTTGTGGTTCAGTTTTTTCCTCTTCTTTTTCTATTGATTCTTCTTCACCTTCATATTTTGACACTAAAACATAACCCTCGTCAGTTTTTGTCATTCGAACTCTGATTTTTCTAGGTGGATGTTTTATGCCTCTGGCCCAAAGTAAGTGGCTCACATCTTCTTCAATCTTAACTTGTTCTATCTTCAAATGATGTCTAGCAAACTCCTTGATCATATTTACTGCTCTTTTAGCGCGCTGATTATCAGGAGAAAGTAATACTTTTCCTAGATTAACTGTATAAACACGTTCAACATCCTGAGACATCTAACCCACTTCCACATCAGTCTGTCTCCAAGCTCTACGTTTAGGATTAGTTCTTACTGTTTTGTTGGTTCTCATAATAACCCATGCTGGAACAGGCTTTGTTTCTTTTTGTTTTTTTAATAGGCGTATCTTCCTACCTGAATGCTTACGTGCTGCCATAAAATTTCAGGCATGATAAGCTCTTTTTAAATTAAACTAAAATAATGACATAGATCTTAAAGCAGGTTTTTCTTAGAAAGTAAAGTATTGATTTGTTTTAGCATTCTTGCAGAGGCACCCCAAATATTGTATTTTTCAAATGTAAATGTGTGCATTTCTTTTATTGAACGATGTTCTGGAAGATTGTCCTCAGCCATAGTATTCAAAAAAGATATGAGTGGTATATGCAATATAGATTCCACCTCAGAATTTGCAGTCAGAGATGGAACTGTATCCAAAATAGCTATAAACGGTGTGATCTTATACTTGGAGTTTAGTGTAATCACGCTATCTAGCTTACCTACAACCTGTTCCTTTGACACCTCTAGACGTAATTCTTCTTTTGTTTCACGAATTGCGGTTTCCAGCAAGTCTTTATCTTTTGCACACCACTTACCACCTGGAAATGCTATCTCACCAGCATGCACTTTCAAAGTTTTTGCTTTTTCTGTCATAATTACAAATGGATCTTTTCCATAAATAATAATCAAAACTGATGCAAGCTCGTTTTCATCTAATCCAGCCAGTGGTGTTGTATGAATTTCACTTGTTAAGGCAGAACGTATTTGTCCAATATCCATATCAGAAAAAAAGCGTTGTATGTTATTGATTTATCGATCAAAGGTTTTAATCATGTATAATCAAAAACCATCTATGACCGTTAGGTATGAGATAAACCCACCTAAAATTTCTGATGATGGGCAAGACGTTAGAAATGTTCTATTTGAAAGGATTGAAACTATAAGTTCTGTATGTAATGGAATTCATCTTACTGATTCTGTACTAGGAATTCCAAGAGTTTCTCCTTTTGAAATTGCAAAACAAATACGAGAATCCAATAAAAAAACCAAACTTACCTGTAGTTTGAGAGTTAGAGGTAAAAATCTAAATGACATTGAAAAAATAGTGGAGCAGTCAGTTGGTACAGTTGATGGTATACTTGTGTTAATGGGTGACAAATCTAATGCAATGTCAAACAAAGACAATCTAATTCCAAGCCAAGTTGTTAAGACTCTAAACGATAATGGATTAGGTAAAAAGACTGAACTGTTTCTTTCGATTCCAAGTAACCCAAACTTTGCAAAAATTCAAAAAAAAATTGATGCCAAGCCTGCAGGATTTTTTACGCAAGTAATTCATTCAAAGGAACAAATTGAAAAAATTTCTGACAGGCTAAAACCTAATGGCTTTAAGATTATCCCGTGCTTGCTTCTTCCATCGCACAAAAATTCAAAATCTGCAGAATTTCTCAAAATTGATTGGTCAGATTACAAAGAAAACATTGTTGGGTTTATCAACGAAATATGTGGTATAACTGATGATATTCTCATTACTTCGCCAAATGATTTTAAAAGGGCGTATGAAACAATTTCAAAGTTAGCAAGTTGATTTCGTCATATACATTTGGAATTTATCCACGCTCAGAGGAATTGATTGAGGCGACTAGAAAGAATACTGAAAACCTAGATTCGCTCTTTCAAAGTGAAACTGAGGAATACATCTCTATACAAAAAAATGCAGACATTGGTTTTATTTCAGACCCCTTGCTAAAATGGGATGATATCTTTAGACCGTTTTCAAATTTATCAGGAGTTACCCCCACCGCATTAAACAGAATTTATGAAATGAATACGTTTTATCGCGTATTATCTTTTGATGGATCTGCTTTCACTGATGGTGGTAATACGGTTAAATCTAACTTAGATTCATCACTGCCAAAAAACAAAACTGTTGCTATTCCAGAACCATTTACATTTGCTGAACTACATACTAGTAATGAGTTCAAAAGGAAGGAAGACTTTGTGATCAATCTTGCAAAAATGCTAAGAGTAGAAATAGATTCTTTAGTTGAATCAGGCTTTGAAGTAATCCAACTTTTAGCGCCATCAATTGCATACAATAAGGAAGTTGACTTTGGCGTTGTTTCTGATGCGCTAAAGATAATCACTGATGGATTAAAGGCAAAAACAATTCTTCACACATATTTCGGAGACGTCTCAACAAAGATTGAAAGTCTTTTGGATTTGCCTGTTTCTGGCTTAGGATTCGATATAACCACAACACCAGCAAGTTCGATAGAAAAACACAGTTTTTCAGACAAATTACTTACGATAGGCATAATCAATTCGTTCAATACTGCAATTGAAAAACCACAAGAATGCATCAAGCAGGTAGATGAAATTAATGCACAGGCAAAGCCAAAAGAATCCTATGTCAGTAATAATTTTGATTTGGAATACGTGCCAAAGGAATTTGCTATAAGTAAAATATCCGTCCTTGGAGAAATTGCAAGAGGTGCGAAAGATGTCTAAGTTATTCCCAACACAGGAAATTGGTAGTCTTAAGAAACCAGCAGATATGCTGAAAAAAGTAAAGGATCCAAACGCTTCAGATGAAGAAAAAATCAAAGTAAGAAATGATGCTGCACTTTTGAATATCAAGACTCTTGAGGATATTGGACTTGACATTGTTTACGATGGTGAAGTACGCCGTGTTGAAATGTATGAGGAACCAGTAAGATACGTAGATGGATTTGAATTTGCAGGTAGGGTTCGTTCATGGGATAACAAATACTATAAGAAAGCAAGAGTCGTGGGACCAGTCGCCTTTAAACAAAACTTCCATGCAGAAGAATTCAACTTTGTAAAAGATAATTCAAAAAAAGAACTTAAGGTTCCAGTGACAGGTGCGTATACTCTAGCAGACTGGTCATATGATGAACACTACAAATCAAAGGATGAGCTTATACTAGCACTGGCAAGGAATGTTGTTAGACCGCTAGTAAAAGATCTAGTAGGATTAGGGGCAAAAATTATTCAGATTGATGAACCAGCTGCAACTACACACCCATCTGAAATGGATATTTTTAGAGAGTCTATCAACGAATCTGTAAAGGGAATAGATGCAAAGTTTGTGGTTCATGCATGTTTTTCTGGAAACGATTACAAGGCACTGGCACCACAGATGCCAGAAATTAAGGCAGAACAATACACATTAGAATTTGCAAACCGTGATACATGGAACACAGGACTTGGTGATGACGCAAGAAAAGGATTTCAGGTCTTGAAACTTTTCAAGGAACATGGATTCGAGGGTGAAATCGGAATTGGTGTATCTGATGTTCATGTAAATGAAATAGAATCTCCTGAGCTCATAAGAGACAGAATACTATATGCAGCAAAAGCGTTGGATGATCCCACAAAGGTGTATGTCAACCCTGACTGTGGTCTACGAACAAGAACAAGAGAGGTTTCTTTTGACAAAATTAGAACAATGGTAAAGGGAGCTGAACTTGCTAGGGAAGAAATCAAGTAATTTTTAAAAACTCTAGCGTAATCCCCATCTGGTCATAACCTTATCTTCAATTTTCTTAAAGACAACTCCGTCAACCAGTATTCCAATACCCATTATTACCAGCATTATTGCTATCACCTGAGATACGTCGTTAAGCTGACGACCAACATTAAGAAGGAAACCAAGACCTAGGAATGAGAATAAGAGTTCTGCACCGATTACACCTCTCCAGGCAAATGCCCAACCCTGCTTGAATCCAGACATGATAAATGGAAATGCCGCAGGAATTAATATGGAAGTTATAAGTTGGCCTTCTTTCGCACCCATGTTTCGTGCAGCTTCAATGTAGGAAGGGTTGATGTTCTTCACGCCAGTATAGGTGTTGATTGTTACAGCAAATATCGCACCAATAGTTACGACAAAAATAATTCCAGTGTCTGTAAGACCAAACCAAAGAATGGCGAGTGGTACCCAGGCTATGGATGGAATTGACTGTAGTCCAAGAACCAAAGAACCGATTGTTTGGTTAACAGTTTCGACTCTTGCCATAAAAATTCCAAGTAGCAAGCCACCAGCAATAGCTATTGATAAGCCAATGCTCAGTCTCAATAAGCTTGTTCCAATTCCATAAAACAGACTTGCATCAGCAATTCCATACGCTAGGTCTTCTGCAACATCTACTGGCGATGGAAAAATATTGTCAGGCCAAATATCAGCACTGTCAAGACCCTGCCATACTATAATTATCATTGCGTAAAAGCCAATTTTTTTCGCAAGTGTACTTGATTTCATTTTTTCAACCTACTTTTTGACCTCAGGTCGTAATTCTGCCAAAATTTTTTGCTGGTACGGCAAAAGATTTTCGTCTTCTGATATCCTAGGACGTTTATAATCAATCTTGAATTCCTTCTTAATCTTTGCAGGTCTGTGAGTAAACACCAATACACGTGTACCCAACATAACTGCCTCAGCAACATTGTGAGTAACAAAAACTATGGTTTTCTTTGTCTTCTGCCAGATTAACTGCATTTCTACTAGCAATAGATCTCTAGTCTGTGGATCAAGTGCCGCAAACGGTTCATCCATGAGTAATACATCAGGTTCCATTACCAAGGCTCTAGCTATGGCAACACGCTGCTTCATTCCAGTAGAAAGCTGGTAAGTGTAAGAAGTTGCAAATTGGGTAAGCTGCATCATGTCTAGGTACCTATGTGAAATCTGATTTCGTTTTTCTTTTGGAATGCCAGCTATTTTGAGTCCATACTCCACATTATCTTCAACATTCAACCATGGAAACAAAGCGCCCTCTTGAAACACCATTATTCTGTCTGGTCCAGTATTGGTTAGTGGTTGATTATCAAGTAAAATTTCACCGCCGTCTGGTTTTTCTAACCCTGCCGTAATTCTTAGAAAAGTGGATTTGCCACAGCCTGAAGGGCCAACAATACAGACAAACTCACCATCCTCAACATTTAGATCAATTCCATCTAACGTCTTTAGTGGTTTTCCGTCATGCGTGAAATATTTTTCAATATTTCTAGATTCTAGTTTACCCATTTAGCTGTTTCACCATTGCATTCAGATTTAAATCCGGCTGATAAAAAATTCCGTCTAAATTGTAACCAGTTCTTCCAAGATATCCCAATGAATCAGCACGCTCTGCAAATGTTAACACTGAATTTTTAATTGGGTCAGATGTAATTGTTAAATTTGAAAATGACTCATCAATAATTTTTGTTGGTAATGATTTTCCCATATGTTTTTTCAAAAAGCTTTCGAAGATGGATTTTGATTGCTCTGGATTCGAATTAATCCATGCAACAGTTTCCTTGTGTGATTTTAACCAATTTTGAACAAGTTCATGGTTGTTCTCAAGATAATCTGTCCTAGCTACCAGAAGTACCGATGCAAATTGTTCATTTGGCCACAACTTTTCTTCGTTGAATAGTCTAACTCCATCAAGATCTTGTACCAACATTGTAGCCCAAGGCTCTGGTACCCAAGCTCCATCAATGTCACCTTTTGCAAATAAAGTATAGATATCAGGGTTTGAAATATTCAAAACAAATACAGTTCCACCTTTTTCAACTGGTTTTAGATCATTTGATGCAAGATAATATCTAAGAGACACGTCCTGACTATTACTAATTTGTGGCGAAGCAATACGTTTTCCATCAAAGTTCTCAATTGAATCCAAGCCAGAGTTTGGTTGTATAATAAAACTTGCACCGCCACTGGCTGCCCCAGATAAAATCCTGATATCTTTTCCATAAGATTTTAAAAATCCGTTGATTACTGGGCCTGGTCCAACATAAGCTACATCAATGGAAGAGGCAAAGATAGATTCTATAACTTGTGGGCCGCTATCAAAAAGTTTAGTTTCGATTTTAATCTGTTCTCCAATTCCTTTTTCAAAAATTCCATTTTCTATTCCAACTATGGGCACTGCATGCCCTATGCTAGGAAAAAATGCTACTCTAATCTTACTCTGACTTGACTGATCCAAGCTACCACCTATTGTAACAATTACAGATATCGCTATTATTGACACAATTCCGAGTGTGACTGCCGTTGAAATTTTCATAAAACAGCGTTATAATTCAGGGATAAATAGTGATCGGATTTTAGCTCCAGCTATTACAAAACAACTAAAAATATTCAGAACAAAGAGATAAATGCAAAACATGTAACTCATTTGCCTTATGAAACAAAAGGCAATACTCGCATTTTCAGGCGGATTGGATACTTCTGTTGTAGTAAAGTATCTGCAAGAAAAACACAACATGGATGTTATTACAGTTACAGTTGATGTTGGGCAAGAAGATGACTACAAAAAAATTTCAGCAAAGGCAAAAAAACTTGGAGTAAAAAAACATTACAACATAGATGCGAGGAAAGAATTTGTTTCTGATTATATCTTTCCTGCAATCAAAGCTAATGCACTATACCAAAAAAAATATTGCCTAGCTACTGCACTTGCTCGACCATTAATTGCTCGAAAAGTATTAGATATTGCAAAAAAAGAAAAAGTTACCTCACTTGCACATGGATGCTCAGGTAAAGGTAATGATCAAGTAAGGTTTGACTTGACCTTCCATGCAGGTTCCAACCTACCAATAATTGCACCAATAAGGGATCTTAATTTAGACAGGACAGAGGAATTAAAATTTGCAAAAAAACATGGGATTAAGATCGAAAATGTAGCAAAAAAGTTTAGTATTGATCAGAACTTATGGGGTCGTGCAATTGAGGGTGGAGTTTTAGAGAATCCTAACAATGAACCTCCTGACGATGCCTTCATCTGGGTAAAAACAAAAAATCTTCCTAACAAACCAATGTATCTAACGATAAAGTTTGAAAAAGGAATTCCTGTAGCGGTGAATGGAAAATCTATGAACCCTATAAAATTAATCGATTACATTAACAAAAAGGCAGGTTCCTGTGGCGTTGGTATTATTGATCATATTGAAGATCGTGTAGTTGGAATAAAATCACGTGAAGTCTATGAAACTCCTGCTGCTGCCTGTTTGATCGAAGCCCATTCTGACTTGGAAAAGATGGTACATACTAAACATGAAACAAAATTCAAGTCGCTGGTAGATGATGAGTGGTCTTGGTTGGTGTACTCTGGTCTTTGGGAGGATCCATTAAAAAACGATCTTGACATGTTCATACAGGAAACACAAAAACGAGTATCGGGGACTGTAAAACTGAAGTTATACAAGGGAAGTCTTAGGGTAGTTGGTCGCGAATCAAAGTATTCATTATACAGTCATAAAATTGCAACTTATGGAAAAGGCTCAAAGTTTGACCAAAAATTGGCAAAAGGTTTTGTGGAATTATGGGGAATGCAGTCAACAGAAGCTAATAAATTACAAAAGAAAAAGTGAAAAAAATTATGAAATGCCCAGAATGTGATGCGAATCTAAATATCCCTGAAGACGCTGCTGTTGGCGAGATTGTTTCCTGTAGTGATTGTGGAGCAGACTATGAAATTTCAAAGAAAGACGGTTCTACGGTTGAAATCAAGGAAGCTGAAACAGTAGGCGAAGATTGGGGAGAATAATTGTCAAAAATTTGCATAGTATTTGACCGACTAAGAACGGAAGAAAAGATGCTTCAGAAAGAGGCAGTAAAACTTGGGCATGATACCTCTCTTATTGATGCTAAAACCACACAAATCAACACATCTAGTCAAACACAAGATTTTGACTTTGGGGATATAGTCTTAGAACGCTGTGTTAGTTACTATAGGGGATTATACTTTACTGCTTGTCTAGAATTTTTAGACATTCCTGTCATCAACGAGTTTAATGTTTCTACCATCTGTGGGAACAAGCTATTAACATCAATGCTGTTAAAAAAGAACAACATCCCAACACCAAAGACATACTTTTCTTTTTCTGGTGACGCGGCACGAGAAAATCTTGATAAGATTGGTTACCCTGTAGTAATAAAACCAATTATTGGAAGTTGGGGTAGGAACGTTATACCTCTTAAGGACAAGGACACAGCAGATGCAATCATTGAACAACGAGAAATTACTGATGGTCCTTTGGATAGAATTTTCTATCTTCAAGAGATGATAGACCGACCTCCAAGAGACATTAGAGTAATTACGATTGGAGATAAGGCAGTTACTGCAATGTATAGAAAATCTTCAGGTAGTTTCAAGACAAATATTGCACTGGGTGCAGAACCTGAAATTTGTGATATAACAAATGAAATAGAAGACTTGTGTGCAAAAGCCTCAAAGGCTGTTGGTGGGGGAATTCTTGGAGTTGACTTGATGGAAGACAAAGAAAAGGGGCTAGTTGTACATGAAGTGAACAATACTGTAGAGTTTAAGGGTCTAGTCAAAGTCTCAAACGTAAACATCCCAAAAGAAATGATTGAGTTCGTACGAAACTCGATTAGAAAGTAAACCGTTAATAATAATAATAAATTATACCAAATCCGAATGATGTTACAATGAAAGTTGGAATAGTAGGTGCGTCTGGATATGTTGGCGGTGAAGTAGTCCGTCTACTGTTAAGTCACCCTGAAGCTGAAGTCTCGATGGTTACATCAACGAAACATGTTGGAGAATATCTGCATAGAATACACCCAAGCCTAAAGGGTTTTACAGAATTAACATTTTCGGAACTTGATTATGACAAAATGTCAGATAACTGTGATTTAGTTTTCACTGCAGTACCACATGGAACCGCAACCGAGATTGTAAAGACATTTTATGATAGGGGAATGAAAATTATTGATCTTAGTGCAGATTATAGATTACACAATGCTGATGACTATACAAAATGGTATGGTTGGGAACATCCACATCCTGATTACTTGTCAAAATCCATATTCGGTGTTCCAGAACTTCATAGGGACAAAATCAAAAATGCACAGTTAGTTTCTTGCCCAGGATGTATGGCAGTGACATCTACGCTTGCATTATACCCACTGATCAAAAATGATCTTATTGACACGGACCACATAGTTGTTGACTCAAAAATTGGTTCGTCTGGTGCTGGTGCAGGAGGTACATCTGGTACACAACATGCAATGAGAGCTGGAGTAATTCGACCTTACAAGCCTGCAAAACACCGTCATACGGGCGAAATTGAACAGGAACTTAGTGAGATTGCTGGGAAAAAAATCAAAGTTTCAATGAGCCCACATGCAGTAGATGTAGTTCGAGGAATTCTTTGTACGAATCACACATTCTTGAAAAAGGAAGTTAATGAAAAGGAAATTTGGAAAATTTATCGTGCTGAATTTGGCGAGGAACCATTCATCAGGCTAATACGTGACAAAAATGGCTTGTATAAGTTTCCTGACCCAAAGTTTGTAGTTGGTTCAAACTTTTGTGATATTGGATTCGATCTTGATGAGGATAACAACCGATTGATTGCACTTTCTGCGTCTGACAACTTGATGAGAGGTGCGGCAGGATCTGCGGTTCAAAACATGAACATAATGTCAGGCTTTGATGAGAAGCAAGGAATTATGTATTCCCCACTCACACCAGTATAACAAATGATTACAATCAAAATTGGAGGGAGTGTAGTTAATGACTTACATCCCTCTGTTGTAGCGGACATAAAAAAAGTAGTAGAGCAAGAAGAAGTAATTCTAGTTCATGGTGGGGGAAAGGAGGTTACCAAAGTAACGAAGCAGTTAGGCAAGGAACCAAAGTTCGTTGTTTCCCCTGGCGGTGTAAAGAGTAGGTATACCGACTTGGAAACTGCAGAAATTTTTACTATGGTTATGTCTGGAAGGATCAATAAAACAATTGTAAGGATGTTACAAAAAAATGGAATAGACGCTGTAGGTTTATCTGGAATAGATGGAAAAATAATTCAGGCCGACAGAAAGAAAAAACTCATAATAATGAATGAAAAAGGACGAAAGCAAGCTATTGATGGCGGATATACAGGTAAAATCACACAAGTTAATGCATCTCTGATAAAGTCTATACTTGAGCAGGGCTATACACCAGTAATTTCTCCAATAGCAATTAGCGAGGAATCTGACTTTCTCAACGTAGATGGCGATAGAGCAGCTGCTAACATTGCAGGACAAGTAAAGACTGACAAGGTTTTATTCCTAACAAATGTTGATGGGCTGTTAATGGACGAGAAACTAGTGGATACTTTAACGCTAGCGAAAGCAAAAGAAATTTTGCCGCAAATTGGATTTGGCATGGAAAAGAAAATACTTGCTGCAACTGAAGCGCTTGAGATGGGAGTAACGGAAGCAATAATTGCAAATGGTCAAAGGGAAAACCCCATATCATCTGCAATTGCACATAATCATTGTACGGTAATCAAAAATGACTGAGGATCAATATTTAGGAAATCTTTACCAGAGATTTCCTGTAACCATAGAAAAGGGACTAGGCTCTCATGTATGGGATACCGATAACAACGAGTACATTGATTGCATGGGAGGATATGGAGTTGCACTGGTTGGTCATAGAAATGAGCGTGTTGTAAACGCGATTAAATCTCAAATTGACAAAGTGATTACTGTTCACAGCTCTTTCTACAATAAGACTAGGGAGGAGTTTTTACAGACTTTGATCGACGCTGCACCATCAGGACTTTCTCAGGTTCACCTCAACAATAGTGGAGCTGAGTCTGTAGAGGCTGCTATAAAATTCGCGAGGAAATTCACTGGCAAAAAGAAAATGGTCGCAATGAAAGGTTCCTATCATGGAAAATCCATGGGTGCCCTATCACTAACCTTCAATCCAAAGTACAGAGAACCATTTCAACCTCTTGTTGAAAAGGTATCATTTTCACCATATGGAGATGTAAATGCATTACGCGATGTTGTTGATAAGGATACAGCATTTGTAATCTTAGAACCTATTCAAGGGGAAAGTGGAATTCATGTACCACCTGAAGGATTTTTACAAGAAGTTAGAAAGATATGTGATGAAAATGATATCCTGCTAATATTTGACGAAATTCAATCGGGATTGGGTAGAACTGGACGTATGTGGGCATCAGAACATTGGAAAACAGTTCCGGATATAATGTGTCTTGCCAAGGGAATTGCTGGCGGAGTTCCCATGGGTGTTACGTTAGTAAGACCAGATATACTATCTGTGATGAAAAAAGGAGAACACTCATCTACATTTGGAGGAAACCCGCTAGCGTGCGCTGCAGGAACTGCTACACTTCATGCACTAACACAAGATGGTTTGATTGAAAACGCAAAAAGTATGGGAGAAAAATTTTCGCATGGTTTGGAAGAGCTCAAATCTAAACATAAAATCATTAGAGAAGTTAGAGGCAAAGGGCTAATGATTGGTGTTGAATTGAAATTTGAAGTAAAGGACATCTTAATGGAAGGAATCAAAAACGGATTGCTGCTCTTGTACTCTGGCAGAAACATCCTAAGATTTCTTCCTCCGTTGGTCATTTCTGAGGAAGACACTGTAAAAACACTACAAATACTAGATAAATTACTCACAAACGAGGAGAATAGAAGAAATGCATAAGGACAAAGTAGATGAACATATTTTGGAATTTTTGCGTAAGGATTCCAGAGAATCTTTTGTTGAAATTGGGAAACAACTGAAACTTTCAGAATCGGCTATCAGACATAGAGTAAAAAATATGGTTGATAACGGAGCAATAACTAAATTCACAGTAGAAGAAGGAGGAGGCCAACCAGAGGCGCTCGTTCTGGTGTCAGCTGATTCATCAATTGATACATCAAAGGTTTCTTTAAAACTCACAAAACTCAACGGGATAAAAAAAATATATGAAATTACTGGCCAGTATGATATCTGTGTAATCGTTCAGGCGCCAACCATAAGCGAGATTAACACATGTATTGATAATTTGCGAAAAATTAGTGGTGTAACTGACACCAACACTGTAATAATTCTTAAAACTATATCATAGACGATAATCGTCACATTTTTGTAAACGCTAACTAATTTAGGATCAATTGGTTTCTAAAACGACGATCTTAGTACGATTATATTTATATTAATGATTTTATACAACGAATTCAGCAATGAATGATCCGAATTACTATGCAGAGGAATATAACTCCATTGAGAAGGAACCTAAGAAAATAAGAGTTTTAGATTCTACACTAAGGGAGGGAGAACAACATCCAGGCGTTTCATTTACTGTTAAACAAAGAATTCAGATTGCCTGGGAACTTGATTACTTTGGTGTTGATCAGATTGAGATATCACCAATTATTTCTAATGATCACGCTGAAGCAACTAAAACAATTATCAAACAGGGACTACGAGCAGACATTGTTGCACATGGAAGAGCACTGAATGATGACATTGATATTTCATTGAAGTGTGATGCGTCTTGGGTTGCAGCATATCTCGGAATATCTGACATTCATCTAAAAGATAAGCTCCGAATATCAAGAGAGCAAGCGCTAGATAGAGCAGTTCAAACTGTTGAATACGCAAAATCACATGGGTTGAAAATTAGGTTTACTGTTGAAGATGGAAGTAGGGCTGACCCACAATTTCTGATCAATGTCTGTAAGGCAATAGAAGATGCAGGGGTGGACAGGATTAGTCTTCCTGACACTGTTGGAATCTTAAGACCCATAGGTATGTATAATTTTGTTAAGAAGGTTCGTTCTGAAATCAAAACTCCACTCGATGCACATGTTCATAATGATATTGGTTTTGCATTGGCTAATGCGTTTGCTGCATGTGACGCCGGAGCTGATCAAATTCATACAACAATAGATGGTATTGGAGAAAGGACGGGAATACCATCTCTTGCAGAGACTGCAGTAGCACTTACCTATTTGTACAAATCACCAAATGATTTTAGGCTTGATATGCTAGCTGATCTTTCAAGACTGATTGAACAATATACAGACATTAGACCTTACGATTCAAAACCAATAGTTGGCTCTTCAGCCTACAAACATAAGGCTGGCACACATCTTGCTGCAGTTTTGAAAAACCCAGCTGCATACGAGCCGATTCATCCAAGAATAGTAGGAAACAGACGAAGAATTGTATTTGGTGAATTAGCTGGTAAGACTGGCGCTGAATATCTAATGTCACTCTTAGGTATGAAAAAAGATACAGATAATGCAAAAAATATTGCTGCAGGTTTGAAGAATATTAGAATGGGTGATCTACTTGATATACCACTTGAAGATGAAATGGAAAGAAAGATAATTAGTGACAAAAAATGAAGGAGGTACAGAAATGACTAATTGCCCTGAATGTGATGCAGGAATAGCTATTCCTGAGGATGCGGTTAATGGTGAGATTGTAACCTGTGCTGAATGTGGAGCAAGCTTCGAACTGGCTAAGGGTTCTGATGGATTTGAGCTAAAACCAGCCCAAACTGTTGGAGAGGACTGGGGGCAGTGACCGATAAAATCACAGTTCTTTATGATACAATCCGTCTCGAAGAAAAACTGTTGATCAAAGCCGCGGAGAGGCATGATATGCAGATTGAGATGGTTGACTGTAAACAACTGTCTGTAGATTTGAACGAAAATACGCATGAATTTGGGACTGTCTTACAGCGCTGTGTAAGCTATTACCGGAATATTCATTCTACTGCAACACTTGAAGGTCTTGGTGCTAGGGTAGTAAACTGCCTAAACACTGGACTTCTTGCTGGAAATAAGCTTTTCACACATATGCTGTTGCAAAAGGCAGGAATTCCTACGCCTGAAGCTACAATAGCTTTTTCGAAAGAATCTGCCATGGAATCGCTTGAAAAAACTGGATACCCAAAGATCATCAAACCAACTGTTGGCAGCTGGGGTCGAATGGTATCAAAACTAAATGACAGGGATTCAGCTGAGGGTGTTATTGACGCAAGGGAATCGATGCATCCAGCTTATCAAATGTACTTCTTGGAGGAATTTGTGCAGAGACCTCCTAGGGACATACGTGCAATAGTGATAGGTGATACTGTTGCTGGTGCAATTTACAGAGTTTCTAATGACTCTAATTGGAAAACAAACACACACCTAGGTGGTTCCGCAGAAGTGTGTGAAGTTTCAAATGAGTTGGAAGATATTTGCATAAAAGCTAAAAACGCTGTTCAAGGGGAAATTGTCGGTGTTGATCTAATGGAAAGTAATGACAAGGGATTAGTAGTTCATGAGATTAATAACACAACGGAGTTTCGGAATGTTGTGAAAGTAACAGGCAATGATATTCCAACACAGATGTTAGACTATCTAAAAAACTCGAGTAGGTAAAAATGGAACAACACTTCACCATTACAACAAGACATTATGTAAAGACATTAGAGAGAGCGTTAAAGCTATACACTCCATCATTACGTGAAAAAAGCCTAGCTGACTTTCTTGCTACTGTATGTGAGGATTTAGGTTTCAGGGACATACATACAGATGATGTTGGTAATATTATTGCCACAAAAGGTTCCGGGTCGCCAAAAATTATGTTATGTGGACATATGGATACTGTGCCGGGAAGAATTAGGGTAAGGAAGGAAGATGATTATATTTTTGGAAGAGGTTCATCTGATGCAAAGGGTCCACTTATTGCAATGCTGTTTGCTGCTGCAAGTGTAGAGGAAAATAATGGTACTGTTACGTTTGTAGGTGCAGTAGATGAGGAAGGTAATGCTACTGGAATTAAAAGTCTGACTAGTGACAAACCAGATGTAGATTATGCGATATTTGGTGAGCCAAGTGGAACAAAACAAATCACCATTGGATACAAAGGACGTATTGCCATTAATTTGAAAATCAGTGTTATAGATAGTGCGCATGCCAGTGCTCCTTGGCTGGCAAAAAATGCAATTGAAGAATCATCACTATTTGTTAATGAAATCAAAGCTAAACTAGAATCAGGACAAGAAAACAAAACGAAAGGAATGATGTTGACTGCTACTATAACGGAAATAAAGGGAGGTCTAAGCCATAATGTTACACCTAGGGAATGTGATTCAACATTGGATATCAGAATCCCAGTTGGTACTAGTTGCAAGTCAGTTGAAGAAAAAATTTCCGAAGTAGTAAAGGAAATTTCTAAAAAGCAACAAGTAGAGGCATTCTATTCAATTATAGATGAAACTGAACCATTTGAGGCAGAACATAATTCTCCTCTTGTAAGGGCTCTAACTCTAGGAATTTTAGACATAGAAAAGAATAGGCCTACATTGATTAGAAAAACAGGTACGGGCGACATGAATGTTATAGGCAACAAACTAAGCATACCGGTTGTAACATATGGTCCGGGTGACCCTCATGCTGCACATACAATTGATGAAAAAATCTCCATTGATGAATACCTTCGAGGAATAGAGGTTCTGAAAAGAACCATACAGCATTTAAAACGACTGCATGATAAAATCAAGTAATGCTGTGGTTTGTAGGGCTAGGTATCTCTGGTACTCGATCAATTCCAATTGAAGTTGTAAAAATCATTCAGGAAGCAGATTTTGTATATCTAGAAGCATTCACAAGTCCAATTTCCAAGCAACATGAAGACGAAATTAAAAACATGGTTAATGGAAGTTTCAAAATTGCAAAAAGATGGTTGGTTGAGGATGGGCAAGAGATACTCAAGACGTCAAAAAGTTCTACTGTTGTCTTATTATCATATGGAGATCCATACGTGGCAACAACACACATAGAACTTAGGACTAGGGCAAAATTGGAAAATATTGAAACAAACACGATTCATTCTGCTTCAGCAATAACATCAATGGTAGGTGAAGCTGGATTGCAATTCTACAAAGTTGGGAGAATGGTAACTATAATGAACGAAAAAAAGTCTACAATAACTCCTTACACTGCTATTTTCAAGAATTTAACACAGGGTCTTCATTCTATAATATTATTAGAATACAATCATGATGAAAACTATTTTCTTGACCCAAAGGATGCAATTTCAAACCTACTGGATGTTGAAAAGGAACAAAAAAGAAATGTTCTAAACAATGATACGTTTGCTATAATTGCTTCAAGAATTGGATTTGAAACACAAAAAATTATCTCTGGAAAATTCAGTAACCTGCTTAAAGTTGACTTTGGTGAACCGCCACACAGTATAATTATTACAGGAAAATTACATTTTACAGAATCAGATGCAATTAATGTGCTGACAGAATGCTTAGACAAACCGTTAGATAATTCAACTAGAATTAAAAGTACTTCAGTGCAAATGATTGAAAAATATGTGCCAATGGTTAGGAAAGCATTAGAAGAAATTAGACCGCTGTATAATGACTCGAAAGAATTCCAAGAAGTTTTTGAAAATGCGGAATTATACATTAACGACGCAGAAAATTTCCTAAAACAAGGAAAGGATGAAAATGCAGTTTTGAGTATTGGTTATGCAGACGGTCTGGTAGATGCGTTAAGAATTGCAAAGGGTATAGACCCAAAAATATAATTTAACGATGCGTTAAAAAGTGAAGAAATAATGAGGAATTAGCATTGGATTTAAAAAAATCACCAACAAAAAAAAACTGTGTTAGCTGGAGGAGTTTTTGATATAATTCATCCAGGACATATACATACACTCAATGCAGCAAAAGCTTTGGGCGATGTGTTAGTAGTTGCAATTGCTACTGACAAAACTGCTCAAAAGATGAAAAAGAGACAGCCGTTACATAATCAAGAATTAAGACGTGAACTAGTAAGCTGTTTATCTATGGTTGATAAGGCCATTGTTGGTCATGAAGATGATATTTTTGAAACGGTAAGAACGATAAAACCAGACATCATTGTGTTAGGATATGATCAAGTTCATCAGAAACAATTCATATCTGATGGATGTAAACGGATCAACCTTGATGTTGAGATAGTAAGGCTGCAATCTCCAGTACCTGAACTATCAAGCTCAGAGATCGAAAAAAAATATGGAAAGGATATTCATGGTCTGTAGTTTACTATGATTTAAGAATCGATTTTAATCGTAACTTTAGAGCCAGTTTTCAACCTAGCAGTTTTACGTAAGTTATCTTTTGATACCAATTCAATTACTGAATTATCATGATGTGTTCTTTCAAGACGTATTAATTCACATTTGATAGAATCATTCAGTGTAGCATGAAAACATTTTACCCAACCATATGTCCTTTTTCCATCAGAAAATGGATCTATAATCACACTGTCAAGATCATCTAACTGTTGAATTATTTGAGTAGCCTGCAACTGATTTAGTTTTACATTTAGCGTGCCCGGAAAAGGAATGTAACCAATCTTTACTTTGAATTGTTTAGTGTAACCATTTAATGACATATAATAAGCTCCCTCACCAAGCCCCGAAATTACTAAACCATTCAACTCTAGGTGCGAAGGAGACGAATCTAAACTACAACCCAAAATTGAATGAAGTTTAACTAGTTCAGAGTATCCCTTCTGGGTAATTTTAACAGAAAGTTGTCGTCCGGTCATTACCCTATCAATGAATCCACCATTTTCTAACTCCAAAATATGCTTTGATGCAGCCTGTTGGGATTTTTTTATGCTTCTCCCAAGGGATGATGTAGTAATCTGAACAAAGTTATGCCTAGCACCTTTAGATAATAACTCTGCTAAGGTGATAATATGTTGAATTTTAAGATCAGACATTAATTAACTAATGCCAAGCTCTGTAAATGTTTTTAGAGTAATACCATCACTATTTGATAAATTTGCAATCCTATGACCTATAATACATTCAATTCCAGATTGTTTAGCGCCATCTAACAGTCGTTGAGTTATTATCCCATCTAAAATCAGATACTTTATTCCAGACTGTGTGGATAATTTTTCAACCAGCTCACTAATAGGGACTTTGAATAATTGACTGTTATCAGAATCAAGC
>ARWO01000010.1 GCA_000402075.1 Thaumarchaeota archaeon SCGC AAA007-O23
CCTGAACTATCAAGCTCAGAGATCGAAAAAAAATATGGAAAGGATATTCATGGTCTGTAGTTTACTATGATTTAAGAATCGATTTTAATCGTAACTTTAGAGCCAGTTTTCAACCTAGCAGTTTTACGTAAGTTATCTTTTGATACCAATTCAATTACTGAATTATCATGATGTGTTCTTTCAAGACGTATTAATTCACATTTGATAGAATCATTCAGTGTAGCATGAAAACATTTTACCCAACCATATGTCCTTTTTCCATCAGAAAATGGATCTATAATCACACTGTCAAGATCATCTAACTGTTGAATTATTTGAGTAGCCTGCAACTGATTTAGTTTTACATTTAGCGTGCCCGGAAAAGGAATGTAACCAATCTTTACTTTGAATTGTTTAGTGTAACCATTTAATGACATATAATAAGCTCCCTCACCAAGCCCCGAAATTACTAAACCATTCAACTCTAGGTGCGAAGGAGACGAATCTAAACTACAACCCAAAATTGAATGAAGTTTAACTAGTTCAGAGTATCCCTTCTGGGTAATTTTAACAGAAAGTTGTCGTCCGGTCATTACCCTATCAATGAATCCACCATTTTCTAACTCCAAAATATGCTTTGATGCAGCCTGTTGGGATTTTTTTATGCTTCTCCCAAGGGATGATGTAGTAATCTGAACAAAGTTATGCCTAGCACCTTTAGATAATAACTCTGCTAAGGTGATAATATGTTGAATTTTAAGATCAGACATTAATTAACTAATGCCAAGCTCTGTAAATGTTTTTAGAGTAATACCATCACTATTTGATAAATTTGCAATCCTATGACCTATAATACATTCAATTCCAGATTGTTTAGCGCCATCTAACAGTCGTTGAGTTATTATCCCATCTAAAATCAGATACTTTATTCCAGACTGTGTGGATAATTTTTCAACCAGCTCACTAATAGGGACTTTGAATAATTGACTGTTATCAGAATCAAGCCCTAGATATCATTTCAGAGTCAGCAAAACTCGCTGAGCAGCCATATGCCTCAACCCAGATTTTTGCCATGTCTACTTTAACAAAGAATCAACTTGTTTTTTAGTCATTAATTTTTTTGAAATTACAAGCTCACGAATTGTTTTGCCTGTTTTCATCGACTCCTTGAAGAGATCAGCCGACTTTTGGTAACCGATCTTTGGCGCCAGTAATGTTACTATCACAGGACTTTTTTCAATGTTGGCTTGAAGTTTTTTTTTGTTTGCGGTAAGTCCATCTATAAGATTTGCAGCGAATATTGGCAAAAAGTTGGTTAACATATCTGTAGAGTCAAGTACAGCCTTTAACATTACTGGAAGCATTACGTTCAGCTCAAACTGTCCCGCCTGTGTCGCAAGAGTTACCGTAGTATCGTTGCCAATTATACTATAACAGATCATATTCATGCATTCCGCTAGAGATGGGTTTACCTTTCCTGGCATGATTGAAGATCCAGCATGTACAGCTGGTATACCTAATTCTGATAGTCCTGCAATAGGTCCAGATGCCATAAGTCTGATATCATTTGCGATCTTGCTAAGTTCTACTGAAAAGTTTTTCAATGCAGAAGACATGTTTGCAACAGCATATCTGCTTTGAAGTGCATACTGCATATCTTGTTGTGGTCTTAGTGGAAGTTTGGATTTTTTTGCTAGTTCTGTAATTGCAATGCTTCTATATCCTCTTGGTGTGTTAGCACCAGTACCAACTGCTGTACCACCTAAGGCAACTTTTTCAAGTTCTTTTTTTGATGATATTATTCCATCACGTGCAACAGTTAACGCAGTTGTATAAGACGCAAACTCATTTCCCAATGTTACAGGAAGTGCATCCATTAGATGTGTTCTACCAACTTTCTTGTATGAAGAAAACTGTTTAGCCTTTTTTCTTAATGAGTTAATCAATTTGTCAATAGCAGGTAACGTGTCACGTATCGCAAAAAGAATTGCAACATGCATAGCTGTTGGAAAAGTATCATTGCTTGACTGTGATGTGTTAACATGGTCATTAGGATGCAGGTATTTGTATTGGCCTAGTCCTTTATGCAGAATTTTTAATGCAATGTTTGCAACTACTTCGTTTGTGTTCATGTTAAATGCAGTTCCAGCGCCAGAGTTTATCATGTCTACAACAAACTGGTCCTGATATTTTCCCGCAAGAATTTTGTCACATGCATTTACAATTGCATTTCCGCGTTTTCTGTCTAATGCCTTGGTTCGCATGTTTGCAATCGCAGCGGAACGCTTTATCATTACAAACGACTTTATCAAATACGGATGTGGATTTTGTCCAGTAACATGATACTGTTTCATGGCACGACCAGTAAATGGTCCATAATACGCGTCAGCAGGAATTTTCACAGTACCTAGCGAATCTTTATCGCTTCGATATCTCACATATACAAATAGCTTGTTCTCAGTATATATTTTCGTAAAAAATTAATTTCACAAAATGCGGTGTAGTAATCAAACAGTGACTAGTAACAATTACTGTTGGGAGAAAAGCAAAAAGCTATATTAACTGCCTCTTGGATCCCTTGATCACAATGAATAAGCGCATGAACTTCATGTTTACCATTGCGGCAATAGCTGTAATGGGCGGCGCGCTATTCGGAGGTACCTTTACTGCTCAGCTGAATGCAACATCATTTGATGTAAAGTCAGATGTTGATGCACTTCAGAAAATTAGAGATATGGGCGGTTTAGAACTAGTCATGCCCGCAGCATTTGCTGCAACGGGCGCATGTGACGATGCATTGTTTGAGGGAAGAACAGTCGTTGATTTCCCACTAACCGGTGTAAGTATTGATCTTCCAACCGGTCTAGCTGGAACTTTACACGCAATGACTTTCAGTGAACAGATCCCAGGACCTACACTGAGAGTTACACAAGGTGACGTCGTAAGGATGACACTAACTGTTCCAGACGGTGAGGCAACACCTCACGGTAACGATATGCACGCATCACAAGTAACTGCAGTACCAACATTTGGTGCAGTTCAACCAGGAACATCCAAGACTTTCTGCTATATTGCAGAAGTACCGGGTGTTTACAAGTACCACTGCTCTGGTGTTAACGTAGCAGCAATGGACCAACACGTTCTACAAGGAATGTATGGCATTGCAATCGTTGATCCAATCGATGGTTACAGCAAACTAATGGTTGAAAAAACACAAGTTAACGACAACGGTGACGTTACACGTGATCGACAGTTCTATTCTGCAGATGCTCTTGAATTTTCATTGCAGTACAACCAACTATACCTAACTGATGGTAACTATGATCAGACAAAGATGTTCGGACATCAGCACACATTGACTACAGTAAATGGACAAGCACTTGGTTACGTACCAAATGAAATCCACAACCTGTTGAACAATGGCGATGTCAACAAGAACATATTCGTCTTACAACCATGGAACTCCATGGATCTTCATCAGTACCAATCACAACTAATGTTTACCCCAACAGGTGTTCACAACAGAATCTTTGTTGAGAACCAAGGTAACGAACCAGTCTTCTTCCACATTGTAGGAGAAATATTGGACAGAGTTACACAGGGCAACAGAGTACAGTCTCACGCAACTGAGACTTGGTTACTAGGTGGTTCACAGAATATGATTGTAGATATAGTCTATGACGAACCAGGCATTTATGTCGCGGTTAATCACGACTATGCAGCAATCTATACTGGTGCAGTTTCAATAACTGTTGCAGGTCTCTTCCTGCCAAATATCAACGAAACCGCAACAGCACTTGGTGTTGTTCAAGGTGCAGTTGATACAGGCATGTATGCAGGTGTGTTGGGTAATCCAGCAGATTCAGTACCACCATATGGTCCTCAATCAATACATCACCCAGCATTGAACGTACACTGTATGTGTTCTGATGCAGTAGCACAAGCACAAGCAGATGCGGGCGCCGTAAAACTATGGGAAGCAATTCCAGCAATTCTTGCAGCAGCAGCTGAAGCTTGAATAAGCTAACCATAACATCTTTTTTTCTTTTTTTATTTAGTCTAGAAGATACTGTGTAATCGCATAATGATTATATTCCGTGTTTAAGGGCTGAATTCATGAGTCTAAATCAGTCAGTATTAATCTGTGATCAAGTTAATCCAATTCTCAAGGAAGTTCTCGAAAAGAATGGTCTCAAAGTTACTTACGAGCCAGAAATTACTCCTGAACAAGTTGCTGAGAAGATTGGAAACTTTGAGGTAGTTGTAGTACGAAGCAGGACAAAAATGACAAGGGAATTAATAGCAAATGCAGACAAATGTAAAATAATTGCAAGAGTAGGTATTGGACTTGACAACATTGATCAAGATGCTGCAAAGGAAAAGAACATCAGAGTAATCAATGCAGTGGAGGGTGCAATCACTGCAGTAGCTGAACTGGTTATTGGCTTGATGATTTCAATGGCACGGGAAATTCCACGAGCTGACAGAGAGATACGCAATGGAAACTGGATAAAAAAAGAACTTATGGGCAGTGAACTAAAGGGCAAGTATCTTGGAATAGTTGGACTGGGAAACATTGGTAAAAGACTTGGAAGGCTTGCTAGGGCCTTAAACATGAATATCATAGGATATGATGTTGTTCCAATCGATGATGAATTTTCAAAAGAGGTTGGTCTTATGAAGGCGGACCTTGACACGTTGTTATCTAGTGCTGATTATGTCTCATTTCATGTACCACTACTTGACAGTACACGCCATATGATAAATGCAGAAAAACTAAAGATGATGAAAAATACTGCGCGCATTATCAATACTTCACGTGGAGGAGTCATTGATGAGGAGGCTTTGTACAACTCTCTAAAGGATGGAAGTTTGGCTGGTGCCGCACTTGATGTTTTTGAGGTGGAACCTGCCACTGAAAATAAGCTTATTACCCTTCCTAATTTTATTGCAACACCTCACATTGGTGCACAGACAAAAGAAGCTCAGCTATTAGCTGCAAATATTATAGCAGAGAAGATAATACAGATTCTTCGTGGTGTATTATAAAATGAAGACAATTCTACTTCTGGCGATATCAGCTATCATATTATCTCAAAGCTATGGTTTTGCTTATGCTGACCATGGAGGTAACCACTATACAGGTGGAAGCGGTGGCACCGGAACAATAACTATTGGAACTGATTCTTCATCATACACAACAGGTGAAATGATAAACGTATCAGGTTCTGTCTCTGATTATGACGAGTCGGATCCATTCAAAAGTTTTGATATGACATTAAAATTGATTGCTCCCAACGGTAATATCATCACCATTTCTCAAATCCCACTTAACAGTGATGGTTCTTATTCCACATTCATTCCTGCTCAAGGTCCTCTATGGAAGTATGATGGTGATTACACTGTATCTGTGAATCATGGTTCAGATAGAAATGCATCTACAACTTTTACTTTTATTTTAGTGCCTGAAGTTATCGAAGAAGAAGTTATCGGAGAAGAAATAGAAATTTCTGAAGAAGAACTAGCGGAAGGGTGTGGAGAAGGTACACATCTTGAGGATGGTGTTTGTGTACTAGATGAAACTACTGAATCAACGCCTGTTTCTACTGGTTCTACTACTACTGGATTTAGCGCGTGGGTTTATTCCATTACTTTTACAGTCTTGATTGCATTCGTAATAATGATAATACTTTATGTAATTTCAAGGGCATCTAGAAGAAAGATTGTTAATTAGACGCTAGTTAAATTAACTGTAATAATTCCTGTTTTTACAAGATATTGTAAAGCCATTGTAAATTCTGTATCAGAAATTTTTCCCTCAATCCACCATCCAGCATTATTTTTTACCCATTCCGGTATAGATGATATAGTTTCTTCTCCAGGTTCAGTATAAGGAATCTTGATAATTCCATGTTCAATCAAATATTCTAACGCTCTTGCAAAATCTTTGTCTGTGACAGTTGGTTCGTTTATCCATAGTTTTGCTAGATCCCTTATCCAGTATGGTAATCCAACCTTCCCTGTATCTTCAATAGTAAACTGGACTGAGGAATTGATTCCTGAATATTCAAATTCTAGTACATATGTACCAGTTTTCCATATAGCAGAATCAAAAGGAAAGTTTGATGGGAGTTCGACATATTTTTGCGAAATTGGTTGTTGTAGGAGTAAACTTTTTCTTTCTGTTGGGTCAGTGATGTAAATATATCCATCATCTCCGGTGATCTCGGAAACGCTGATTAACATTACTAGATGGTCACCATATTCGTAGACATTTTGGCTTGTTTCTATGCTAATTGATGGTGCAGCAAAGGCTAGATCAACACTAGATAAAATTACCATTATTATCAATGAGGATAGCAACATTCCGGCGATTTTCATTTTTATCTTGATTTTATTACGAATATTAAGGGTATTTACAGTTTCATTTTATGCAAAATGCGCAGGACCAAATTTGGTTAAAAATGTGGAAAACAAATTCTGTTGAACTACGTGAAAAAGCGGTTCTTTGGAGAAAACAAAATGCACTTACTAGAATAGACAGACCCAGTAGAATAGCACGAGCTAGAAGATTAGGCTATAAGGCAAAGCAGGGAATTATTGTTGTCCGTATGCGTGTGGGAGCAGGCGGAATGAGAAAACAACGGCCAACTGGAGGAAGAAGACCAAAGCATCTTGGCGTAACTAGAATCAAAGCTGCAGTTTCTATGAAACAAGTTGCAGAGAGAAGGGTATTAGAAAGACATCCCAACATGAAACTTTTTGGCTCATATTTTTTGTATAAGGATAGTTTGTATTATTGGTTTGAGGTAATATTAGCGGATAAATCACACAAAAGCATTACAAAAGATAAAGAGTTAAGAAAAAGAATTCAGTAATGTGTGAGATAACTCTATGATATACACGCAAAAGTTAATTTTTGCTTCAACAACAATTGCACTTCTTATTATAATTCCAGCTTTTGCAAGTGGAGAGGTGTACATTCCGGATCATGAGTATGTCGGTTTTTATGATCATGACGGTATCTACACTGTTATAGGCGGTGTGAAAAATAATGAAATGTATCCAGTCATACCAACTATCACTGTAAATGTAAATGATGACGGCAATGTTTTTTCTCAGGACTACAAATTTTCTTCAATAATGCCAGCTCAAATGTTACCACTTAAGATAAAATTACCAGAAATAACTTCTGAAAACCCAGTTTTGGAACCGCCTCAAGTATCATACACTAGAACGGAATACAAGTTCGATGGTGGTTATGTATTATATGATGACTCTCTGATTTTGCATGACGATGGTCGTATGACTGGCACGATAAAAAATGCCGGTGACAAAACATTTCTAAATTTTCGAGTTTATGCTTTGATCAAAGATCAAAATGAAGAGATATTAGATGTTGCCAGTTCTCAGCAATTTGGTATAATGCATCCTGGTGAAACTTTGGAATTCGAAATGATACCTGATTCCAAAATTGTTAACGAGATAGATCTTTACAGCTGCTTTGCATTTGGAGATGAAAGCGTATTGCCGCTTAATGCTGACAGAAATGGCGAACAGTATACATTCAGATATGACTCAGGTACATGGTTCAAGGATGGGAATTTCAATTCTGAGAGTACAGAGCTTGAGATGTATGCGTTAAACAGTTTTTCAGCAGAACTGAACGCCAGCTTTGAGTTTCCTCAGAGTTCTATACATGAAGACTTTGAAGTTTACCTAGACGGCACGGGCTGGGACGGGCAGGCCTACTACCAAACCGATGATAAGGTTACTAATCTTCAAAGTCTTGACGAATTAGGGAACTGGCATGTCTACTTTACTGTTCCAGGATTTTATCAGGGCGATGTTACAGTAAAGGGCTTCCATGAACCTGATGGGACGGTGGAAGTACCCGAAGAACTTGATCTCGGTCAAATGATATACACCGAGGTTACAAACGGTGAGGTAACGAGTGTTATTGCTAAGACAGCAGAAAACTCTCTTGTAATTAGCCTCGAAACAACGGAAGATGGTATGTTATCATTTACCACATCTGATTTTTTGATAAGACCATTTGATGATGGAAACTTTTTTGTGTTTGTTGATGGGGAAGAAATTGATTCTGTAAATTATGAGAATAAAATTCTGACTATTCCATATACTGCACAAACAGAAAAAATAGAAGTTTATGGGAGCTATGTAATTCCTGAATTTGGAACAATAGCCATTATTGTACTTGCAGTTGCTGTAGTTTCTATTATAGCATTATCAAGGAAAAATTCAATATCCTACTCTTTAAGCAACGTTTGAATTTTTGATTCTAACAGCCCATTCTGTCCGAAGGAAATATCACGTAGTATACCCTTACGATCAACTAGTATACTTGAAGGTGTTCCCTGTAGAGAATACATCTCAAACGTTTCTGCTGAAAATTCTTTTGAGCTAAAGTAATCCTTTACCCTATCATAGATTTGTTTTTTGTAATCTTCTGACTGCTCATCAAAGTTGGGTATCTGATTTTTGATTAAGGAATCCATCTTTTCCTTGGGGACTTCATCAGATTGCTTTATCAAGGAATCCATCGCAACGGGGTAAGGAATTTTAAAAGGAATTTTATTTTCCTGTGATTTTCCATATTGACTATACATTTTCTTAGTTTCGCCAATAGTTTCACCAGTTTCTAACAAAAGCTGCAAATTTTCAAGAGTATTTTTGTCAAAATCTTCAAAAGCTGTCGCCATACCCAAAACGGAAACTCCTTCTGACTTGTACTTGTTATGAATTTCTATCGATTCAGGTATTCCATACATAAAACATCCAGGACAGTTTACTTGGAACACTTCAACAACAACTACGTTATCATTTTGTTTGTCAATGTTTGTATCCATTCCTTGTACCCACTTGGAAACTTTGAGGTTTGGAGCCTTTTGATCAATCTGTACAGACATGAACTAATTTTTAATTATACACCTAAAAAGATAACTTCAACAACTTATTTTCGTTTTTTTAACAAAATAAAAAGAAAAGAAAGCGGAAAACATTCTTTTCTATTTTCCGTTTTTCTAAGGGATGGATCTGCTGTACAGCTTGCCTTCTAAGGCCATCTTGTACATTTCTGCAACGTATGGGTTTTCACCTGGTGTTTCTGCACCTAGCTCAACGAGTCGTGCATAAACCCTAACTACATATGCTAGAGCGCCCATAAAGGCTACGACTACACCCATATTGAACATCCAGTGGTTTGGTACGGCAAAGATTTCTTCGACGAACCAAAAGTGCCACATCTCGTTAATACCAATAGTGAACATGGTTGCCAAATAACCAAGAATGGTCATCTTCAATCCAGTGTTCATAGAATTGTTTGGTCCTCTGAGAATTGGAACTTTTCTATCATAGATTGCAACAGATGCCCAACCTAGTGGCAATGCTACAAAGTGAGAGTATAGCCACCAATGTGCTGGAGTAAATGCGCTGTCTCTGATAGAAGTCTGATGTAGAGAACCGTCAACAAAGTTGTCGACCTCTACTGATGCTGCAGTAGATCCCATTGCGATGATGATCATCCAGATCTTTTTCAATCTCTGAATTTCCACCTCTTTTGGAATTAGTGCCGGCATTTGTGCCATAGTAATATTGTAGGTTTATTGTGATATAAGGTAACCACTCAGAATCAACCTAGATTTTTATGATAATTGGATATTTTTTGATGTAATATTGTAAATTTTTCATAAAATTCTCTTGTTTTACTGTTATTTTAGACATTATTTTTTTCCTGTCCCATTGATTAGCTACATTGATAATCAATGAGATTGTCATCTGAGGCTAAAAATCACTATTTTACTACTATATTTGGCTTAGATTTAATTTAAGGAGACACTAAATGCCCTGATGAAACTAAATCCACAGCTTTTGAGGCTGAATAGGAACCTCATAGCATGCTGCGTAATATCGGCATTAATCTCAGCATTTGTAGCCCAAATGCTCTCAGAGGAAGAGAGCTATCTCAATACGACAATAACCATTATGGCGGGATATGCTGTATTCTTTGGATTTTTTGGGTGTTTGTTCTATCTGGACAATAAGAAGCGATACCAGGCTATGAAGCCTAAACTCATCAAAAAGGAGCTGATCAAACTAGCCTCATCCTTTGGGATAGGTGAGATCGTCTATCTTGGAATAAGGTGGTCCCTGATGTTCTATTTTCTGGAAATAGAAATTGAGCCATTTGCTGCATCACTTGTTTCTGAAGCAATTGCTACGACATTTTACCTGGCAGTTGTTTCAACCGTCCTTAAAGTGACAAAAGCCTACTAGTTGAAAAATAGGATAATATACGTTGATTCCAAACGATACAGAATGACTGTTGTTCCTCAAGCAAGGCTGAATCTTCTAACAGAAATGGAAGAGCGATATGAAAAGAAGGACACACAGTATTTTGTAAAACTGTTAAATGATGACGATTATGTGATACGTTGCCGTGCTACTTGCATTCTTGTTGACATAGGAGGTGAGGACAAGGTACAGTACATTGCGAAAGTTCTGAAAGATGATACAAATGAGCTTGTCAGACATGAGGCTGCATTTTCACTGGGACAAATGTGTTACAGTAACGGAATCGTACCATTAGAGGATGCAACAAAAAATGATCCTAGCATGTTTGTGCGGCATGAGGCAGCCATTGCATTAGGTGTAATGGGTTCTAAAAAAGCACGTGAAACTCTTGAGAAGGCACTGAATGATCCTGATGAACCAGTGAGAGATTCTGCGGTTGTTGCGTTATCCAATCTAGAGTTTATGGAAAAGTTGAGCAAGAATGAAAAATTTGCCAAACTTACTGGCGGTTAAAGTCTAGAAACTACAGTTCCATTATGATTTGATTCAAACTTGTAGATGTTCTCTACAGAAGAATCATCAAAGATTTCCGCGTCATGAGTTATGATAATGAATTGCATTGATAGATCATCTTCTTTAAGACTTGTTAGTTGAGATAAAACGTTAACAAGAGATTTTCTTCGTTCACTGTCTAAATGTGCAGTAGGTTCGTCAAGTATCATGAAGTTAAGATTTGATGCACCTAGAAGATGTGACATGCCAAGTCTTAATGCTAGAGCAACGCTTACTTGTTCTCCTCCACTAAGTGATTCAACATCAAGCATAGTGTTTCTAGAATAACATGAAATGTTTACATCACGTGTTTTTTCTGACAATGAAATTCTTTGAATTTTTGTGTTAAGTTTCTCAAGATATTCTGATGCCTTCTGTGAAATAATTTCTAAAGACCACGAACGAAGACTTTTGCCCACTGGACCATCTCTGTTGTAAACATTCTCTTGTATATTTTCAAGTTCAGTGACATATCTTTTAACATGTTTTAGTTCTGTTAGCGTAGAACCGAGATTTTCTAGTTCTATCTTCGCTTTTTTGATATTTCCAGAAATCTCTCCATATTCCTGATTAATCTGGGTTAATCTAGTCATGGAATCAGCCCTAGATTCTATATTTTTCTGTAATTCCTGCTGATCAAAGCCACTAGTTGATTTTTCAAGCGAGACAATACTCTCATAGATAGTTTTTGCGTGAGAATCCAGATTAGCGACTCCCACAAGCTGACCTGGGATAATTGTAAGTGGTATCTTTTGCATTTGTTTTACTTTCGCCTTGATTTCTGCACTAATCTCGTCTAATTGTGATTCATTCTTAATTTTATGTGTACTGAGAATAGTTTCAGCCTTTTTGATTTCTTCTAGATCATTCATAAGGGAGATATTGTTTTGTTCGAGTTCCTCTTTTTTATTTTCCAGTTCAGCAACTTTTTTTTCTATCCCATCAATCTCATCTTCTATGTGCTTTTTTTGGAACAGTGGTTTTAGATGGTCTACTGTAGAGTCACAGACTGGACATTTTCCATCTTTTAATATTAATTTTTCAGCAAGTTCCTCATGTTCTTCTAATCTTACTTGTTTTTTCTCCAAATCACTTAGTTCAGATTCGATAACAGAGAGTTCTTTCTGAATTTTATTAATTTCTGATTCAATCTCATTTTTGTTTTTAGATATTGCAAAGCATGGTTTACATTCGTTTACAATTTCTTCTTTTTCAGCAACTTCATTTTGGATTGATTTTATAACATCTTTTGCATATTCTTGCCATTCCTTTTTCCTTGATTCCAAATCCTTTAGTTGTGATTCCTTGGTTGAATCATTCTGAATTTGTTTTTCAAGTTTTGATATCAATAATTCTTGTTCTTTCTTTTCCACATCAAGCTGTTCCAATTTAGGCTGTGCATTTTTGGATTCATTCTCATATTCAGCAATTTTATTTTCAAGCAACACAACTTGTGTGTCATCATAACCAAATTTTTCCTGTATAGACGATCTAAATTCTCTTTGGACAGTTCTCATTGAAGCTAATGCAGTGTCTAGCTTGTCGATACCTATTATCGCATTTAGTAGTTCCTTGAACTCCTTTGGTTTTGCTTTTATGATTGAATTGAGTTCACCTTGTTGAACTATCGATGCAATTTGTAATTTTTCAAAATCCATCGCAAATACTTCTTCAACATGTTTTGTCATGGATTCTCCAAACTGTTTTCTTTCTCCCTCTGCAATTGTACTATATTTTCCATCTACGTTCTCCGTAAATTGTGCAGTAAGCGTTCCCTTGGAATCAATTTTTCTTATCGCCTGATAGTTTTTTCCATTAGCAGAAAACTCAATTTTTGCAAAACCTTGGTTTGCTCCCCTTCTAATCAGTCCCTTGTTATTTTTTCTTGTATGTTCTCCAAATAATGAAAATGTGATTGCATCTATGATGCTTGATTTTCCTGCACCATTCTCACCAACAAATACAGTTGCACCACTATCAAACTCTAATTTTGTATCAGAATGTGACAGAAAGTCAACCAGTTCTATATTACGAATCATTTTTTGTCCCTCTTGAATTGCTCAAAATTCTCAATTACTAGTTGTGTAGCCTGGTCCAGTTGGTTTGATGATAAAAGAGGATAAAGTTCCTTTACAGCAAAGTTTGCAAGTTTTTCCGATTTCAACGCGTTTATTGCAAGTTTGAGCAATTCATCGTTTATTCGCGCGGGCCTGTTTAGTAGAACTGATGATGTATCTTCGCTTTGTAGCATCTTCCATGAACAATGTAGTGTCTTTGGAATGATCTGAGAAATCTTTGTCTGTATTACATCCCTTTCAATGTCCTTGCCAATGATTTTAATCTCAATTACTGGCTTTTTGTCAAGCGATGATATTTTTTCCAAGACTTCTGATATTGAAGTATCCAAGTCTTCGGCTTCAATTTTTGTAGAAAATTGTGGTCTGGTGTATAATTTTATCCAGTTTGGTTTTGCTTCTTGCGATGAAATATCTACTTCAAAAAATCCTTTTTCAGTTTCCTTTATTCCCTCACTAGTTGTCATCTCCGTTGATCCAGGATATACAAGAGGTCCTCCCAGCTGCTCAAATTGCTTTACATATTTGTCGTGCAGGTGTCCCATTGCGTAGTAAGTAAAGTTCTTTGGCAAATCTGAAGAATTTAGTTCTGCAGCAAATTGGTTAACTTCTGTAATTCCTTGATGCAATACTAGAATTTTGTGACCGTTGTGTTGTTTTGCAAGCGTATCAAGTTCTCTAAATTTTTCTTCGGATGAGGAAATTTCATTTTTTCTTATTTTGTCTAATCCTGCAATCATCACATCTTTGTGATAAACAGGCTCACCCCTTCCGACATATTTTGAAAATTCTAGATTATGGTAGACATAAGACACAGGTGTAGCACGCATTCTACTGATGTCATGTTCACCAAGAATGAAAAACGATTCAATAGAGTTTTCTTTTAGTCTCTTGAGTGCATTTGCCATTTGTAAAATTGCAGTACCGCTTGGGTTTGGTGTATGAAAGATGTCACCCGCAAATATTACAAAATCTACATGATCCTTTATTGAAATATCAATTGCTTGGTTGAAAGAATTATAGACATCCTGCTCTCTTTCATCCAGCCCATATTGCTGCAGTCCTAAATGTGTATCAGAAATGTGGGAGAATAACATTTCAATCCATCAAAAGATCTTTTTTAACCATATCTTGGCTCGAGTTTGTCCCAGCACCTTCAATTTTTTTTGCAACAGCCCATTCGCCAACTGCATCTTGGTCGGAACCAATCTTCTTTCCTTTCATTTCATCAATGTGTACTATAGCAGGGAGATTTACCCACTGCCCAACAAGAACTGCATCACCAATATTCAGTGATGTGAGTTGTCCAATGAATTCTCTACTAATTGATTCAGCAGCAGATGCAATCTGTCTCTGGTCGTCCTCCTGTACAATCTTCATTACTGCAAGTGAACCCATCTGGCTTAGAACATTAGCCTCAATATCTCTAGGTCTTTGTGATACTATACCTAAGCCAAGACCAAACTTCCTTCCTTCCCGAGCAATCTTTGCTGCCCAGTACTTTGCTTTTGCATCCTCATTTTTGGGAATGAATACATGTGCTTCTTCAATTATTACAAAAATAGGAGTGTTGAATCTGTAACTTCTCTTTGATTTTACCTTTCCACCCTTTGCGTTTACAGCGGCCTTTCTGTCCGCTAAGAGTTCTTGTAGATAGTAAGCAAGTGCAACGTTTGCTTGCCTGTCTGTGAATTCTGATACGTTTAGGATATTTAATCGGCCTTCTTTGATGAGTGCAACTGGATTGGGCATGTCAGGGTCTAAAATCTCCGATGATCTATGTCTAGCGTCATCAATTTTGTCTTGAACTCTGTCAGCAGAGTGTCTATCTTCTTTTCTATCAGGATTAGCACCAATACCCTGTACTTGAAAGTCTAATGCCTCCCAGAAATTTGCAGATTCTTTTACTTCCGGTGTGAATGCAAGACGCAAAACTCTTTGTTGTATATCAGCACCTTCTCGAATCTCTAGTACATCTGAAAGTGTATCAGCTTCTAACAACCTAGGATTAATTTTAGCATCAATGACATTAATTTTTGGAAAGTCCAGACCAGAATAATCATTGTGATAATCAAAAATGATTACAGTTCCGTCAAGCTTTGCAATTTGCTTTGCAAGTAATGTTACTAAGTTACTTTTTCCCATTCCTGTCATTGCAAGAATTCCAAGATGTCGTGAAACAATCTTGTTAAGATTAATCAGTGAATCTATCTCAGGGTTTCTCAGAAGTCCACCAATTTTTATCCATTCTTCATTTTCTGGTCCAAAGATTTGCCCAAGATCATCCTTCGTTGCCTTGACAATTTCAGTTCCAGGTGTTGGTGGTATAGCAGGAAGTATTGCTTTACCTTTTTGTAGTGATTCTAGAAATCCTAGAATCCTAATCATTGCGGTGTGGCTCTTATCACGTTTGTTGAGTGCAGCAACTTCAATGCTTTCCAAAGTCTCATCATAATTTTTAACATCACCAAGTGCAGCACTTGATACAACTGATTTTTCAACCAGACCAACAATCTTTCCTTCCTTTGAATTTATGATAACGTATTCACCTATTGGCAGTGATCTGGATGTTTGTCCGGTTACTATAGTTGGTTTTGATTCACCAATAACAAATCCTAGTGTCATCCTAAAACCTCCCTCGAACCAATCTCATTTGACAGTCCATGAATGCTAGCAAGCTTTGCCAAATCTTTGCCTGAGATTTTGCAGTTGTTATGTGCAAGTTTTAGTGCGTATGGATATCCACCAATACTATTGTTTAGAATTTTGTTTAAAATTAACTTAAAATCATTATCAGCATATCCAGAGCCCAGAAGTTCAATCTTGATCAATGGTAATGATTCTGCCAATCTGGCGAAAACTGAAGAAATAATCATACCATTTCCAAATTTTGTGTCCTCGTGAATCTTACTAAATCCTGGAGAAACCGTTGCATGATTGTAATAGAAGATATCTCCAGCTATTGCACCTAGGTTTTCAAACTGTTTTTTGGTGTTCGACGTTTTTGAAATGAAAATGACATTATTCTTTTTTGTAATCGTATTCACAAGTGAATTCGCCAGTGGTTTTTGCCTTGTTAGAAATTGGGAATAAAGTGACCCATCCATTAACACCAAATCAGCCTTGTCAACTGATTCCTGACATGCGTCAATCTCCATTCTGCTTGCAAGCGAAGCAAGTTCTGGGTTTGAGTCAAGACCATGCTCATGCAAATCAACTAGAATTTCACCATCTGATTTAACGGAAACTGCAGTGACTGCCCATAGCTCCGCACCCTGAAATTTTGTGCTATTGAAGCTGCTGTCAATTCCTGCCGCAACAATATCTTGTTTTGTGGGTGAAAAATCCATCCAGTTTGATTTAGCCTCTTTAACTATCTGTTCAAATTTTGGACCTTTCAAAATTGATAACGTTTCGTCACGTTTTTTGATTGCATCCTTAAGAACACTGTTTAACATACAGCATGATCGGTTTCATTGAATATGAATATTAGGGTGTAAAAGTCACTTCGTCAGAACTAGCTTGAAATCATGTTTTTGGTAATATCAAAATAACCCCTCAATAAAATTTCCAGATTTTTTTTGCCTATATCTCAGAGTTTAATTATAATCATAATTGCATTTTATCGATTTGAAAAGAATTGGTCTATTGGGTTGTGGCGCAATAGGAACCCAGATAGCGCTTGCAATTGACTCTGGAAAAATTCCTGCTACACTTACGCATGTATATGATATAGAAAGATCACAGGCTGATAACCTAGTTTCAAAGCTTAAGCAAAAGCCTGAAATTGTTGCTAACTCACACCTACTCTCTTCAAACCCAGTTGAATTGGTGGTTGAGGCCGCATCACAGGATGCAGTACGAAAGGATGCAGTAAGCATACTTCAGAACAAAAAAGACATGATGATCATGTCTGCAGGCGCCTTACTGGACGAGTCTGTCTTTGAGGTGATATCTGATGCATGCAGGGACTTTGGCAAAACTGTGTACCTTCCATCCGGTGCAATAGCTGGTCTTGACGCATTAAAGGCGGTAAAAGATGAACTGGAATCCGTTGTGCTTGTTACTACAAAAAATCCAAATTCACTCAAGGGTGCTCCATTCTTTGATAGTTCTGATATTGATCCTGAGAAAATTTCCGAACCAACTGTTCTTTTTGACGGTACAGCAAAGGAAGCTGTGTCACTATTTCCTAAAAACGTCAATGTGTCTGCACTCCTCAGTCTGGTAGGCTTGGGTGGTAACAATACAAGCGTTAGAGTTGTAGCAGATCCTAGCACAGACAAAAACATGCATGAAATTAACGCAAATGGAAAATTTGGTAATCTGAAAATCACTGTTGAAAACGTGCCTGATTCTATGAACCCAAAGACAAGCAGGCTTGCCACTCTTTCCGCCGTAGAACTCCTAAGGCAGATCTGCACCAAAGAGGTTCAGATAGGAACGTAGGGGCAAAAATTGCCAATTAAATTAATTTTGAGGACAAATTTGAACTGTACATTATACTTTAAATGATTACACATGGTTTATTTTTCTGATTATGTTAAAGGACGAGGTTCTAAGGCTAAAGAAAGAAAAGGATGTAGTCATACTAGCACACAACTATCAAATTCCTGAAGTTCAGGACGTGGCTGACTTTGTTGGAGACTCACTAGGATTATCAAGACAAGCTGCTAAGGTAAAGCAAAAAATAATTCTGTTTTGTGGCGTACATTTTATGGCTGAGACCGCTGCAATTGTCAGTCCTGACAAAAGAGTTTTGATTCCTGATCTTGAGGCGGGTTGCTCGCTGTCAGATTCTATTACTGTTGACCAACTAAGAAAGTGGAAAAAAGAACATCCAGATGCGATTTCAGTTGGATATGTTAACACAACAGCCGAAATAAAATCTGAGCTTGATTACTGCTGTACCTCATCTAACGCGGTAAATGTTGTCAACGCAATTCCTAGAGAGAAGGAAATCTTGTTCTTGCCTGACATGTTTTTGGGTTCTTACGTTGCAAAAATTACCGGCAGAAAGAATATGCAGATTTGGGCTGGAGAATGTCATGTTCACGCTGGAATTACCCCTGATCATGTTGAAAAAAAATTAGCTGAACTGAAAAATGCCGAGTTTGTTGTTCATCCAGAATGTAGTTGCACTACGCCAATGATGTATGATATTGCATCAGGCCGTTACAAAAATCATCAGGTTCAAATCCTTTCGACTGAAGGCATGATGAATCATGTTTCAAAGTCTGATTCACAGCAGTTTGTTGTAGCAACTGAAACTGGAATTCTGTACAGAATGAGGCAGCAAAACCCAGAAAAAACATTCATCCCCGCTTCAGAAAATGCGGAATGTGAGTACATGAAGATGATTACACTGGACAAGGTGTATCGTTCTTTGTATGACGAAAAATACGAAGTGAAAGTTGCAAAAAGGATTGCAGATAAGGCTCGCTTAGCAATTGAACGAATGCTTTCAATCAGCTAAAATCTAAACACAAACCTCAAGGCTAAGATCTAAACCCTTGACAGAGTTTGTGATGGAGCCTACCGAGATCATATCAACACCAGTTTTTGCATATGCAGAAATATTTTTGGAATTTATTCCACCAGACGCTTCCAATTTTACCTTATTACGTAGTTTTTTCTTTTGAAGTTCAGTTATTGTTTTTTTAATCCGTACGGGAGAAAAATTGTCTAGCATAACAATTGTGGCACCGCTACTTGCAGCAAGTATGGCATCTCTTTGATTTTCTACCTCTACTTCAACATGTTTGTGTCGTTTTCGTGCATTTTTGATAATACCTTCCATCGAGTTGGTTACCAACAAATGATTATCCTTTATCATAACCATATCATTCAATGACATTCTATGCTTGTGACCACCACCAATCATAATGGCCTCCTTATCAAAAAATCTGAAACCAGGAGCTGTTTTTCTTGTTGAGTAAAGTTTTGTTTTCGTGTTTATTTTTCTAATTTTTGATACTAGAAAATTTGTTTGTGTGGCAATTCCACTCATTCTTGATAACAGGTTTAAGGCTGTCCTTTCGCATGACAAGACGGTTCCTGCATTACCAGATATTTGTAAAATTATTTGGTTTGATTTTAATTTAGCACTGTCTTTTTTTATTATTTTAACATTACAACCTTTTAGACGAAATATATCTCCCGCAAATTTGACACCTGCTAAAATACCCTCCTGCCTTGAAATAATTTTAGCTTTAATCTTCTTTTTTGGTAATAACACACTTGTGATATCACCACCTTGTATATCCTCGGAAATAAATCGTAATAATTCTTTTTTGATATTGGTACCCAACTTAGGTTACCTTAAGTGCATATTTCCCCTTTACAGTTATTTTCAAGGTTTTTGCAATTCTAGATTCTTCTGGGTTTGCCACTACAACTATTCCCTCCCAATCCGGAGTTAGGTCTGACGATTTACACGCTGGACAAACCTTACCAATAGTAACACACTTGCATTTTCTACATGCTAATTCTTTTACCATATCACTTCTCCTTAACTTCTACTTTTTCTTCTTTCTTGTCTTTCTTTGTCTCTACTTTTTCTTCTTTCTTGTCTTTCTTTGTGTCTTCTTTTTCTTCGACACCACTGGCTTTTTTAAGATCTTCCTGTATCCATTCATCTGCACCTAAAAATGGTTGTCTACATGTAATACCTATTTTTCCCATTGTTGATGCTTTACCAAGTGATACTGCTGTAATTCTTGTTCTTATTGTAGAACCAATTTTTAGTGTTCGTCCACTTTGGTTCGCAAGTATGACGCCAGACGCAATATTACTTTTTAGATAATCATCCATCACTTGTGACAGGTGTAATAACGCATCAGTAGGACCAATTCTAACAAATGCTCCAAAGTCAGTAATATCTACAAGTTCACCATAGATTATCTCCTGAAGTTTTGGATAAAATGTTAATGCGTCAAATGTAACTCTATGAAATGTACCTCCGTCACCGGCAATTAATTTTCCCATTGGCTCAACATCAGCACTCAGGATCATTATGATGTAACCCAAATCCTGTTTAACCATACTCTCGTATTTTGCCTTAAGAATGTCTATTGCTGCTTTATTCAACGATGTATCAAAAAGAGTAGGTGGTATCCTAACAATATCTTCGAGCGTAGAAACAGAAAACACTTTGTTGTGGTATCGATTTTCACCTTATGAACCTTTTGGAAAACCTTACCTGGCTTGTACGCGAATTGTAATTTTCAAATTATGCCAAGCTAAATCTGCCTATCTTTAAATAAAGTATAGGTAAATTTTGCGCTATGGTTGGCGTTGATGATGTTATCAATAAACTTTCCACTGTGATTGATCCTGACCTAAACAAGGACATTGTCTCAATGGGAATGATCAAAGACTTGGATCTTAATTCTGGTAATCTAAAGTTTACACTTGAGCTTACAACACCAGCATGTCCGTTTAATGAACAGATAGAAGAAGATGTTCGCAAGGCAATCGACGAACTTGATGGAATTAACAATCTTGACATGAATGTAACTGCAAAGGTGATGGAAGGAAGATCACTCGATGCAGACGAATTTATGAAAGGTGTTAAAAACATTGTAGCTGTTGCTAGTGGAAAAGGTGGTGTTGGAAAATCCACCGTAGCACTAAATCTTTCATTAGCACTTGCAAAAACTGGAGCTAAAGTTGGTTTGTTAGATGCTGATATCTATGGTCCAAGCATACCACTAATGCTTGGAATGAAGGGAACTGAAATGGATGTAGAGATGGATCAAGAGAAAAGGAAATTAGTGCCACCAGAATATGAGGGCATTAAGGTTGTGTCTTTTGGTTTTTTTGCAGAGCAGGAACATCAAGCAGCAATTTACAGAGGTCCAATCATATCTGGAATTGTAAAACAGTTTTTAGTTGATACACTTTGGACTGATTTAGATTATCTAATTGTTGATTTACCACCTGGTACAGGTGATATACCATTAACATTGGCACAAACAATTCCAATTACAGGAATTCTTGTTGTTACAACTCCGCAGGATGTAGCAAGTAGTGTTGCTAGTAAAGCAATTGGAATGTTTGATAAGCTTAACGTACCAATGTTGGGTGTTGTTGAAAACATGAGTTATTTCGAGTGTTCAAAGTGTAATGAAAAACATTACATATTTGGTAAGGGTGGTGCAGAAAAAATTAGTGAAAAGCATAACATGCCATTACTTGGTGCGATACCACTCAATTCAGGAATTATGGCTGGATCTGATTTGGGAAAGCCTGTCATGATTACACATCCTGATTCTCTAAGCGCTGAAGCATTTACTGTGGCTGCTAAAAATGTTGCAGCGCAGTGTAGTATTCAAGCCAGAAAAGTACAGGAAGAAATGCAAGCGGAGACAACTCCAACAACTAGTTAGATTTTCTTGCAATTACCTGATGATCTTCGTGATCAACTAAAAAATCCATTAGGAAATTTAGTCAGTGATAATGATCCAAACAAAGAAAATATCATAAAAAAATTTTTTGCTGAATCAGTTATAATTACAGTAGGAGATAGGACAACTGAAAACATGTTACAATTGGGTCTCAAACCGCAGATTCAAATCATAGATGGTCTCGAAAAACGTAATCAGCGTATAGTTCCTGTTGATGATACAATAAACACGAATCTGTCCTGCAGAAATCCGCCTGGTGAAATAACTGAGGAAAGCATACAAGTTATTCAAAAGGCGTTTTCTAGTGAACCACCAGTTAGAATCACAGTAGATGGGGAGGAGGATCTTCTTGTTATACCTGCATGTATCTTTGCACCTGAAAATTCTGTCGTGATGTACGGTCAGCCGAACGAGGGCTTGGTTATTGTTACAATCACGCCTGAAATACGAGCGAAGGTTCAAAAAAATACTTGATGTAATGAACTAGGGGTATGATGAGACGGTGGCTGTATGATTTATGATTACACTACTAAACTCTGACCCTGCTTTGTAAAGGTAAACCAAGATCAAAACAACAATTGACATCATACGATAAACTAACATTTTGACATTAGATTATGTGAAATTAGATCCAGACCTTAGACTTGGAATTTGTGAAAAAGTTGGAATATACGCTAAGCGCTTTTCTATTCCAGAACCCAAAATACTTCTTACTACACGTGAAGTTCTTGATATGCCAAGGGAGATGACAGAGGGTGCACGTACTTCAGCCTACAAATATTTAGGTCTCTCATACAACAGGCAGAACCTCATATTCCTAAATATTAGGAAAATTTCTGATGAGAAGGATCTAGAGAATACGATCGTGCATGAATTGATCCATCAAAGATTTCCATACCTAA
>ARWO01000011.1 GCA_000402075.1 Thaumarchaeota archaeon SCGC AAA007-O23
TTTAAATCTCTACGAATGGAACCCTCCCTTATCATTATCCACATCCCTAACCTTAATCGCTCCAAAACTTGATCAAAGTTTATTGGTTCATGGCAGGACAAAATCCCAGATGACACGTAAGCATTTAGTTTTTTGCCAGATGCACCAGCAGTATGACCGTTAATAACACAATCATTTTCAAGCATAGTTGATAACATTTTCATTGTCTTAGGATCACGTTTTGTCACTTTTGTCCATGAAAATACCTCACCTAGACCAAGAACGCCCGGAATTTTGAGTGCTTGTTTTGCTTCTGTTAGGTTGATCTCTCTTCCATGGCTGAACTTCCTGTCAACTGGAACTCCGCCGGGCACCACATGAAAAAAACGTGTAGGAAGTTCAGATGTCATTCTAACAAATTCTTTGAATCCTCTATAACCACAAGCACTCACGATATCAATAGGATCAGAAAAAAGTGAGGTCACGCCACACAAAAGAGATTTTTTTGTAAATTCGGCAGGCGAAACAAACTGGTCTACATGTATGTGAGGATCAGCAAATCCCGGAGTTACATACTTTTTTTTTAAGTTCATTATGATGGTCTTTTTCCCCTTTGTGTGAGATGCATCTGGACCAACGTAAGCAATCCTATCGTGGGATATAGCTATCTGAGTTTCCGGTATAATCTCACGCGAATAAACATTCACCAACGAGCAGTTCTCTAAAATAAGATCAGCAGGTTTGTCACCAATAGCAACTTCATTTAAAGTTTGGATGCTTCTAGACAACCCAAGGAACAACGTTCTATGATATACACTCGTATTATTATAGATTAGAGACCATGTTTAAATTACCGTCAGGCTCGGATTCTAATTGTGAATATACCCAAAGAGATCAATCGTTTCTGTCCTAAATGTAACAAACATGTTGTACAAAAGATTTCTATTTACAAGGCAGGCAAACGTAGAGGCACTGCTGCTGGAGAAAGAAGACATGCGTTACGGAAAAAAGGGTATGGAGGACAAAAATTCCCCAAACTTGCAAAGCCCGCAAAAACAACAAAGAAAGTTACACAGGTATTTACATGCCCAGAATGCAAGAAGAAAACGATGAAACAGGGTATTAGAATCAGAAAATTTGAGTTGGTTGCAAAATGAAAAAAGAACACGTACTCATTCCAGAGCCAAATAGCAAATTCCTCAAAATTAGTTGTAAGGAATGTGAGAAAGAAAATATTGTTTATTCGCATGCGACAACATCTGTTACGTGCAAGTCTTGTGGTAATGTAATATCTGAGCCTGCTGGTTCGAAGGCACGAATAATAGGAAAAATTTTAGGAACTGTTGAGTAATTCGAAATCTTCGTTTGTGTTCAAATTAAAAGCTATTTTCTTATCATTTAAAATAACGTAGTCTTCGTTAACCAAATTCAAATTTTTAATTTTATCAGCATTAATGATAGAAATTCCTGTGTATACACATTCAACACTATCATATTTCACCAATAGATTAGATTTCAAACCTAAGGAATTCAGAAATTCCTTGGATACAAGAAAACTAGTCCAAACACTTTCTGAACTAAATTCGACCAACTTTTGAATGATTTCTTCATCCAGTAATGGCAAATCTCCAGAAACAACAAATACAAATCCATCCATTTTTTGTAATAGAAAATTTAGGTCGTTAACATATCCATTTCCTTGTGTGTCTAAAGTTTCTATTCCTCTTTCCTCCAATACACGTTTTGTATCAGGTGAATTTGGGCTTGTGGCAGCAAAAACCTTAGAAAAACAATGCGAGTCATTTAATGAATCGATTACATGGAAAATTATAGGTTTTTCATATTCAAGTAATAATTTTTCAGGGGCAGGAAATTCCATCCTAGATCCCCTGCCTCCCGCCATGACAAGCCCAATCATAGTGATACAAAGATTAGCAGGGATGAAAGTCTTGTAAGTTCATTAGCAGCGCCCAGAACATCACCAGTGATTCCACCAAAACTTCTGGTGGATAGACCAGTCAAAAATAATGTCACACCAATTGATGCACCAAAAAGTATCAAGCCAGTAGTTCCGCCTATCACAACAAGCGGAATAATCGTAATAACACCAGCAACCGCTAGTCTTCTTTTATCTTTCATGATTTGTATGAATGGTGAATTGGAACCAGTAGCCGCTGATTTTCCAATACTAGCCATTAATACCATTGAGAACTTAGCTAGAATTTCACTAAGTAAGATAGCCTGAAATAACTCATAGCCAGTTGTCAGTGACAATGCTATGATTACGCCAACTATAGACAATACAACAGAAACAATTCCTGCAGAGCCAGTTGAAAGATCTTTCATAGCTTGGCGTTTTTTCTCTTTTGTTCCTCTGGTCATAAGACCGTCAGCAAAATCTGCCAATCCATCAGTGTGATGTATTCCTGTGATGATAGCAATTGATGCAACAACTAAAAGTGCAACAATTAATGGCTCTAGGAAAAATGAAAGGCCAAATCCAATTGAGGCAATGAGTAAGCCTATTCCAATTCCAATTATAGGGAAAACATGCATGTATCTTGCGACAGTTCCCAGATCAGTGTTGTTAGAAGGAATTATTGTTAGGAATGAGAAAACTGAACTGATTTCTTTAAGCATGTATCCACCATCCTAAAAATGAAAGAGTTACAATTATTGGAATAGTAACCATACCGCAGAATAAAATTGACGAAACTTTCATCAACGTAACTGCGGACGTAATGTGAGATTTTGTAAATTCTATACTGCCATTGCCAATTGTGTAATAATTCATCTTTTCTAACCTGGTTCCAAGTGCACCAGCCAAAGCAGCCATTGGGAATCCTGCATTAGAACTTTCTAGTTTTCTGCTGTCACGTCTCATAATGTATAGTGATTCCTTCCAATTGTAGCCCAAAATTAATGCGCCTAAGATCATTACTAACCCAGTTAGTCTAGATGGGGCGTAGTTCAGTACAGTATCACACTTGGCTCCAAACCAACCCACATTCTTGAACAAGGTTGTCTTGTAGCCAACCATAGAATCTATAGTGTTTATTGCTCTGTAAACAAATGCGCCTGGAAGACCAAAAATAGCATAATAGAATAACGGACCAGTAACTCCATCAACCGTATTTTCGCTTACACTCTCCAAAACGCCAGACAAAATATGGTTTTTATCTAAATTCTTGGTATCTCTCTTTACAATCATAGAGAGATGATTTCGAGCAGAATCTAAATCCCCTTTCTCAACCGCATCAACTACCGCCAAGGCATGTTTTTGCATTCCTCTAATAGCAATAGTTGTTTTTAGTAAGATTGAACCGACAGCTATCGAGACAATTAATGAGACAATATCAATAGTGAGTAAATTAATTCCAATATCCAAAACAACAAGCACTGTGCAGACAGTTACTACAATTACACTGACAAGCAAGATGCCACCAATCAATTCCTTTCTTACCGAGTCGCTTTTTGTAAAAGGAACAAGTAATGCTATTAGTTTTCCAATCCAAGCAGTTGGATGATATTTGGTTTTTGGATCACCTACTAAAAAATCCAATAAAAGAGCAAACGTAACTATGACTACACTTTCAAGTATCATTACAGTAGTTTTTCAATTGCTCTGATATTAAGACTTGACTTGACAACCTTGCTTAACTTCTCAATTTCAGAATCGATCTTTTTTAGGTTCTTACTATTGAGTGCAAGCTGCTTTGAATTTGAAGTTATAGAATCCTCCTCGGGAAGCAAAAATTTGGTTAGTGGGATTGTCCCAAAAAACGGGCTTTCCTGTGTTTTGTTTTAGCTTTCTAAATCCAGGTTTAAGAATATTCAAGTCTCCACGAAATTTGTTAAAAACAAAACCTTTGATCATTCTTTGGTATTTTTTTTCTAATAATGACAGGGTGCCAACAATACTTCCAAAAGATCCACCTCTCTCAATATCCGTGATTAAAATTACGGGTGATTTTGTTTTCTCGGCAAGTTTCATGTTTGCAATATCATATTGAGTAAGATTGATCTCGGCAGGAGAACCAGCGCCCTCAATGATTATCAAATCATGATTTTTTTCTAAAGCATGAAATGAGTTCAAAACTGTTTTCATTCCATTTTTTTGAACAAACTTCTTGTAATAATCATCAGCATGCATTTTTTTATAGAATTTTCCTCTTAGGAAAATAGAGCTTCTATAATCACCTAGAGGTTTTAGCAAAATTGGATTCAAATCTGGTGATATTTCAATACGTGATGCGAGAGCTTGAACTGCCTGAGCACGAGAAATTTCAAAATCCTTTCCTTTGTAGGCGTAGTTTGACATGTTTTGCGCCTTGAACGGTGCTACAGAGAATCCCTTTTCCAGAAAAATTCTGCAGAGTGCAGTAACAAGTGTTGTTTTACCTGCACTGGATGCAGTTCCCTGAACCATTAGCGTTTTTGAGATGCTAAATCACCTCCAATGCCTTTAACAGTTTTATGTTCTCTTTTCTAGTTTTTACTGCAATTCTAATGTAATTCTGGTTTAATCCACGAAATGTACTACAATCTCTAATCAGAATTTTTTGTTTGAGAAGTTTCTTTTGCAAAAGTTTTGATTTAATTTTTGTCTTGACTAGAAGAA
>ARWO01000012.1 GCA_000402075.1 Thaumarchaeota archaeon SCGC AAA007-O23
CAGAAGCTAAACCAGAACCAGAAGCTAAACCAGAACCAGAAGCTAAACCAGAACAATGAGCACAAAATCACAAATTGATGAATTAACACCAGCTGAAGTTATTCAGATTGTTGGTAGAACTGGCATTGCTGGAGAAGTTATTCAAGTTAGAGTAAAAGTCTTAGATGGTAAAGACAAAGGAAGAATACTTACAAGAAACGTTAAAGGATCAATACGAATATCTGATACTCTAATATTAAGAGAAACAGAACGAGAAGCCAAAAAAATCAGGTAGTGAATGTTATGAGTATGTTAACAAAATCATGTAGTTTTTGTAATCGTCCAATAGCAAAAGGATCTGGAACAATGCTTGCAAAGAATGATGGAACTGTATTGTGGTCTTGTTCTTCTAAATGTAAAAAAAATCTTCTTGTTCTAAAACGTGATCCCAGAAAGCTAAAGTGGACAGAGAAATACGTTAAAGGCGGAATTAAAGTCAAAAAGTAAGTTGGCTGAACAAACACTAGTCATTGTAAAGCCAGATGCTGTAAAACGAAATCTGGCAGAAGAAATTCTATCACGTTTTAAAAAGAAAGGATTTAGGATTTCAAAATTAAAAACGTTCGATTTTACTGTAGAAATGGCTGAACAGTTCTATTCTGTACATAGCTCTAAACCATTTTTTGGTGAACTGGTATCATTTATTACGTCTGGGATGGTTACTGCGGCAATAATTGAAGGTGACAATGTAATCAATGTAACTAGAGAAATTATCGGTAAAACCAATCCTAAGGAAGCTAGTCCGGGTACAATACGTGGTGATTTTGGTACCGGAATCCTCGAAAACTCTATCCATGCCTCAGATTCAAGAGAAAGTTTTGATAAGGAAGTGAATGTGGTATTCTAGTGATTAAAAATGCGCATTCGACAACCCATTGTGTCCGTTTTAGGACATGTTGATTCTGGAAAAACCTCACTCCTTGACAAAGTACGTGGAACTGGTGTACAAGGAAGAGAAGCTGGTGGTATAACTCAGCATATAGGTGCAAGTTTTCTACCAGTAGAAACTATACAAAAAATTTGTGGATCTATGTACGAAAAATTAAGTAAGGTTGAACATAAAATTCCAGGAATTTTAGTAATCGATACGCCGGGTCACGAAATTTTTACAAATTTACGCTCGCGTGGAGGTTCTGCAGCAGACATTGCAATTTTAGTAGTTGATGCGAATAGAGGCTTTCAGCCTCAAACTAATGAAAGTTTGAAAATTCTAGAAAGCCGCAAGGTACCTTTTGTCGTGGCATTGAATAAAACTGATATGATTTCCGGATGGAAAGATACGGAAACACAGTTTATTTCACAAAGCATTGAGAAACAAAATCCTGAAGTACAAACATTCTTGGATGAAAAAATCTACAATGTGGTTACTGCACTTTCTGTGTTGGGATATCAATCAGAAGCATTTTACAGGATAAATGACTACAAGAAGGAGATTGCAATAGTTCCTGTTAGTGCGAAAACAGGTATAGGCATACCTGAACTATTTGCTGTTTTGGTTGGATTAACACAACAATATCTAAAAGAGAAATTAAACCAAGAGGAAAAATCTAATCGAGGAATCGTATTAGAAGTTAATGACGAAGTGGGTTTGGGTCCCACGGCAAATGTGATTTTAATCGATGGTCAGATGAAAAAAAATGATTCTATAATAGTAGCAAAAAGAGATTCAGTGATTGTTACAAAACCAAAGGCTTTGCTATTGCCTAAAGATCTAGATGAAATGAGAGATCCACGAGATAAATTCAAACCGGTTGAATACATACAAGCAGCTGCTGGTGTAAAAATAGCATCCCCAGATTTGGAAGGCGTTTTACCCGGTAGTACACTTTATGCAACTAGTAATAACTCGGAGATAGAAGATTTTAAAAAATCCATTGAAGATGAAATGCAGTCTGTTTTTATTAATACTGAAACAAATGGTGTAATTCTAAAATGTGATGCCATTGGATCTCTTGAGGCTTTAACAGAAATGCTACGACGCCAGCAAATTCCTATTTCAAAAGCAGACATAGGACCCGTAACTCGTCGAGATATTCTAGAAGCTATGGCATTAAAAGAAAATGATAGACATCTTGGTGTAATTTTAGCCTTCAACGTGAAGGTTTTACAAGATGCTGAAACTGAAGCGGAAGATAACCATATCAGAATTTTTAATGATAAAATAATCTATAGTCTAATTGATACGTACACGCAATGGGTAGAAGATGATAAAGCAGATGAAGAAAATTCTATTTTAGCTGAACTAACGCCAGTATGCAAATTTACTTTTCTCAAAGGTTTCATTTTTAGAAATAACAATCCTGCGGTCTTTGGTATTAGAGTAGATGTGGGAAACTTACGCCAGAAAGTTCCCTTCATGAACAAGATTGGGAAAAAAATTGGTGTTATACATCAACTGCAACATGATGGCAAAACAATAACCTCTGTTAAAGTTGGGCAAGAAGTAGCCTGCTCTGTACAAAACATAACCATAGGAAGGCAGATAGCTGAAGAAGATGTATTCTATACATTACCTTCTTCTTCTGATGCAAAGAAATTACTGAATAAATTTACACAGAGGTTAAGCTCTGAGGAAAGAAATACGCTAAATGAAATTGTAGAAATTCAACGAAAAATAGATCCAGCCTATGGATATTGAACTGTTTACAAATCCAAAAGATATTGCATAGTTATTTCATCGTTTTCTTTTATTTCCATCAAATGAAATGTGGGAGACTTGATTTCTATTTTGAAATTATGTTTTTTTAGATCTAATTTTTCACCAGAAACCTTTGAAACGATTTCATATTCTGTGTTTTTTTTAATATTAACAGAAAATTTCTTTATAGCAAAACCATCAGTTATCGTTATTGTTACAATCTCTTCCAGCCAGTTATATAACAAATTCAGAAGGTTTCTGCCTTTAACTTTGATACTTTTTTCTTCAATTTCTTGAATATTTTCCAAATCAATTATAGTTTCAACAACTGATTTTCCAGCCACTGAAAATGCTTCCTCTAAATTTTTTGCCTTAACTTCGATAAATGCGTCAGTTGAATGTTCAAGATATTTGTAGCTCATGATTTTTTTATGAATTTCTGCTATTAATGAGTTAAAGTAAACAGCAAATCTTAAAGGTACTTTTTACGATTTTTTTTTATTGGATCTACCACGGGGAATGAAGGATTTTGATGGTGAGGAATATTCAAAAGTTCAGTTTATCAAGGAAAATTTTCTAGAGGTATCAGAGGTATTTGGATTCAAATTAATGGAGCCATCTGCAATAGAATTTCTTAAAACATTGGAAATAAAATCTGGTGAACAAGCCAAAGATCATGTTTTCTGGTGGAATAATAAAGACAGAAAGTTGGGAGATATTGGTTTAAGATTTGATTTTACTATTGGTATATCCCGTTATGTTGCAGGACAAAGATCAATCAAGCTACCAGCAAAAATCTCATCGGCTGGAGGTGTTTGGAGATATGATGAACCACAAAAAGCCCGCTTCCGTTACTTTAACCAATGGGATATAGAAATATTTGGTAAATCAAAGTTGGAATATGATGCTGAAGTTATAGAATTTACATCCAAATTTTTTAAGAAAATTAATTTAAAGAATGTTGAGATTGATATTTCGCACAGAAAACTAGCCGAATCATACATTCACAAAATTTTTGAAACAGAAGACGCAAAAACCACTGTTGATATACTAAGGGCTGTTGATAAAATTGCAAAGAAATCCAAGCAGGAAATTCTTTCAGAATACAAAGAGAAGGGTTATTCGTCTGAAAAACTAGAAAAAATTATACAATTTTCTGAAACAAGTGGAACTCCAGAATCAATAGAAGCCAAATATGATACAAACACACTTGATGGCTGGAATGAAATCAAAGAAGTTTTTGATTCATTACGTAATCGTAATGTAAAAAATATTAGAATTAACTTTGGTATTGTACGTGGGTTAGATTACTATTCTGGAATAATTTTTGAAGTTTTTGATACCACGTATCGTGAAATAGGTGCCTTGGCTGGTGGTGGAAGATATGATACATTACCTGCATTATTTGGACGAAATGATCTAGGTGCAACAGGAGTTGCTGGAGGTATAGACAGAATAAGATTAGCATTAGAAAACCAAAAATCGGAATTTGGTATACCACATCAACGAATTTCTGTTCTATATGTTAATAGTGAAATGAGAAAGAAAGCAATCAAACTTGCATCAGAACTCCGAGACGAAGGATATTATGTAGATATTGATTTGAACGATAAACCCCTGAAAAAGCAGATGGAGCAATCTATCGATTCAAAATTTACCATAATAGTTGCTCCCAAGGAATTTGATAGTGGAATGTATATTTTGCGCAACATGATAGAAAGATCAGAAAAACAGCTTAGTAAGGATGATCTGTTTGCAGAATTAAAAAAGATTAATTCGTAAATGCTCGTGTTAGCATCATAATCTCTGGACCATTTGTTAGATTACCAACTACAACAGCATGACTATTCGCTAACATTCCAGAGGAAACAAATGGAATACCACCGTTTATTGTTGTTGGTTCAATGTTAACACCCAAAATATTTGAAAAGTCTTTAATGTCTTCTTCATCTGCCCCAGGATGAATAATACCACCAAGATTGTTAGCCTTCATTACAGCACCAACCTGATGAAATCCGGCAATCCTCTTTTGCATCACTTCGATATCTAAAGTATCCTCAATTTCTTTGATGCACTCCTTTTCAATAGTGGGAGAAATAACTCCACCCTTATCATTAACACAGATTAAATTTCCTAAAGCGTTGTGTTTCGTATCTAACATTTTTACATTCAAATCAGTGTGTTTTCGTAAATTTGCGATCTCATCTGGAGAAGATGTGTTCGGTAAAAGTATTCCATGATTGTTTAAAACCATTAGAATACCAAGTAATCTAGTATTGGCAACAGGCGTCATAATACACTCAGTTTGAAGATAATGTGCTAAATTCTCAGCCTTAGTTTTAGCAAATCCATTTGGAACAAAAACAAATTTGTCATTTACACTAGTAAAAACTCCAATGTTTGGTCCGCTGTAAACATCATATTTGATAATATCCAACGATCAAAAAATATTATGAAAAGATATGAACGTAAGGAATAAATCAAAAACAGTGTTATAATTTTAAAATTTTCCAGTTAGGGATTACTAAAATTGTCTAGATTTAAATAATATTTGAAAATAGTACTCTTATGCCAATTAAAGAGGACTTCTGTAGAGGAGACAAAAAACCAATTGGAAAGATCAACTATAATGACGGTGAAAATTTTCACTGGGTTTGGCCATCTCAAGCTGGCGAATCAGGAAATGATTGGGATGCGTCTAAGGATGAGAAAGTTCTAGCTGATTACAAGAAACACGGCGAAAAAATGGAGAAGCTTGGAATCACTGGTACTATGGTAGCAAATGATTGGGATGTTTGTGTCGCTGATGGTGCTTGTATTGAAGCATGTCCTGTACAAATATTTCAATGGTACAGAACTGACAAGGACATATCAGGCATAAAAGCAGTGAAAGATACAACCCCATGGCCCGGTGCAGGTACAACCGAAAAAGAGGAACGACTAGATTTCACAGATAAGGCAGATGCAATCAGAGAACATGACTGCATTTGGTGTATGGCATGTGTATCAGTTTGTCCACCACTGGCAGTATTAGTGGATCAAGGTAACATGGAGTGGCACGAAAAAGCTTCAGGAACTTATCAAAAACTAGGCTCTGGAACAGCAAACCCACACGCAGAACATTAGAATCGAACTCACGTTCATTTTTTTTCTTTTTTTAAAACAAATTTTAGTTAGTCCCTACAATCAATTTTTGCAGAGGTCGCTTAGCCTGGTAGAGCGCGGGCCTTGAGAGCCTGTGTGCGCAAGCACGCGGGGGTTCGAATCCCTCTCTCTGCGTTTTTTATTTACCAACTTTTGCTAATTCTGCTAATAGTGCAGATAGCTGAATCTCAGGATTAGCACCTACCAAAACTCTGTAATCATACTTTGCAATTATTTCTAATATTCCTTCAAGATTATTAGATTTAGAATTAAAAACTGCTTGCGTTATGTATTTTAGAAAATCTGACTCTGACATGCCATAAACTTTGATCAATTCTATCATTTTGTCCCTTGCATCAGAAATCTTTCCAGTAAGAGCTAATTTTAGGACATCTTGAACATCATTTGTTTTAGTTAATCCAACAACTGATTTGACAGTAGATTCTGTTACATTTCCTGAACTCGCAGCTGCCTGAAAAATATTAATTGCGTGGCGTAGATCCCCATCAGTATAATCACATATAATATTCAAGCCTTTTTCATCTGCCTTAATCTTCTCTTTTTTACCAATGAATTTTAATTGAGAGAGAATTTCCTTGTCTGAAATCTTAGTAAATTTGAATACAACGCATCTACTTTGAATGGGTGCAATTATTTTTGATAAATTATTTGCAATTAAAATAAATCTGCAAATTTTTGCAGTGTCTTCAATTATTCTTCTAAGTGCAGTCTGTGCATCAGTTGTCATTTCATCTGCTTCGTCAAGAATTATTATTTTAAACGGAATTTCGGTATCTAGTCCCGCAAACCGTGAAAATTTTTTTACACGTTCCCTTACCATGTTTATTCCTCGCTCATCAGAAGCATTAAGCTCCAAAGTATAATCCTTCGAATGTTCACCTAAGATTTCTTTTGATAAACAAAGTGCGGCGGAGGTCTTTCCTACTCCAGCTGAACCCGAAAATAAAAAATGTGGAATTTCAGATTGATTTTTCAGCATGGAGTTAATACTACCAAGAATTTCTTTTTGGTTTACCAATTCAGATATTTTCTGTGGACGATATTTTTCTACCCACATCACGGAAGATGATGACATTAGATCTGATCCAGCCTGTCCTATTAATAAATGACATAAAGGATCAAATGATCAAAGCTTTTTGTAAATTCATTTGATCGATCGTATCCATTAAATGGTTTAATGATGTTATAGATCCATTGGAAATATCTGAACTGATACATATGCATTCGATAGGAAATAGTCTAAAGGATGTTAAAGTCGAATTTAAAAAAGAACTGAAATTAGATGTTTCAGATATTTCAATTGATGGAAAACAAGGTGAAATTATTAACATTCCTAGATGGGCTGCGAATATTTTAGAATCTGAAAAATATATTGAAATTCAAGATGTAGATATGCTTGTAGAATTAAAACAAGCTGTTGAAAAGGAAAAAATGTTGGGTCAGTTTGATCTGTCAACACTTCAAGTACAACATCAAGCAGATCCTTATTTTTACATAAAGATGAAATCATACATGGATGGATTACCTGAAAAAGATTATGATAAGGTTGAAAGTATGCTAAACACATTACTCAGAACTAGACAAACCAAAATAATTCGTCTTGCAGATGCATCCAAACTAACAGCTGATATTTCTCAGAAATTGTCTATAGAAGAACGTGAATTCTACAATAACCTTCATGATAATAGTTCCAAGTTTTCTAAAACAATAATAGGTAATAAGAAATGACTGCGGAAGAAGTACATACAAAATCAGCACTAGCTGACAAAGTGAAAGAATTTTTAACTCAATACAAAGATCCGGCTGGCTCTTTTTCTTATGTTGAACAAATTGATCAGATGGTAGTTAAACAGACGACGTATATTGTTGTAGATTTTAATGATCTAGTATCAGTCCCATTTATTGAATCAAAATTTAGAGAAAACGCTGACGAAATTCTTACTGCATTCAGAAAAGCTATTTTTGAAATGTTGAAGGAAAGAAATCCAGAATACGCAGAAAAGATCGAGCATGACATACGTGCACGTATAGCAAACTTCCCAGGTGAACGAAGTTTACGTCAGATTAACTCCGATGTAATAACCAAGATGATCAGTGTCTCTGGTATGGTAGTAAGATCTTCAGAAGTAAAACCATTGGCTAAAGAATTAACTTACAAGTGTCTTGCCAATCATACCTCAAAGTTTACTCTGCTCGATGGAATGAGCTTAGATAAAGCTGTAAAATGTCAAGAATCAAGGTGTCCACATACCAATTTAGCTATAGTGGCTGAAGAAAGCAGATTCATAGATTTTCAAATAGTCAGATTACAGGAGTTGCCTGAAGATCTTCCACCTGGACAGCTGCCGCACTATGTGAACGTCAGTATGAAGCAAGACTTGGTGGATTATGCACGTCCTGGTGATAGAATTGTTTTGACTGGAATTGTAAGAATTGAGCAAGAACGAGTATCTGGAGTAAAACAATCTGAAAGCGCGCTTTACAGACTACGAGTAGATGGAGTTAATGTTGAATTTATTGGTGGTAGGGGAACCAAAAGCTCAAGACGAACAGAAAGAGAAGAAATTTCTCCAGATGAGGAAAAAATAATCAGAACATTATCAAAAAATCCAGATATTTATAATAGATTGATTTCATCCTTTGCACCGCATATTCGTGGGCATGAAATATTCAAAGAAGCCATTCTTCTATTGATTGTTGGTTCAACACAACGTATACTTTCAGATGGCTCAAAAGTTAGAGGAGACATCAACGTTTTTCTTGTTGGAGATCCAGGTACTGCAAAAAGTGAAATGTTAAAGTTCTGTTCAAGAATTGCTCCTAGAGGATTATACACGTCTGGAAGAGGTTCCACTGCTGCAGGTCTTACTGCTGCAGTTGTACGTGACACCTCAGGAATTTTCATGTTAGAGGCTGGGGCTGTAGTCCTTGGTGATCAAGGTCTAGTTTGTATTGATGAATTCGACAAAATGAGACCAGAGGATAGAAGCGCTCTACATGAAGTGATGGAGCAGCAATCAGCTAGTATAGCCAAAGGTGGTATAGTTGCAACCCTTAATGCAAGAACCTCAATATTGGCTGCTGCAAACCCTATGTTTGGAAAATATGATCCATTCAAAAATTTAACTGAGAATGTAAATCTTCCAATTCCACTTCTTACAAGATTTGATCTAGTATTTGTTGTAAGAGATATTCCAACGCCTGAAAAAGATAGGCAGATAGCGCAACATATCATAAGTCAGCACGGAACATCTGGTACTGATACCACTTCACTTGTAGATATAGACATTCTTACAAAATATCTGGCATATGCCAAACGAATTGATCCAGTTCTTACAAAAGAAGCTGAAAGTAAAATAATGGAATTTTATCTTAAAATGAGAAGTATTGAAGGTGAAGATAAAGAAAAAATGGTTACAATAACTCCAAGACAACTAGAAGGGCTAATTAGATTATCTACTGCACGAGCAAGGCTTTTACTGAAAAATCAAGTTGAAGGAGAGGATGCAGATAGAGCAATTTTATTGTTCAATGAAATGTTGAATAACTCAGGAGTAGATGTCAACACAGGAAAGGTTGACATTGGAGTACTGCAGGGTCGTCCTCGTAGCGAAGTTTCAAAATTGTCTACGTTTATGGATACTCTGAAATCACTTGAAGGTGAACCCAAAAACCCTGTACCAGAACAAGAATTTGTTGACGAGCTTGTAAAATCGGAGAAATTTAAAGACGAAGACGAAGCTAGAAGGTATATTCGTAAATTGATCAATGAAGCATCTATTTATGAGTCAACACCAGGTCACTATAACACAGTATGAATATTGATGAATTACCTCTTGCTCCTAACATAATTAATTTCTTACAATTACAGGAATACACAAAGCTTTACCCACCACAAGAAGATGCCGTCAAAGCGGGAGTTCTTGATGGTAAAAGTGTTCTAGTTTCTGTACCAACTGCAAGTGGAAAGACACTCATTGCAATGCTAGCAGCAATATCTCATCTATCAAAAAATAAATCCAAAGTAATCTATCTAACTCCATTACGAGCACTAGCATCTGAAAAATTTGAAGAATTTAAAAAATTAGAAAAAATCAGTGGAAGTAAAATCAAAGTGGCAATATCAACAGGTGATTCTAATTCAACTGATAACAAATTAGATGATGCAGATGTTATAATTCTTACAAATGAAACCATGGATGCGATGATGACCTTTCAAAAATCTTGGATTTATGAAATAGGATTAGTGGTTTCTGATGAAATCCACCTAATTGGTGATTCTGGGAGAGGACCTACATTAGAAATGATTCTCACCAGATTGAAAACTGGTTATGTTGGAAAAAAACCACAGATAGTAGCATTAAGTGCTACTATATCAAATTCTTCTTTACTTGCAGAATGGTTAGATTGTAAACTAGTTGAAAGTGAATGGCGACCTGTGCCATTATCTGAGGCAGTATACAGTAATCATACTATAACAAATCAAGATCGTGTTGAATCTGAAGGGAATCTTGATAAAAAAAGAGAGACTAGACATAGCAAACCTGCAATCGGTCTAGGATTAGACATCGTAGAAAATGGAGCACAAAGCCTGATATTCACTATGACAAGAGCTAGTTCAGTAGCTACTGCAACTGAAGCTGGAAAATTTGTTGCGGAGCAATTGAAAAAAGATGAACTCGAAAAACTAATTAAAATTTCAAAAACAATACTTCCAAGGGAAACTGAAGATCAAACAAAGTTAGTAAAAAAGTTGGCAGACGCAGTAAAAAATGGTACTGCATTTCATCATGCAGGGCTTGATCAAAGATGCCGCACAATAGTTGAAACAGAATTTAAAAATGGTAATATCAAACTGTTAACTGCAACACCAACTTTAGCTGCAGGTGTAAATCTTCCTGCACGTCGAGTAATAATCTCAAGCGTATTCAGATTTGGTCCAAATGGAAATGCACCAATTAGTATCTTAGAGTATAAACAGATGTGTGGAAGAGCTGGTAGACCACAATATGATGATGAAGGTGAATCGATAATTGTCGCAAAGGGTTCACCAAATCAGTATTTGGAGCATTATGTAGACGGAATTCCAGAATCTCTCGAATCACAAATACTTGAAGAAAGTTCTTTAAGAATTCATTTACTTGGTTTGATTGCGACGTCATCTACTTTTTCTGCAATTTCTGAAGAAAAGATCAACGAATTTTTTTCTCAAACTTTTGGGGGTTTGTCTGATGGAAAGTTAGAAGGCAAAATATCTGAACGCCTAAGAGAGTTAAAAACATATGATATGATTACGGATGAAGGTGGTTTCAAACCTACGAAATTTGGACAAAAAGTATTTTGGTTAAGAATAGATCCTAAAACAGCATTCGATATAACTGCACATCTTGAAGATTATGTTAAAGGAAACAAACACACATTTGGTTTCTTACATATGATTACTAATCTTCCTGAATTCTATCCACAGTTTGGTGTCACAGAAAAACTTGAAGAAAAAATGGAAGAGATACACGATAATTTTAAACATGAAAAATTATATGCAGAGCAGAAGCTGGATCACGATTGGACAAAAAGTCTACTAATATTACATCATTGGATTGATGGTATGACTTATTCTACTATGTCTGAAGAGTTTAACGCTGAACCCGGTGATATATTTCAAATACGTCAAAATACGGAACGTTTAGCATACATTATTAGGGAAATTGCTAGATTTTGGAAAAACCAAGTTCTTGCTGATGAATTAGACACTCTCAGGCAACGAATTAGACATGGTGTCCCGGAAAAATACCTTGATCTAGTAAAAATCAAGAATGTGGGGCGTGTACGAGCAAAAATACTGTACAAATATAATTTTCATGATCGTGTAGATTTGAAAAAAGCGACGCTTGAGAAATTAGCAGCAATAGATAAAATTGGTATGACTATTGCAAAAAGTATCAAATTACAGATAGAAAAGGTAGGATAATTGGAAGAAAAAATAATCGTGGCGATAATTGTATCAGCAATTGCTTTTTTTTCGATCTATGCTTTTACCCCTGTTTTGATTAAATTCTTAGAAAAGCGAAATCTGACAGTAAAGGATGTTAACAAAATAGGCGATGTTATGATACCACGGCCAGGTGGCATTTCCATAATGATTGGAATTGTTACGTCAGAAATCATGTTATATCTATTTTTCCCAATTTCAGAGATTTTAGCCATAATCATAACATCTGTTCTAGGATTTTCTGTTGGAATAATAGATGATAAAAAAACTATGGGTGGTTGGTTTAAACCTCTCGCACTTGCATTTTGCGCAGCACCAATACTTTTGCTAGGTGCATATGATTCAAATCTAAATTTTCCTCTATTTGGTTCAGTCCAAATACCATCTTTGTATTTAGCTTTAGTAGTGTTTATGATTCCCATTACTGGAAACACAATAAATTCTGTTGATGCTCTCAATGGAATAGCCAGTGGAGTTACCACAATTGCAAGTTTTGCATTGGCGATTTCATTGTTTATCCTACAAAATTATGAAATTGGTATAGCTTGTCTATGTTTGGCTTTTGCTTCTCTTGCTTTTTACAAATATCACAAATTTCCGAGCAGAATATTTCCCGGTGATTCTGGTGCAGTGATGTTTGGTGCAACCTATGGTGCTATAGCTATTGTTGGTCAGGTAGAAGTTATCGCAGCGATTGCAATTTTACCAGCTATCATTAATTCATTCTTGTTTCTCTCAAGTGTAAAAAAGATAGTTGAACACAGACAAATTAAAAATCCTGTTAAACATACTGATGATTTTAAACTAAAATCTACTGATGAAAATCATGCACCAATTACGTTAGTGAGATTACTTATTGCCAAAAATCCATTATCAGAAAAACAAATTTCTAATGAAGTTTTAAAATTAACAATGTTCTCTGGAGTTTTAGCAGTTATTACTGCATTCATGATGGGAGTGAAAATTTAATGGACGTAAAAATTTACAGTTTTATCTTTACTATGTGGATTTTAATGTTAGTTGGCGGCGGATTGATTACATTAATTATCGGACCGCTTTCATTAGGTAGTATAGAAGGTATTGATCCAATAATTTTATCTGGAATCAAAATTGGGCTTGCCCTAGTTTTGATTTTCATATGGGTTTTCGTACTAACAAAAATTAAGAATTGGATCTTTAAATCGCAAGTAAAATCTTAGATTTAGCTATTCTTCCATTCAGTTTGTTTTTTATCATATTCATTACGTGAATATTTTGGTTTTGCCGGTACACCTGTAACCACAGTATCTGATGGAACATCTTTGGTAACTATAGCACCCATTCCAACCACGCTATTTTTACCAATAGTTACACCAGCTTTAATGACTGCTTTACTACCAATTATTGCATTATCCTCAATTATTACGCCAGATAATTTTCCGCTTGGAGGGTAAGGATCATTTGTAAGTACAACACTGGGTCCAATGAATACATTTTTCCCAATCCTAGAAAGAGGTGGAATGTAAACTAACCCCTCAATGAGTGTATTGTCTCCAATCTTTACATCATAATCAATATGTGCTAAGGACCCAATTTTGACATTGTTTCCAATTTCAACGTCATCACCAACATAAACAAAATGCCAAATTTTGGTATTTTCACCAATCTTTGCTTTGTCAGAAATATAGTTAGTAACCAAAATACCTCACAAATGCCATGGCAATGCTTGCGTTATAATTTTCTCTGGTAATTTCTTAGTGTTTCTCTTTAGGAATTCAATATCTTGTTTTTTGTCTCTTAACTCATCAGGTAACATTATAGGAATTTCATCTATTATTGGAAAAAACCTAGAACATTTTTTACAGTATAAAGCTCCCTCGGCTATTTTTTCCCCATCTAATTTATTCTCAAAAAGTTCTAGGGGATGATGTTTGTCTATAGGACATGCAAGTATCTCTAATAATTTTCTGTTCATCTTAGATCAAGATAAATTGGAGTGCCCCTCTGGCTCGATAAAAGTGCAGCTTCCGCAACTTTTGTAACATTTACAGCCTGTTCCGGTTTTACCATAAGATCATTTTTATCCTCTATTGCATCTATGAAATTTTTTATTTCTAATGATAGTGGTTCAGCTTTTTCATTTTTTGGGTTTTCTGTGCCGTTATCTGTCTCAATTCTAATTTCTTGAGTTATAAAATCAGAAAATATTCTTGCTTCAGTGCAAACAGCATTAAAATTTCTCACACGTATTGGAGTAATCCAATTAGAAGAAATTGTTGCTGTTTTGTTATCTTTAAACCCTAACGTTATGGTAGCAAAATCTTCGTGTTCATGATTAATTCTGCCCGCAATTGCAAATACAACTTCTGGTGTTTCATCAAATAACCACATTGCTGTATCAATATCATGAACAGATGTATCGTAAATGACCCCAACATCCTTGATATGTTGTGGCATTCTATGTTCACGATAAAATTCAAGTCTGATTAAATCACCGTATTTTTGTGATTTAATAAAATCTTTTACAGAAGCAACAGCTGGGTTAAATCTTTCTATATATCCACAAGTAAGGATTACGTTATTTCTTTTTGCAAGCTCAACAAGATTCTGACCGTCTTCAGATAAATACGTCATTGGTTTTTCTACGAAAACATGTTTTTTGTTTTCAATTAATCTTGTAGTAATATCTGAATGTGTAAATGTTGGTGTACAAACTAATGCCGCATCAAATTCCTCTTGTTCCAATAAACTTTCAAACGAATCATAAAAATTAACAGAATACTTCTTCCCAAACTCTTCTGCACGCTCTGAGTTTGCGTCACATACTGCAGAAAGCACGCCAAATTCTGAAAGCACTCTTGAGTGATTTTTTCCCCATCCTCCAACTCCTATCTGAACAACTTTCAATTAATACACCGCAGTTAACCAGTGAGAATAATTTTCGCTTTTATTCATTACGATGTTTGAATAAGTATCCATAAACAATTTAGTTATATTTCCAACTTTTCCTTCACCAATCTTCTTTTTATCTATTTTAATGACTGGGGTGATTTCTGCAGCTGTACCAGAAAGGAAAATCTCATCAGCAGTTTTTAATTCTTTTTTACTAACTTTTTGTGTTTTAATTTTTAACTTCATGTCTTTAGATAAAGTGATAATTGATCTTCGTGTAATTCCATCTAGTGCAGATGAGCTAAGCGATGGAGTTACCAACTTGTTATTTTTTACCAGAAATATGTTTTCGCCTGGTGCTTCACTTACATTTCCAGACTGATCTAATAGAATTGCTTCGTCAAAACCCCTTTGTTTTGCATCCTGTGTTGCTAAAATAGAATTTAGATAATTACCGCCCATCTTTGCTTGCGTAGGTGTTGACATATCACTAAATTTTCTCCATTTTGAAATTGTTGCGGTTATACCATTTTTATTGAATAGATCACCAAACGGAAAAGCAAAGATGGCGGTATGCGTTGGTGCTTTTTGAGTTACGTGAAAATTAATCCCATACTGACCTACAAAATAAAATGGCCTAATGTAACATGATTTTTTGATTTTATTTTTCTTGCACAGATCTATTACAGCATTTTCTATTTGTCTATCAGAAAAATTTAATTTGATATTGTAAAATTTCCCTGAATTCCTAAATCGCTTAATATGATCTTTTAACCTAAAAACATGCAGGTTTTTTGAGTTCCAATATGCCCTAATTCCTTCGAATATCGACGTACCATAATGTATTGCATGCGTGGTGACTGGAACTTTGGCCATATTCACGGACACGAGTTTCCCATCAAACCAAATGTATTTTGAGAGAGGAAATTTCACAAAAATTTGAACAGTAGCCTATAATTAATCTATTTTGAATTGTAACCTTCTTTCGGAAATTTCATTCCAGCTATCCTTTTAGTCATATCTTCTTTAGAAGCAAATTTTTTGACTGTTTCCCAATTTTCGTTTATTATCTTAGCAACATTTGAGGGCACAGATTTTTCCCATGATGATTTATCTCCTTGGGTTGCTGCATACATTTCATTTTTTACCGATGTTGCAGATATTGACTTTCTAGTTCCCACTTTTGGATTTAATCTGTATAATTTTAGCATGAGACCCTCTGCCTTGTCTCCAGTATATGTAAAGTAATCACCATCAACTTCCTGCAGGATTTGTTTTCTTAATGCCCATGACTTTGGTGAAATGAGTGGCGGAAAATATTTTTTGAACGGTGCAAAGAATGTATAGTTTGACGAAACTGTCACTGAGTCATCAAATATTGATTCAATCATTTTTTTTCTAGTTTCAAAGCTAAATGGAAAACTTTTGCTGTTGATCTCTTTTTCCCCATTTAAAAAACGTACAGGCATTACAATTACTTTGTTTTCTTTTTTTTGCTCTTCAATAATCTCAACGTGAGCATTTGTCATTGGATTCAAATGTGCAAGATAGATACAAATCGTCAATCATGCATTATTAATTATAGTCATATTTCAATGATTGATCTGTAATGGGAACGATGGGAGTTGAACCCATGATCTCCAGCACCCGAGGCTGGCAGTATACCAAGCTAACCTACGTTCCCAAACTAAATTGGAGTGGATGCTATTATTTTTTTAGTTTCTAACCGTATGATTCAAACTTTACGGAAAAGTTTCCATCTTTGGATTTATCTTTTTCTTTTTCTAATAGAAATCCAAGTGGACGTACATAATTCAAAACACCATCAACTGTTCCCTGCCAACCACAGACGTAAAAAATTGTATTTTGCGGAGTTATTTTTTCCCCAACTAGTTCTTCAAGAGGTGATCTGCCACTATCAGTTGGTTTTAAAAATTGTTCAACCCTTCCTGTTTGACCGGTCCATGACCTATTGAACCATTCCTGAGGCCTGCTAATCGCGGCTCTGTATTTGAAGTTCCATTTGTCAGAACCTCTGTCTATACTTTCTTGATCCAGAGCAGTTAACTCATCCTTATAGCTTAATTCGTCAACATAGCTAGAACCATGTAAGCAGATAATCTGTCTATGATCACCTGTTGCATGAAGATGTCTAGCAAATGCCATGAATGGTGCAATTCCAGTTCCACCACTTACACAAACAATTCTTCTATCATCTTTGCTGCCATCCGCTAATTTTTCATTAATTTGTAGAGCAGCACCGGTTGGTGGAATCCATGACACCTCACTACCTTCACCTGAATTGAATAATGCAGTTGTTACACGACCTGGTAGTGGCTTTCGAACCCACCTAATTACCAATTCTATGAATTTTTTATTTTCAGGGTGTGAAGCGATCGAGTATGCTCTTCGAATAAGCTTATTGTCTTCACTAGGTATAGGCATGCCAAGAGTAATGAACTGACCTGTCTCATAATCTGGAATTATACCATCTTCTGGAACAAGCCTAAAAACTGCTAGATCTTCCTTCATTAATTGGACGTATGTCAAAGTAGCCTTTTTGTCAATAGCCATATTCGTTAGATCCGACATTAGTGGTTAATAAGTTTCACAAAAATAAGTTATGCCTAATTTGATTTTTTTATAATATTACAAAAAACAGGATTTGGTATGATAAATGTTAAAATTTAGCCAGACTTAGTTAATTTTTGTGTCCGAGAAGAAAAATGAAGCACAGCCGTCAACACTTTCAGAAGCTCAAGCGGAAGAAGCTGTAGCAAAAGCAGAATTCGAGGCGGCAAAGGAAGAAGCGCAGCAAGCAAAACCTGATGATGGCACACTTAGATCAACAACAATTTCAGATGCAGTGGCTGCATCGGAAGCGGTAGCGGCAACAGAAGCAGCATATGAAGCGGCAAAGGAAAAAGCAAAAGCAGCAAGGGCAACATCTGAAGCGGTTTGGAAGGCAGAATATGAAGCGGCAAAGGCTGAAGCTGGAGAAGCAAGACCGACAGGACAATTTTCTGATAAACGTAAACAGGATCGTATATTTCGAAGAGAAATGGGTGAACCAGAATTTTTCTTAATGGACAGTGGACCAGTAAAATCTATTCTTACAGGAGATGAAATAGAGGAGATTGCTAGAAAAGTGCAGACCCCAAAAGATCAAACACCACAATACAATCCAGAAAATGTACTTAGTCCTGAATTTGGTGGAACCACAAATTATGAAACTGGTGTAACGGATTTGATCGAAGAGGCTAAACAGAAACTGAATGGACTTTTGAACGATCCTGAAGCCACTCAACAAGAGATTGAACTGGCTAAACTTGACCTAAAGAAATTAAATTATTTGTATGACAATTATAACCTAGGAATGAATGTTTTCAGAACTGCAAAAGGCGGTAGAAACACACTTCGGGAATAAAAGGTAACATGAATTGAGTGAAAATAATTTTCAAATCATGAATGCAAGAATTACTTTTAAGAATATTCCGCTTCATAAATTAACAAACTTTTCATTCAAAGATATTACTGCTGCATGTAAATCTTTTATAGAAAATGCTGGTGCGACAGAATGCGTAATTGTTCAGACTGCTAGTAGGGTTGAAGTTTTTACTGTCGGTGGTGTACAAATGGGAGAAATATCTGATGCGAGACGAAACTTCGAAACTGACGGATCTCCGGCAAAGGTGCAAGGAAAAAAACTTAATGTAAGTAAGATCTTATCAACTTGGTCATCACTAGTAGAACTAAACCAATTTGATCTTGATCACTGGGACCAAACTCTAGAGATTTACAAAGATGCTGATGTTTATGATCATCTTCTAAGATTAGCGTCTGGTTTGGATTCACTAGTTGTAGGAAAAGAAGAAGTTGTTGAAGAATTAAAAAAATCTATATCAATTGCAAAAGAAGCTAAAACTTCTGGTAAAATATTAGATAAATTATTTGATACCATTTTACATGTTGCAACAAATATTAGAAACTCCACTAAAATTGGTAAAGAAGTAATATCGATTGGAGATATGGCCGTGAAACTTGCTGAAGAAGCTATGGATAATATTGATTCGAAGAAAATTCTGCTTATAGGTACGGGTGAAACAGCTGGCATGGTTGCTAAAACTCTTAATAAAAATAATTATACATTTGAGGTTACCAGTATGACAATTGAACGAGCCACTGGTTTTTCTAAAATATTAGGCGGAAAACCTATAGAATTTAATGATGCTATGTTAGGTTTTGACAAATTTGACGTTATCTTTGTTGCAACCACTGCTGATACTTTTCTAATTACTTTTAAGAAAATTGAGAAAATTATGAAGAATAAAAAGAAAGGGACGTTGATAATGGATTTATCAGATCCGAGAACGGTTGATGAGCAAATAGCTACTATTAAAAAAATAAAACTAGTAAATCCATCTCAAATTAATGAGATGTTAGAAGAAAATACAAAGAAAAGAAAGAATGCAGCCTCTGCTGCGGAAGAAATGGTTAATCCAGAAATTCCAATTATTGAGGCAACGATGAAGCATGTTATTTAGAATCCTTAGTTAGGGAATAGTTAGAAATCAATTAGAAATCCTAAAAGGTATAAACATATCCTGATTTTTTATTGGGCCGGTCGTTCAGCCTGGTAGGATGCGCCCATGGCATGGGTGAGGTCAAGGGTTCAAATCCCTTCCGGTCCACCATTTTTTTAATATCTTAAAATTTTCTCAAAATCACTATCATCAAGTTTTTTTAATTCTTTTTTTTCTTCTTCTGAAAACTTTTCTCCTATCAGAATAGTTGCATAGGCTGCACTTTTTTTAACTTCAATATTTGTATCAAATATACAATTATGAATTTCCTTACTAGCTTTTTTTGCCCTAAGATGTCCTAATGCACCGAGAGCACAAGATCTAACCATACCACTGGAGTCTTTTGTTAACAATTCAAGAATAGAGACTGCATTTGAATCTCCTCTGTTAGCCAAAACAAGAGCTGAAAATCCCTTAATGTTATTACTTTCTGAACTTAGAGCATCAATCAAAAATTCAGAGATATTGTTTTTGTTAAGAAAAAGAGAGCTGAATGCTTCACCTCTTACTTCTATTTCCGAATCATCAAGTTTTGATATTATTTTGTTGACGGTTTCTTGATCGCTGGATTGGCTTAAAGATTCTAAAACAATAATTTTATCTTCCATTGAGCCAGAATCTAAAATTTGGTGGGTTCTCACATCTTCGTTCATTAATATACATACTTTGTACAAAGTATGTAAAAATTTCAATTAATGATTATTTTACCAGATCAACTATTCTAGGTTTAAATTATGCCAAATCATAATTGCCCTATGTCAAACGACGCAAATGAAGCAAATATTGCAACCGAAGCAAATACTGCAACCGAAGCAAATACTGCAACTGAAGCAAATACTGCAACTGAAGCAAATACTGCAACTGTAACGACCAAACAAACTCAAACAACAAAGCGAACTGAATCTTCTGGACCAAGAGATACCATATACATTGGTAAGAAACCATTGATGGCTTATGTCACGGCCACACTAATCCAGTTGACTAATGTTCCATCGGTAACTATCAAAGCACGAGGAATGAGTATTGGTCGTGCTGTAGACGTGTCACAAATAATATCACGTAAGACAGAAAACGCAGGATACACTGTAGGAAACATCAAGCTTGGCTCTGAATCATTGGAGTCTCAAGATGGAAGAACAAGAAATGTTTCTACTATAGAAATCGAAGTGAAGAGAAAAAACTAATTCTCTTTACTCTGTTTTTTTATTTTTTATATTGTTTTTCTAATTTTCTATATTTTTTTAATTCTACAAGATCATTGAACTGATCAAAATTTACAAGTTTTTTATTTAATTTTCTAGTGTTTCCTGATCTTTTTAATTCTCTCAAAATTTGAAGCGTTGCATATGTATTAGAAAATAAAACTGAAAGTGGGTATAAAATAATCTTAAATCCCATCTCAAAAAGCTTAGTTGCAGAACTTAATGGTGTTGTACCACCTTCGATCATATTAGCCACAAGAGGCGCATGAATATCATTTCCAATCTTTTTCATCTCTTGAATAGTTTTTGGTGCTTCAACAAAGATAACATCCGCACCAATTTTTTTGTAATGTAATCCTCTTTCAATAGCATTATCTAATCCTTCAGTTGCTCTAGCATCAGTCCTTGCTACAATTATGAAATTCTTATCACTGCGTGCGTCTAATGCAGCTTGTAATTTTTCTGAATATTCATCTATAGAAACAACCTCCTTTCCTTGCATATGTCCACATCTTTTGGGCCACCTTTGATCCTCCAAAAAAATTCCTGATGCTCCTGCGTTTTCTAATTCTTGTACTAATTTCCATACACTAAGTGCATTTCCATAACCAGTATCTGCATCCACTATAACAGGAACAGATACTGCACGACAAATTCTACGTGCATTATCAACAGTTTCAGTAGACCCAATAAAACCATAATCAGGCATACCAAATAGAGTAGCAGAAGTTCCATATCCAGTCTGGAACATTGCCTCAAAACCTACTTTTTCTACGATTTTAGCGCCTATTGCATCATAAACTCCAGGTATCACTAATGGCTTTGATTTGTCTTGTAGAAGTTTTCTTATGCTTTTCACAGATCGTCTATTTGCTTGAATTATTTATGATTTAGTCTATCTTAACGTTCTTTCCTTTTTTACTAGGTGAATTTTCCATTTTTTCCATCTCAGACTTTAAGAATTTCTTATATTTTTCAATCTCCTCTTTTGACATTTGACTTGCATTCTCACTTAGCATTGAACCTAAGGTATAAACTCGTTCTATCATATCAAGCGCTACAAATCTACCCACATTACCAATTCTGAATAAAACGTCAAGTTGATTTTTCACAATTTTATTGATTGTTTCTAGATCGTCTGTTGTTGTAGTACCTCTTTTTGTTATTTTGTATTTGCCGCCAGTAGTTTCCTGTATCAATTTTTCATCCAATAGCCTTCCTAGTAGTGGATAAATCAGACCTGGGGAAGGTTTCCATTTCCCCTCGGTTTGTTTTATAGCAAAATCAATAAGCTCTTTTCCTGTATGTGGTTTCTTTTTGAGTGTTTCAAGTATGAAATGTCGTGAAAATCCCCTTGGAACAGAACTGCCAACACGTTGAATCCATTCAGATTGCATCACTGGCGATATCACTAGTGATATATATTAACGCTTTGTTTTGATCTTTAATTGAATTTACACTCATATTTAGCGGAATATCAGATGTGATGTCAAGATGACTAATACTATTGAATACGATCTGATTATTGTTGGTTCTGGTCTTGCTGGTTTGAGAGCTACAATTCAAGCTGCGCGAAGAAATTCCAAGATACGGATTGCAGTGGTATCCAAAGTACAAGTTATGCGTTCTCATTCCGTTTCTGCGGAAGGAGGAACTGCAGCAGTACTGTTCCCAGATGAGGGTGATTCTATTGAATCGCATATCTATGATACAGTAAAGGGTAGTGACTTTCTGGCAGACCAAGATGCTGCAGAACGGCTTTGTAAAGAGATGCCTGATGAAATCTATCAACTTGAACATTGGGGTATGCCATGGTCCAGACGAGAGGATGGTAAACTTGGTCAACGAGCTTTTGGTGGCTATAGTTTTCCTAGAGCAACATACGCGTCAGACAAAGTTGGATTTTTTGAAATGCAAACGTTGTATGATACATGTCAAAAATTTGATAATATTGAATTTCTCAACGAGTGGTTTGTAACTTCTATTATACACAATGAGAAAAAATTTGCTGGTATTACAGCGATTGAATTGTCTAATGGTGATTTCCATGTCATTAAGGGCAAGGCATTGATCATCGCAACTGGCGGTGCGGGCAGAATTTACAGTTTTTCAACATATGGATATTCATCTACGCCTGACGGTATTGATATGGCGTACAGGGCAGGACTTGCTCTCAAGGATATGGAATTTGTCCAATTTCACCCAACAGGAATTATGCCCTCCGGCATATTGATAACGGAAGGTGCTAGAGGAGAGGGAGCTTATCTTCTCAACAAGGATGGTGATAGATTTATGAAAAAATATGCTTCCAAACTAATGGAACTTGCTCCAAGAGACATAGTATCAAGATCAATAATGACTGAGATTAAGGAGGGTCGTGGATTCAAGCATGAAACAGGAGTAGATTGTATGAAGCTTGACCTTAGGCATGTTGGTGATAAAATAATAAAACAAAAACTTGGTGGTATTCGTGAAATATCACTAAAATTTTCAGGTGTGGATCCAGCAAAAGATCTATTAGATATTCGCCCTGTTTGCCATTATATGATGGGTGGAATTCATACTGACATAAATGGTGCCTCAGAACTGCAAGGAGTATGGGCTGCTGGGGAAGCAGCATGTGTCAGCATTCATGGTTCAAACAGATTAGGAGCAAATTCCACTTCAGAATGTCTAGTTTGGGGGAAAATAACGGGAGACGAGGCTGTAAATTACATAGAAAAAGGATCCTCTGTAGCATCATTTCCAACCGACTTGGTAAACGCGGAAGAAAAAAGAATCTATGACGGCATTTTTAGAGGAAGAGGTCAAGCCAATCCATATGAAGTAAGACAGAAACTTACTGATACATTAAACGATAAAGCCTATGTTTATAGAAATCAAACTGACTTGTTAGAAGGACTGAAAAAAGTTCGTGAGTTAAAGACCATGACTTGGAAGCACGTAGATGATCAAGCAAAGGAATACAATACAAACTTTTCAAACGTAATGGAATTAGATTCGATGTTTAGAGTAGCTGAAACAGTTTTGATTGGAGCAATCAATAGGAAAGAATCTCGTGGATCCCATGCCAGAACTGATTTCCCAAAGCGTGATGATAAAAAATTCTTGCATCACACATTAGCATATTATAATCCTGAGGAACCAATCATGAAAAAGCACCCTGTAACAATAACTAATTACAAACCTGTGGAGAGAAAATACTAGATGGAAAAAGATCGCAAAGAGGGCATCAGAGGAATGGCAAATCCAGGTCGGTATGGAATAGAACGTGTAGCATATTGGTTAATGAGAATTACTGGTCTTGGATTGTTATTTTATTTCATTGGTCATATTTATGAAACAAGTAGTCTGCTTGATGGAAAAGCAGCTTGGAATTCTATGTTAGAGTTAACACAAACAACAGAAGGTCACATATTCTTGACGCTAGTTATTGGCATGTGTGTATTCCATACAGGTAATGGAATTAGATTGATGATTGCGCAATCTGGGTTTGGGTTTGGTAAACCACGTAGACCTGATTATCCTTACACACCAAGTTCATTAAACATGAAGAATAAACTTTGCATTTATGTTTCGATTGGCCTCGCTGCATTAGCTATGATGTATGGTTTAGGAGTGATGTATGATGTCTAGTATAATGCGTGAAAGTCATATAATGAAAATTCATTATTTGACTGCCCTAGTAGCTGTTGGATTTGTAATTATTCATATTATGGTTAGAGTTACGCAGGGATTCTCAAATTCATTGGAATTTGAGAGTGTAATTGCAAATTACAAATCTATTCCATATGCTGTAGTGTTAGAGGCTATGCTAATACTCATCTCAGTGCATGGATTCAATGGTTTACGTATAATTTTGCTTGAGATAAAACAGGGACGTGTATATGAAAATGCAGTAACATATGGATGCTTAGCGGCAATGATTATTCTTATTGCGTATGGTTCTAGAACAATAATAATGGCAAGTATGGGAATGGTATAAAATGACTAAAGGCGGCGCATTACCAAAAGGATTTGAAAGTCCAAGTGACTTAGGTTCACAAGAAAAATACGAAGAAGTAAAGCCATCTTCTAAAACAATGACTCTTAGAATTTCTAAATTTAATCCTGACAAGGATCATGCTCCAACATTCTTAGAATTTCCAGTATCGTATGAGAAGTGGACCACTGTATTGGATGCAATTTTAGAAGCAAAAAATTACCATGATCATTCGATAGGTGTACGCTATTCGTGCAGACAGGCAATGTGTGGTTCATGCGGTATGAACATTAACGGTAAACCAAGGCTTGCATGCTTTACAAAAATATCTGAATTGGATTCAGATGTGGTTACTGTTGAACCAATGAACAACTTTCCGCTAATACGTGACTTGGTAGTTGGATTTGAAAGAATGTTCTCAACTCACAAACGAATTAAACCATACATAATTCGTGAAGACTCGGAAATTAGTTCTGGAACAAAAGAATTTTTGCAAACTCCAGAAGATGTTGAAAAATATATCCAATTTTCAAGCTGTATAAAATGTGGCTTGTGTAATTCTGCCTGTCCTACTATGGCAGCGGATTCTACATTTATTGGGCCACAGGGACTTGCTCAAGCATATCGCTACATCGCGGATAATAGAGATCAAGGCAAAGATGAACGTCTTAAAATTATTGATGAGCGTCATGGTATATGGGGATGTCATTTTGCTGGTTCCTGTAGTCAAGTATGCCCAAAAGGTGTTGATCCAGCAATGGGAATACAATTGCTACGAGGATATCTGCTAGGATACAGAAAATAATTATTCTTTTTTGTGTGGGTTTGGACTATTGTTTACCTGATTATTAATCTGCTCTGCCATAAAATGATTTGAAACATTTACTTTAACGTCATCAATACCATCAATCTTCAAAAGATTGTCATGTACATCTTGGCAAATTTTAAATCCAAACACAGCCGGGCAGAAAGGACTGGTTAGATGTAGATCAATTTTTACACCACTATCCTGAATATCAACTTCATCGATTAATTCTAGTTCAGTAATTGACACGTTTATCTCAGGGTCTACGATTGCTGATAGCTCATCGAAAATTTTCACTCTTAGTTGCTTCAGTTCTTGTGCCATGAACAATAAAATTATTTATGCTATATATAGCCATTTTTACCTGTATATACAATGTATCGGTCAAGGCTAGGAAAAAACTTGGGAAAGATAACGTTGGATTATGTGTCATCGATAAGTGATGATGTAGAAATTGCACACTATGACATCTTAGGAAGCCAAGCACATGCCATAATGCTTTACGAAAATAAAATAATAACAAAAAATGAAATAAAAAAAATCCTTAAGGGGCTTGAAAGTTTAAAAAAAGAAAAATTTGACAAGAAAACTGACTCTGAAGACATTCATGAGTTAATAGAATCTCTAATAATTAAAAAAATTGGAATTGATGCAGGTGGAAAAATGCATACTGCACGATCACGAAATGATCAAGTAGCATTAGATATACGTATGAAAATTCGTGATGATATCAATATTACATGTCAATGTTTGTTGGATACCATAAAATCACTTGTTGTCTTAGCTAAAAAACATCAAGAGACTGTAATTCCGCTGTATACACATCTTCAACAAGCTCAGGTGGGTCTATTTTCTCACTATCTTCTATCTTATGCTGACGCATTGTTTAGGGATCTTGATAGGCTTTACGTCACATATGGTAGAGTAAATGAAAATCCGTTGGGTGCAGGACCAATTGGTGGTACAAGTATACCTATTGACAGGATTAGCACTGGAAAAATGCTAGGAATGAAAGGAATTGTTGAAAACTCGATTGATGCAACAACTACAAGGGATTCTGCAGTTGAATATATTGCAGCTATTGCAATCCTAATGACCAATTTAAGCAGGATTTCAAAAGATTTTTCCATATGGTCTACTTCAGAATTTTCTTTCCTGGAATTATCTGATGAATTTACCTCGCCATCAAGCGTAATGCCACAGAAGAAAAATCCTGACATTCTAGAACTTACACGTGGAAAAACATCACATGTAATTGGTAATTTAACATCTATGCTTTCAACAATACAGGGACTTCCATCAGGTTATAGCAGGGACTTGCAACAGATCAATCCAGCTATCTGGTCTGCTTCTAAAATTGCGATATCGGCACTTTTGATTATGGAATCAATGTTGAAAACAGTTGTAATTAATAAAAAAAATATGAGAAAAGCAGCGGAAGATGGACATCTTATAGCACTTGACCTAGCTGAAAAATTAGTTCATCATAATATACCATTTAGGAAATCCCATCAAATCATTGGACGGGTTGTCAAACTTGCACATAAATCTGGCAAGCCTATTTCTAAATTGAGTGAATCTGAGGTAAAAAAAGTGATAAAAAGTAAGGAAGTTAGTTTAAAACTTCTTATGGAATTAATTCAATCTACAACACTTACGTCTTCACTTCAGGCAAGGAAATCTCAAGGTTCTTCCGGAATATCAGAACAAAAAAGAATGACTGCACATAGGATGAATAAAATAAACATGTATCAAGCAGGAGTCAAAACCCGAAGTAATGCAGTACAAAACTCACTAAATAAGATGAATCAAAAAGTGAAACAATTAACCAAATAAGACATCTATCTTACTATCTTAGGTTCGTCTTGCAACCATTCTTCATGATAGATGACATCATCTAGTTTTAGTCGTGGAAGCCAACCACTTTTTTCAAGATCTGGTTTTGATTCAAATTTGTTTACATGACCTAGACAAAGGTATGCAATTGGTACAACATGGTCTGGAATGTGTAATACATTTCTCAAGGTTTCATTTGATAGAATACTGACCCAGCCAACACCTATTCCCTCTGTTCTTGCTGCAAGCCACATATTCTGGACAGCACAACAAACACTGAACATTCCAGTTTCAGGTATGCTTGTACGACCGATTACAAAAGAACCAGATTTTGTAGGATCATATGTTACACATACATTGATTGATGAATCTAAAATCCCTTCAAGTTTGTAAGATAGATATTTTGATCTCCTTGGCTCTTCAATCAGATTAGAACTTCTAGCTTTTTCTTTTTCAAAAGATTCCTTGATTTTTTTCCTTGTCTCAACGTTTCTAACCAAAATAAAATTCCACGGCTGAGAAAAACCAACTGATGGTGCATGATGTGCGGCCTCAAGAATTCTCATTAAAACTTGAGTGTCTATCGGTTCAGACGTAAAATTGGATCTTACATCCCTTCTGGAATAGATTGCCTTGTAGAAACTTTCTTTCTCTTGTTCTGAAAAATCATTCATGGTTTCCTAGTAAAATTTGAAGTGGCGATATATAGGTGATCAAAAAAAAATTCAACGGGTCTAATGGGATTTGAACCCATGACAGCCGGATTAAGAGTCCGGTGCGCTACCTGGCTGCGCTATAGACCCACAAAAAAACAAAACAATACCGTCTTTATTTAAACTTGGGCTATGAACTTAATTCTTAATTTCTGGTTGATTTTGATCATACTTTTCAAGAATTGAAGTGAGTACTTTGGAAACTGGAATGTTATTCATCTTCTTCTTTTCTGATAGAAGTTTTTGGTATGCGTCAAGAGTAATGTATACAGGTATTGAACCATTTCCTTCCAACAAGCCCCTGACGTTGTAAAGGGCGTTCTCCATTCCTTTTTCAGCACTCTTGGCAAACTTGAGTTTATCAATAATTCCTCCTAATGGACCTAGCGGCATTTCGTAATCCACAGTCATTGTTACACGAGTCAGGTTATCACCCAATGATTTGAACTCATTTGTAATTTCCCATCTCTTGAATCTTCCCTTAATCATCTTTGCAGATATTTTTTCATTTCTGTCGAACTGCGTGGTCTCACAATCCCACGTTAGACGCTTTCCATCAAAGTCTCCTATTATTCTGAATGTGGTTCCTACTCCCATACCTTCTTTGATATCCATAGGAATCACTGTCATTCCGACACGTTCTTGATCCTTTAATTGGTCAGAAACATGTTCTGGTCTTGCAAAGTAAGTAAATACAGTATCAACCGGAGCCTTGATCTCGATTGATTTACTAACTAAGGTCAATGCATGTGAATCTTTACAGTGAAGATTTAAAGCTTTTGGCAAATACCGCCAACAAATTCCTTTACAATATATTGATTATAATTTGTAAGAAAGAAAATGCAAATGCTCAAACTCATTTTTTTGTTTTTTGTAATTATACCGATGATCAACCTGATCCCTGGAGCTGAAGCACACCCATTGTTTAATTCAGGAGAAGAATGGATAGGAGATCATCGAATTCAAATCGCTACGCTCCCTGAAATACCAGCTGTTAATGAAGAAATTCAAGTTCTTTTCCAAGTAGTAGACACTGATTTCCAAGAAGTAGATCAATTTACGATGGGAATTAGGATTTTTTATGATGGGGAGCAAATTGATGCTGTTATGCCTAAGACATACCAAAATGGGCATATGGAAATGGATTATATTTTTAAAATGTCAGGAAACCATGTTTTTAGAGTTGATCTGTATGATGTTGCCAATGATGGACAACCACTTACTTACACATTTAACATAAGCTCCCAGAATACATTTGGGTTTGTTTTCATTAGTGCAGTTACAATGGGCGGAATGATGACTGCAATAATATTCATTTACGTATATTGGTCAAAGCGTAGATCAAAATCTAAGCAGTAGCCTGAATAGATTTTGGTTTTAGTCTGAATGCAAACAATGTAGTTAACAGAACCATTGCAAAAAGCAATATTCCAATACCAAAATGAATGGTTACCAACACGGCATGCAGCAGTGTGTCTATTACCAATGCTCCTAATGTTATCTGGGTTACAACAAATATTGCTGCCAGAGTTCCAGTAGTTCTAATCTTCCAATGAGAGCCCGCTGTAACCCAAGAACCCACAGCGGTAGCTATTACCAATGCTCCAGTAGTTGCAGCAATCAGTCTATGTGACCATTCAATAAAGTATTCATCATCAGGCAAAATTCCATTTGGACATAACGGCCAATCTGGACATGTTAATCCAAGTCCTGCTGCAGAAACATATCCACCTATAACCATCAGAGAATAAAGAACTACCAAAGATGTTAATGCTAAGTATTTTAATTTCAAATTACTCGACAATAATTGTTCCAACCATACCCATTTCTCTGTGACCTGGGACAGTACAGATGTAATAGTATGTTCCTGGCTCGCCCGGAATAAATTCAGAAGTTCCACCATCACCAGGCTTTAATGGACTGTTTGGAGATGCAACAGCTGAGCTTCCTAATATTCCACCAAATCCTTCTTCATCCAGTGTAACACCAAACGCATGGAATGATTTTCCAGCATTTAAAATATTAAAGATTATTCTGTCGCCAACTTTGGCATTAATTGTCGGGTTGTTTCCCGGTTCGCCGGGTAATGCATTAAAAGCTAATGTTCTAAAGTCCTTTGATTCAATAAAGTCTAACGTTATCGGTATGTCTGCACCCGTTTGCGCTACAGCAGGTGCAGCAGGTTCGTCAGTGATACCAGCAAAAGCTTGTCCTGCGGGGGAAAGCTCAGAAATCCAGTAATCTCCCAAAGAAAAGAAGATCACACTACCCACTACAACTAGACCAACCAATATTGTCATAAGTTTTCCAACTCTTCCGGGAGAAGTTCTGTAAACTGTTTCGTCGTGTTCGCTCATCTTATCACCTAATATCCACCATCACCATGATGTGGATTACGCTGCGAGAATGGATAGTAATATTTTCCTCCAAGTCCAAATGGATCTTCCAAATTGGCAGGCTTACCTTTAGCTGAACTGTAAATCAAGTTAGCCAAAAATATAACCATACCCACAAGTATGATCATAGCACCCACGCTAATCAGCGCATTCATAGATACCCATTCTGGAATTTCTGGATAATCATAAATTCTTCTCGGCATACCAAACAGTCCCAATATGTGTTGGGTGAAGAATGTAATACAGGCACCAACAAATGCCAAGATAAAGTGTACAACTCCCCACTTTTCATTATACATTCTGCCAGTTATGTATGGGAATAGGTAATAGACGAATCCAATTGTACCAAATGCAATTGTTCCAAATACAAACAGGTGGAAGTGTCCTACAACCCAGTAAGAGTCATGTGTGATAAAGTCTAATGGCATTGCTGTGTTTACTACGCCACCAGCACCTGCCGCGAAGAACAATGCTATTCCTCCAACAGCCCACATCATTGGTGTTGCAAACTTAATTCTTCCATTCCACATAGTGGCAAGAAAGTTGAAAACGTGCATTGCCGAAGCAGGTACAGCTGCTAATGTTCCAACCATAAATACAGTCTTTTCGGTAAACGACATTCCTGTAGCAAACATGTGGTGAGCCCAAGACGCAAACGCAACTATAGAGAGGATAATGAAAGCCGCAACTCCAGAAGAGTGACTAAAGATTGGTCTTCGTGAAAACCTAGGTATGATCTCATACATCATACCGATTGCAGGAATGACAAGCACGTACACTTCGGGATGGAAAGTAAACCAGAACAGGTGTGAATACGCAATTGGATCACCACCCACAGCCGGATTGAAAAATCCTGAGGCGCCAAGTCTGTCTGTCAATAGCATCAAAAGTGCAGCTGCAAATGTTGGCATGGCAGCAAGTACAATTATAGATGATGACAAAAACGACCATCCAAGTAGTGGTACTTTACCAAGTGACATGTCTGGATGTTTGCATTTCATTATTGTTACGACAAAGTTGATAGAACTAAGAATTGATGAGACTCCCAACATTTTCAGTCCAAAGATCCACATCTCTGCTGCTGGAGCGGGAGCACTGATTACAGAGTAAGGCGGGTTTGCATACCATCCAAAGTCAGCCATTCCAAGCCATACAAGCGCTGCAGCTGGTGGAATCATCCAAAACGCAATAGCATTAAGTTTTGGATAAGCCATGTCTTTGTATCTTACCATGATTGGAACAAGATAGTTACCAACTGCAGATGCAGAGGGAAGCAAAAACAGGAAGATCATGGTAGTTCCATGGGCTGTAAACAGTCTGTTAAAAGTCATAGAATCTTGAATGAGTTGTGCGCCAGGTGCAAACAACTCAACACGGAGTGCAATGGCCATTGCACCTCCAACAAACATAGCAAGAAGAGAAAAAATCAAGTACATGAGTCCAACATCTGTGTGATGAGTTGAGAACATTACTTGCCAAATTGGACGTGGTCTTGCAAGTTCTAGAACCATTTTCTAAACATCCTCCACAATAAGTAATGCACGCATGTTATAATGAATTAAACCACAATATTCCCGGCATTGTATATCGAACTCACCCACCTCATTAGGAGAGAACCATACAGTGTTGACTCTTCCAGGAACGGCATCCAACAATACAACATATTCAGGTATATTGAAATTGTGAATAACATCTTTGCTTGTAAGTTCAAATTTGTAAGCATGATCCTTTTTCAAATGAAGTTCGCCCACTTCCTTCGTACCATCTTCATGCTCAAAAGTCCAAAGCCACTGCTGGGCAGTTACTTTGATGATTTCAGCATCTTCAGGTGCATGATCAATAATCCTTTCAACATTCCATGCTTCCGCACCAACATAAACCAAAAGCGCAGTTACTACACCAAGATATATCCATTCGGCCCAGTTTGAGTGTGCCATATTTTACAATTCACCCTTTTCTTCGTATGGTGTTGGTTTTGATTTTGGATTAGATTCTCTAAATCTCCAGACCTGCCATACCATAGTTCCGGCTATAACGCCTCCTACCACAAATGCAATTGTCATCATACGGAAGAATAGATTCCAGATTTCAGCCTTCCTGTCAATATATTCACCAGCAGTCTCAGCTGCAAAGACCAGACTAATTGTTGGGATTATGCATAAAGTCACAATGATAATTGATAATTGAAATATTTTGCTCATTATCGTTGCTTTGAGTGGTTTACCGATACAATTTAAAATTTATGGAAGATTTCGTTTACCAAGTTTGGTAATATCGATCAATATTCATTGCGTTTATCGCTGAAAGAGAGAATTTTTTGTCTTGTTCTTTGATTATCGTAAAAGAAGCATTTGCAATAATCAGTTCAAACAAAGTTTCTGGTAATAGATTCATCACTTTAGCAAGCATCGATTTGATAGGATCCATGTGTGTCACAAGTATCACATTTTCATTCTTGTGCTTCTTCAGCACATGATCGACCATGTCTAGAACACGTTTTTGGACATCTGGAAATGTTTCAACTTCATGCTCAGCAATAACAGGATCGTTTTCATAAAACTTCAAAAATATATTGCCATATTTTGCAAACATATCATCATAATTCATACGAGTAAACTTACCCATGTCTATTTCTGTAAGTCTTTCATCTAATACAACTTCTAATGAACGATTTTTTGCAACAATTTCTGCTGTATGGCTTGCGCGTTCTATCGGGCTTGAATATATAGCAGATATGTCAAGAGGTTTGAGATATTTTGCTATTTGTTCTGCCTGTTCTATACCTGTTTTAGTCAAATGTACACCCTCAGTTCTACCTGCAAGAATTCGCTTAGCGTTATTTTCCGCCTGTGCATGTCTTAGGAATATTATCATTTTCCACTCGCTTTGATTTCCCACATAGAGATAATAATAACATTGTTAGATTCACTTCATGAAAATTGGTATAATTGGTGGCACAGGAGGAATGGGTAAAGGTTTTGCAATAAGATGGTGTAAAAAACATGAAGTGATAATTGGTTCTCGTGATGCAGAACGGGCGGCAACTGCTGCAAATGAATATTCTGGTCTAGCAAAAGATGCTTATGGAAACATTAATGGAACAATTTCAGGAAAGGATAATCTTTCAGTTGCAAAAGAATCAGAGGTTTTGATTTTATCAATCCCATATGAAAATATTGATGCAACCTGCTCACAGCTGTTATCTGAGATTAGCGATCAATGTGTTGTAATTTCACCTATTGTTCCAATGACAAAAACTGATGTCGGTTTTGAATGCATAGCAATCAAAGACAATAAGGCATTTTCACACCAAACAGTTGAGAAACATATGAAAGATAAAACGAAATTAGTTTCTGCGTTTCATGTAATTTCAGAAAAAAAACTTGTTAATCCTACCTTATCTTTAGATTATGATATTTTTGTTGTTGGTGATGATAAAGATTCAGTCGAGGTAGTCAATGGTTTAATTAACGAAATCGATGGGTTACGCCCAATTTACTTGGGTCCTGGTGTATTGTCATACCTTGTTGAAATGTCAACTCCACTACTACTAAATGCGATGATTAGAAATAAAATGAAAAATCCTGGAATTAAACTTGTTTAAGATATACAAATAGAAAAAATAGTCATGAGTGAAGAATATCCTCGCCGTGGAAGAAATTGGCTAACAGCTATGGGTGTTTTATTTTTAGTTGTTGCAACGGTGACATTAGTTAGAGATATTATTATTTGGAGCCCTGATTTTGTTGTTGAGTTTTTTTTCAATTCGGAAATTAATGCCCAAAAAGTTTCACTAGGAGCAATCACGTTTGGAGCGTTTATGGTAACGTTAGGATTTGCAAAGAAAAATATCCAGGCAAGATGAATTTCTTCAAAGCTAAAATATGCTAAGACTTGTAACCGCTGACAAAATCTTCAATTTTGTCTAGGGCAGAATTTAGGATTTTCATGTTTGGAAGAAATACCAATCTAAAATATCCACTACCATATTTAGTACCAAAGCCAGAGCCATGAACAGCAAGCACTCCCTTTGACTTTAATAAATTTAGGACAAATTCTTTGTCTGACTTGAATGGATTATTTTCTATTTTTGGAAATGCGTAAAATGCCCCTTTTGGATTAGAACACGAAATTCCTGGCATTGAATTTAATCTGCTAACAACCAAATCTCTGTGTTTTTTTAATTCAGTTACAAATTCAGATATGTATTCTTGCGGTCCTCGTAGAGATTCTAACGCAGCATACTGGGCTGGATGGTTTGTTGATATTCTAACACGAGCCAATTTTGGTAAATGTTCTCTAATGGAATCAAGTTGTGGTGAATTGTTAAATGCGATGTATCCTACCCTCCATCCAGACATCAAGTGCACTTTAGAAAATCCATTTAAGATAATAACAGGAGAATTGCCTGCAACTTTACCAATTCCTACAAATTTTTTATCAAATACAATCTGGTCGTAAATTTCATCACAAATAATGTACAAGTTGTTCTCATTTGCAACATCAATTAATTGTTTGAGCGAACTCTCATCAAATACAGCACCGGTTGGATTGTTGGGGCTGATAAGACAAATTGCAACTGTTTTAGATGTAATTTTTGATTTTATATCAGCGATATCAGGAGTTGAATTTTCTAGATCCACGGAAAATTCAACAGGTATTCCACCGCGTAATCTTATGTAAGATGCATATGGTGGATAGTAAGGACCTGGAAGCAAAACCTCGTCACCCTCTTCAACGATGGAGGACATAACCATATCCAATCCTTCTGAAACTCCGTTTGTAATCAAAACATCATCTGCACCAATTGAAAGACCTTTCGAGTTTTCTTTTTCGGCAATAGCAGATCGTAATTCTTGAATTCCCTCAGAAGCAGAATAATAATTCTGATCTTTTTTTATGGCATCAATGTAAGCCTTTTTTACATTTTCAGGAGGATGAAATCCATATTGTACAGGATCACCAATATTTAGATAATCTATTGTTTTTCCTTGTTTTTCTAAATCCTTGGCAGCTGAAACTACATCTCGTATAGCATATTCAACACCTGAAACTTTTTTTGAGACTTTCATACTTTAGACAAATATTTAGACCTGATAAATTCTTAATTGTTTGGACCCGTTGCATAGCCTGGATAGTGCGGGTGGCTTCGGACCACCAGGTCAAGGGTTCGAATCCCTTCGGGCCCTTTCGAATCAGGTTCAAAAAAATCCTGTCTTACACTTAACTATATTAGAAGATTCTTTCCTTAATTTTTTATGAGTCCGGGAATAGGTCTTATGAAAAGAAGGCTTGAAACAGAAGAATCTGCTGTCTCATTAGCTATTTCAGGAATTACAAAAAAATTCAAGGTGCAGACAAATGAAATGCGATGTTTAGAAACAAAATATGATGATGATACAGGAGATTGGTATGTTGCACTAGGTTGGAAAGAAAAGAAAGCCATCGTAAGAATGGATTCTGTTCAAGCTACTATTTTAGAAATTAATGAAATCTAGTTAGATTTTTTAAATTCCACGTTTGGTGAATCTGTTTGATTTGTAATAACTATCAGACCTCCTTCGTTTAGTTGTTTTAAAAGTTGCATTACTTCTTTTTCTACTTGTGAACGTTGGAGTCCTGTCTGTTGTGCAAAAAGCTCTACTAATTCTGTAACCTTTCTTTCTCCATTACATGATCTCCAAAAGTCAATGATTGCTTGGTTTACCATAAATCCCTGGTCATGTTCATTAGCTAGCATCATAGAACCATCTTCTTGTTTCACTAATTTGCCTACTCCCTGTGGTAATGCGGTTTCATAGTTGATTGGTGCAGGTGTAGATTGGTTTCCAAAGCCTTTCATTTTTGCTTTAGCATCATCAGACATCTTATCCATGGACCATGGAGGATCCCAAACTATGTCAACTTGAACGTTATTTACACCAGGAACTTTTTTTGCATATCTAGTAACATCGTCAACCATAGTATCATGCAGTGGGCATCCTTTGGTGGTCATTGTCATTTTAATATTAACATCATTATTTTCAGTAACATCAATTCCGTAGATTAATCCCATATCTACAATACTTAGAGGAACTTCCGGATCCATGCATTGTTTAAGGGAGTTTTTAATTTGTTCAGTACTAACTTGACTCATATGCTGACAAAATCATGGAATAAATAAAAACTTTCTATTAATTAGCTTTGAATAATTTTTTGATAGAATCCTCATATGGTGGTTTTGCTATGCCATTTTCAGTTATAATTCCAGAAATTAGTCCTGGTGGAGTCATGTCAAAAGCAGGGTTGATCACATCAATTCCATCAGGTGCAGTTTTTTTATCTCCAATTCCAGTTACTTCGCTTGGTTTTCTTTGTTCTATTATGACGTCCTCAGGTCTGCTTTCAAGATCAAATGTTGATAATGGAGCTGCAACATAAAATGGAATATTGTGTTGTTTTGCCATAGTGGCAACTTGATATGTTCCAATTTTGTTGAATACATGACCTGTCTGCAGAATTCGATCTGCGCCAACCACAACACCATTCACAAGACCGTTTGCCATGGTATAACCTACCGCAGTATCTGGGATTAGACTAACATCTATGTTGTCATGTTTTAGTTCAAATGCTGTTAATCTAGAACCTTGTTGTACTGGTCTAGTCTCTGTAGCAATAACCTTGATATTCTTCCCACTTTCTTTGGTTGCACGAATTACTCCCAACGCAGTACCATACCCAACAGTAGCTAAAGCACCTGCATTACAATGAGTCATTATTGTATCATCATCTTGAAATAATTCGGCGCCATTTTTTCCAATCTTTTTATTAGTATTGATATCTTCTTCTGCCATCTGCTTTGCCTTGGCAATTACGGTATTTCTTATTTCAGAAACTGTTTTGCCTTGCTTCGCAACCTTCATTATTGTTTCCAATCCCCAAGATAGATTGACTGCAGTGGGTCTTGTCTCAAAGAGTATTTTTTTTGCATTTTTCAAATCAGATAATAAACCTTCTAACGTTTCAGACGAGCTTTGTAACACGGCAAGTGCCATCCCAAATGCTCCTGATACTCCTATAGCTGGAGCCCCACGAACAACTAAAGTTCTAATGGCGGTAGCAACATCATTGAAATCAGTATATTTTACAAAAACTAATTCATTAGGCAGTTTGGTTTGATCAATCATAACCACAGAATCATTCTTCCACTCTACAGTACGCAGTTCCATTATGATTTCAAACTAGTTAAAACCGGTTATATTACTTACCTATTTTAGTTGAAAATAACTATTGAGTAGTTAACCATTTTATTATCCTTGAAGTTTCAATAACAACTGATGAAAATTTCTGATATCCAAAGATATGATTCTAGCAAAATGTATGAAGCATATGAAAAATGGCCAGAAATATCTAAAGAAAATTATTTTTCCAATGACTTGCAAAAAATACAGTTTAAGAATATAGACCATATTGTATTTGCTGGTGTAGGAGGATCTGGTAGTATTGGTGATGTGATATCGTCAATCCTATCAAAAAATGATATTCATGTTAATGTTGTAAAGGGATATCTTCTTCCAAAAACTGTTGACCATAACACACTAGTAGTCACAACTAGCGTTTCAGGAAATTCTAAAGAGGCTTTAACAATTTTACAAAATGTAAAAAAATCTAGGAGTAAATTCGTAGCATTTTCTTCTGGCGGTAAAATGAAAAAATACTCGATTAAAAACAAAATACCCTACTATGAAATTCCTGAAATTCATTCACCACGTGCATCTTTTCCGTGCTATCTTTATTCAATCTTAAATGTGCTTGATGATGTAATTCCCGTGAAAAAACGAGATGTTAGAGAATCAATTTCTCTGTTAATGAAAACAAGGAAAGAAATTTCTTCAACTAACCTAACAAACTCAAATCGAGCCTTATCACTGGCTAAATGGATTTCTGATTTTCCAATTATTTATTATCCTTGGGGGTTACACTCTGCTGCAATAAGATTCAAAAATTCATTACAAGAAAATGCGAAAATGCATGTATTTGCCGAGGACATAATAGAATCCTCGCATAACGGAATTGTTGCTTGGGAAAAGAGATCAAAAATTAAACCAATATTGCTCACAGGTAAGAATGATTATACAAAAACGAAAGAAAGATGGCGTGTCATAAAGGAATTTTTTAAAATGAAAAAAATACAGTATGAAGAAATTCATTCACCAAGTGGTAGTATTCTAACAAAACTTGTGAATCTAATTTATCTTTTAGATTATAGTAGTATTTACTCTGCAGTTTTATCCAAAACAGATCCCACACCAGTCAAATCTATAGAATTCATTAAAAGCAGAATTTAATTATACTAGATTCTTCCTAAAGTTTTACTGAATCGTAGCAAATCAATTGTTATCATCTTTAACATGAGTGTTGATTTTTATAAGTTCAGGATTTGCCTTGAATAGTTTAATTACATCAGATAATAAAATTGGGCGTTTTTTAATATTTGAATATATTTTTTGGATTAATTCAAGATCATATTTTGTATTAACCGTACAACTAAAACGAGAAAGATCTTCAGAATTTTCAATACTTGTTTGCTTAAAAATCTCATTATTTTTATAAAAATAAGGTGTAACATGTTCTCTCTCAGATGTAAGTTTTGCATTTTTCCATGCATTTTCCAATGCAGAAAATGTGAAAACTTCAACATTATATCCCCAAGGATATGTCTGATGGAAGGTACTGATTTGTGGTCGATCTATTGTTATATAATCATAATTATTTGATTTGAAATGTTCTACTACCGTATCTACTATTTCATAGTCTATTAATGGATTATCTGACGTAATTCTAATTATTTCTGAAAAGTCAAATTTTTTTGCACACTGATAATATCTATCCAAAACATCTTTTTTGCTACCTCGAAAATATTTTATCTCTCTCCTTTTGACAAGTTCTACTATAACATCATCTTCTTTTTGTTCAGTTGTAGCTATTACAAGATTTTTGGTTTGCTTACTATTTTTTAATTGATTAATTACACAATCTAACATCGTATTTTCGTTATCAATCTTCATCATCACTTTCCCAGGCAGCCTTGTGGAACTCATTCTAGCCTGGAGAATACAACCAATCATAAAAATTAATGATGTTTCAATAATTTATAGTGTTATTATAAAAAAAGCACAATACATAATAATCTTCTAATGTTTAAACGTAAAATCTCTGTAATAATAGAATTGCGAATGAAAGCAAGGTTCAAAGAGCATAAAAATTCTAACTATTATAAGAAATATTTAATTTGGCCAACAAAAGCTCCTCCACCATGTGGAAAAAAGGGCATATTACTTTTCTGACCCATACTGATATTGAACCTGCTAAACTTATCTCTATTCTTAGACAGAGCCAATCTAATTTGGCTAGTAAAAATGATAAAAAAATTTTAGAAAGTATTTTGAATGATTTTGAAAATGAGAATTTTTCATTCTTGACTACCCAAGAGAAACAGTACTTGGAAAGAAATCCTCAAGAAAACTGGGCAAAGTATCTTATTCATAGGCATAAATTCAATTATTACGAAAATTCTCACGTATTGCCTGATTTTCCTCTTTATCTAATACTTGAACCAGTTTCTGCCTGTAATCTAAGATGCCCATTTTGTTGGCAAATAGATGAAAAATTCACTTCAAGCAAACAGATGGGAATGATGGAATTGAAACTTTTTAAAAAAATTATTGATGAAGCAGTTAGTTCGGGAACAGAGGCAATAACTTTAACCTGTAGAGGGGAGCCTACTCTTCATCCGCAACTCGGTGACATGTTAGAATATTGTTCTGGTAAATTTATAGAATTTAAAATGAATACAAATGCAACAAAACTGAATAACAAACTAATTCACCAGATTTTAAAGAGTGGAATGACTGATTTGGTTTTTTCTGTAGATTCGTATTATAAAGAAGAATTTGAATCACTTAGAGTAAGAGCTGTATTTGAAGAGGTTGTAGAGAATATTAAAAATTTCAAAGAGATTAGAGATAAAGATTATCCAAACTCCGGTTGTGTGACCAGGGCAAGTGGTGTACAAGTATCAGAAAAACAAGATCCGCAAAAATTTGAAGAGTTTTGGAAGCAATATGTAGATTTTGTGGTTATGATACGAATGATGAATAGATGGGATATTTACAATAATTCCACGGATGTAGCAGGTACTTCTCCGTGCCATTATCTTGGTAGAAGTTTGTGTATCTATTTTGATGGTTCTGTAATACCCTGTGACTATGACTATGAGGCTAAATTATCTTTAGGAAAAATAGACGATTCGAGTATTAAGAAAATTTGGCATAACGAGAAATACAAAAAGATGTTTGATTCGCATAAAAACGGTAAACGAAATAACTACTTCCCATGTGATAGATGTCCTGTTGGTACTTAACTTAGGAGTAATTGGATATAGGAAGCATGCTGGAAAGCTAATTTCTTTCCTAGAAAAAAATTCCGAATGTAAAATTAATTATATTTATCACCCAACAAAATCTCTTGATGATAGATTTACAAACAGTTTTAGTAATCTATATGATTGTGATGCAGTTATAATTGCATCCCCTAACAAAACACATTATGAATACATTGAAAAACTGACTAAAAATTTCAAAGGGTATATTTTTTGTGAGAAGCCGCCTGTAACATCTTTTACTGAACTAGAAAATCTGGAAAAAATGCCTACCAACTGGAAACAAAAAATTTTCTTCAATTTTATGCTCCGCTTTAGCGATCTTAGTGATATAATTAAAAACAAAATAAACTCTGCTGAATTAGGCACAATAATACATATTGACATTCATGATGCAAAAGGTCTAGCGTTTAAAAAAGAATACCCCAGTTCATGGCGTGCAGATGGAAAAACTAATTTGCATAATATACTTGATGCAAACACTATACATCATCTTGATTTAGTTAACCTGCATCTAGGAAAAATTGATAAATTAACATATTTTCCCTCATTGGTTTCAGAAAATGGGACGTCGTTTGATACTAGCTATGTTATATTGAGATACCAAAGCGGTGTAACGTTATCAATTTTAAATTCCTATGCAACCCCATTAATTAATGACGTTTCAATTATAGGGACGAATGGTCGCCTCACAATTAGGAACAATCATCTCGAAATTCAATCACCAAGGGATATTTTTGATGAAAATGGATTGTTTACAAATCCACCAATTTCTTTCCAATCAGATTTTTCAATTTCAAACGATGCTGAAAATTCATTGAAAAAATCTCTTAATTATTTCATTTCTCATGTTAAGGAAAACAAGAATTTTGATTTGAAATACTTTAACACAAGCATGCAAACAAACCGTCTAATACTAGAATTGAAGCAGTTAAAAATTAACGAATAAGATCGAGTATTTCTTTGGCAACTCGCTTAGCTCCAAAACCATCAACAACAGATTTGCCTTTTGACGTATTTTTTTCACCTCCTTCAATTGCATATTTTACAAATTTTTGTATTCTCAGCTTTGTTTTCTTATTAGGAAAACCCAAATTCCATGCTATTTTCTTATTCTGCCATTCTTTAGCAGTAACTCGTTGATGTTTGTATTGACATATGATTGCGAATGGAACTCCTAAAGATGCAAATTCATAGCTTGTTACACCGCCTGCACACATACCGAATTTAGAATTAGAAATTTCTTCTTTAAGGTTAGTAGTTTCACGTATGATTTTGAGGTTGCTAGGAAATTTTGATTCAATTTTTCTGACTAGTTTAGATTTTGGCGTTGCTTGCCCTAAGATAATTTTTACTTTAATTTTGTCTAAAAATTTTTCGAGCTGCTGGCAAAGAATTTCCACAATATTTTGTTCGTCAAATCCACCAAACGTCGCTAAAATTAAATATTTTTTTTTGCGTGGTTTATCAATAATCTCATACTTTTTATTCAGAGTTTGGTACTTTGGTCCAAGTAAACATCTGGTCCCAAATCTATTCTTTGTAATAGTATTTTTAAAACCTATGAATCCATTAATTACTAAATCTGCTTGATAATCAATTTTTTTAACATCCGAAATAACCGCAGTTTTAATTTGTTTGTGCATTGCTTTTACGTAAGTTTTTGTTATTAAATCATGTTTAATTACTATTAGAATGTCTATGTTGTTTTTCTTCACAAATTTTGTGGTTTGCTTAATATCTAATTTTACATCAAGTCCTTGTTTCAGTGGAAAAATATTTTTAAAATTATACTTTTTTAGTAATTCAATTGCATTCCCATAATCTTCAACAAGGAAAAAAAATTCTGCTGGCTTAAGTCTTGAAGATAAATTCATTGCATGATATACATGCCCTAATCCATATTCCTTATTTTTTGCACGCCCACCTGAGATCCTAAAAAGAATTTTTGTATTTTTTTTTAACAATTGTAAACTTTTTGAATTGAAATCGTTATTTAGTTTTTTTGATAATCTATGAATTAAACGTAAAGTTTTTAGACATATCAATATCTCACTAATTCGAATTGATAAATAATTTGGATACGGCGTGCTCTTATCTTGAAATTGATGGAAAGGTGATCGGTCCACATAAACCAACATATTTTATTGCTGAAGCTGGACTGAATCATAATACTGATATTAAATTAGCAAAAAAACTGATAGAAGAAGCACATAATTGTGGAGCTGATGCCGTAAAATTTCAGACGTTCAAATCAGAAAAATTCTTAACTACAACAAGTAGCTATTACAATGGATTTAAGCAAGCAGAGCTTTCTTACGATAAATTTGCGGAGTTAAAGGATTTTGCTAAAAGTGTAGGTATTACATTTTTTTCAGCACCTTTTGATATAGAAAGTGCGGATTTTTTAAAAGAAATTGGTGTGCAGTGTTTTAAAATTGCGTCAGGTGATTTTACTGATCTACCGTTGATAAGACATGTTGCTAAAATGAACGTGCCCATGATAATTTCTACTGGTGTAGCAAATATGGAAGAGGTTGAGGAGGTAGTTAATTTGTGTATGTTTGAAAGTAATAAAAAAATTGCATTACTACACTGCATTGCGCATTATCCAACAGACCCAGAGGAAGCTAATCTGTTAGCGATGGATACTATGAGAAAAAAATTTCATGTTCCAGTGGGTTATTCAGATAATGGAGAATCATTATTGGTAGATATTGTAGCTGCAAGTATGGGTGCAAATTTGATTGAGAAGCACTTTACAATAGATAAAAAATTACCTGGCCCAGATCATTTTTTTTCAATTGATCCTGCTGGACTAAAAGATTTAATTTCAAAAATAAGAATAGTTGAAAGCATGCATGGTGACGGTATAAAAGCGCCACAAATTTCGGAAATGGAAGTCAGACAGGATATACGGAAATCTATTACAGCTGCTGAGGATATATCTGAAAATGAAATAATTACTGCGGAAAAATTACTGACTAAAAGGCCTGCTATTGGAATAAAACCAAAATATTTTGAACGGGTGGTTGGTAAAAAGGCTAATAAAAAAATTAAAAAAGATACTGCAATTCAATGGGAAGATATATCTTAAAAAAATGAAAAACGTTTGGATGTTCAATAATGAAAATTAACGAAGAAATTGAGGAATATTTAGAGAAACAAAATGATTGTGTCTCAAATATAAGGAAAAATCAAATACATGTAGTAGAAGAAATTTTTAATTGTTTAATCAAGTGTAGAGAAAGCGAAAACAGAATTTTCCTTATCGGAAACGGTGGAAGTGCTTCTAACGCATCTCATTTTACTTCGGATCTTTTAAAAACTGCCATTACAAAAGACACGAAACGATTCAAAGCTTATTCATTAACTGATAACATGCCTGTGGTATTAGCATGGGCTAATGATTCATCATATGATGAGGTTTTTAAAAATCAATTAGAAAGCCAGATTGAAGAAAATGATGTGTTAATTACTCTAAGTGGAAGTGGCAATTCTACGAATGTAATTAAGGCAAATGAATATGCGAATGAGGTGTCTGCACACACTATAGCTTTTACAGGAAAAGATGGAGGAAAACTAGCCAAAATTGCAAAAATTAGTCTTGTAATACCCAGCGATGATATGTTAACCATTGAATCTATGCACCTTTTAATTTGCCATTTGTTAATAACTATGATTAGAAAGCAGGGCAAACCAATGTTTACATATTAAATTAATTAAAATATTTTTTAACTATTTCTAAAAGTGTTTGATCTTTTCTGAGAAGAATTCCCTTACATTCAGCTTCACTTGCAGCAGTCAAGTCGCCCTCTGAATCCCCAATGAAATAACTTTCCCCCAAATCTATGTTAAAATCCTCACTAGCCTTAATTAGTAAACCCGGCTTTGGCTTTCTACAATTACAGTTTTGTTCAGGAGTATGTGGGCAGTAATATATTGAATCCACATATGTGTTGTATTGTTTCAAATAATTTTTTAGTTTAAGATGTATTTCTTCTAATTTTGTTTCTGAAATAATCTTTCTGCCTATAACTGATTGGTTTGTAATAATTATTACCAAATAGCCTTTTTCCTTTAATAATTTAATTGCCTCCCCAACACCACTAAAAATTTTAAATTCGTCTATATTTTTTATATGATCAATTCTTTGTTCGTTTATTACTCCATCTCTATCTAAAAAAACTGTTTTATTCTTCATTTTCGATAAACTATACTAAAAATTATTCCAAATCTTTCATATCTTGAACCATTGTGTTCGTATCTTTGTACTTAAATTCTACCCTGGGAATTCCAATTTTTTTCAAAGCCCTTATAATTTTTTGATGTTTTTTTGAACCTGTATAAACAAAAAGATGCCCTCCACCACCAGAACCCGTAACTTTCATAGATTTTGCACCGTTTGATTCCACAATTTTACAAATTAAGTCTATTTTTTTATTTGATACACCCCTAGCAAATTGTTTTTTTTGTTCCCAACCTTCATGTAAGATTGATTCAAAACGTTCCAGATCATTATTTCTAAATGCATCTCGCATATCCAAAGTAAGATTACTAACTTTATGTAGAGCAGAAATAGTTCTAGGATTAAGGCGCTCAATATTTTTTTGTTGAATTTTTAATATTTCTGAAGAAGGTTTTCTTTCTCCCAAAAAAAATAACATGGAATTTTTCTCAAATTCCTTGAGAGTTGATTTATTTAATCGAATAGGAGTTACTGTCACATTATTTTTTGAGAATTTATATAGATTAAAACCACCAAAAACTGCAGCAAATTCATCCTGTTTACCAATTCCCCATTTTAAAACATCATGGCCAATCCTAAAAACTTCCATAGCCATTTTGTGTTTGTTCCATTTCTTTTTTTGAAATTTTAAAATTATGTTTACAATATTAGATGCTAATGAAGAAGAAGCACCTAGACCAGAACCAGGTGCAACATCAGCGGAATAAAACAGATCTATACCATTAGAAAATTTCATTTCCTGTAAACAGGTTATTGCTATTGCATGACCAAACTCAGGTCGAATGTTTTGAAGTTTTTTTGATGAAAAATATGTGTGGTAATCAGGTGAAAAAGCTTGGAATAAGTTATCAGTTCTTAATTTAGCGGCAACAAATGCAAACTTGTCAATTGTTGCAGAAATAGAGTATCCGTCATATTTCTTATGATATTCTTCTAAATCTGTCCCGCCACCAACAAAGCTTATTCGAAGTGGAGATCTGCCTAATAACACATTGGCAGTTAAAAGCGGTTTTATTTATTAATTGGTTACAAAAAATCAGTTTGGTGAACTTATTCCAGTTTAACAATCTTAGCATTTTGGTAACTAGTGCTGACATATTTATGCCCAGTTTTGTTTGTGATAGACTAGTAGAATTCGGTGCGAATGATTTCTACGTTATTTTTAAAGTTCAAGAGGGCAGCCAGTATTTGAATTGAAAATAACGATAGGAATTCCTGCATATAATGAAGAGAACCATATTGCTGGCATCATTACCAAATTGAAGAAGGTTACAGATTCAATCATAGTTTGTGATGATGGTTCATCAGATATGACTGCGGATATTTCTAGAAATTTAGGAGTTATTGTTATCAAACATGATAAAAACAGAGGTTATGGTGCTGCGATAAATACTATCTTTCAGAAGGCAATAGAAATAGAAAGTGATGTACTTGTTACATTTGATGCAGATGGGCAACATAGAATAGAAGATATCCCAAAATTATTAATACCAATTGAAAAAAATAGGGTGGATGTTGTCATTGGCTCACGATTTTTAAAAAATGAAAGTAATGTTCCAAATTATAGAAAAATTGGAATTAAGATGATAACGGGAGTTACAAACGCATCAATAAATCAAAAATTAACTGACGCACAGAGTGGATTCCGAGCTTACAGTAAGCAAGTTCTGGCAAAAATTTCTCCGTCAGATATGGGAATGGGTATTTCTACAGAGATTTTGATCAAGGCTAGCTCTAAAGGTTTAAAAATTTCAGAAGTTCCAATCACAATTTTATATCCAGGAGATACATCAACACATAATCCTGTGAGTCATGGAACTTCAGTTTTAATCAGTACCATAAAATTTACATCGATAGAACATCCATTGAAATTTTATGGAATACCATCATTAATTTTTCTTGCAGTAGGATTAATTTTTACTTACTCCGCAATCGATTTTTATATCGAGTTTGGTCGACTGAATACTAACTTAACAGTAGTTGGAGCAGGCACCATTTTGATTGGAGTAGTTTTATTAATTACTGCGATTTTGTTATACAGTCTAGTTAACGTAGTACGCGAGAAACGTTACTAACAGAAAATGGCGGGTATTAAAAAAATTAAAGACATTAGTGCTGTTGGCGGTGCAGATGTCCTTGGAACTGTTATGTCGGCAGCTTTTTGGTTTTATCTTGCATCTCAAATTGAGCCTAGTTCATATGGAGAAATTGGTTGGTTTCTAGGAATAGCTGGTATTTTTTCTGGCATTGCGTTATTCGGAACAGCAAACACGCTTACAGTTTACACAGCAAAGAAAATTCAAATTCAATCAACACTAAATTTTATTTCATTATCCGCTAGTGCAATACTATCATTTATTATCATAGTACTTTTTCCATCATTTTACACAATTGATATTGGAATTATTTTAATCGCATATGTAATTAACACACTTGCAATTGGTGACCTGCTTGGAAGAAAACAATATACTAATTATTCAAAATATAATCTTGTACAGAAAGGTCTCACATTATGTTTAGGATTTTCATTTTTTTACCTGTTTGGATATGAATCCATAATTTTTGCACTTGCATTATCATATGTACTTCACTTCAAAAGAATTTATTCTATTTTTAAAGAAATGAGGATAGATTTTAGTTTAATTAAACCAAGAATTAGGTTTATTGGAAATAATTATTTTATGTCTATACTAGCAATTACTTCTGGACATGTCGATAAAATTGTTGTAGCTCCACTGTTAGGATTCGCCATTCTAGGAAATTGGAGTCTGGCGTATCAAGCTATTGCTGTAATGTCCATACTACCAAATGTATTTCAAAAATATTTACTCCCTCAGGAATCAACTGGTGTTAAAAACAAAAAACCAAAGATTGTTGTTATTATTTTTTCAGTTTTTGTTGCTATTTTTGGTATTTTGGTGGGACCAATTTTAATTACTGAATTCTTTCCAAAATTTACTGAGACTGTAGATGCGATTAGAATTATGAGCGTGGCTGTAATCCCAACCACGATTGCACTTATTCTTGAAGCAGAGTTTTTAGGTAAAGAAAAAAGTGGAGTCGTGCTAATAGGTACAGCTATACTGATGACTTCATTAATTATCGGGATGATTGTTTTAGGAAGCTTAATGGGAATAGAGGGAATTGCTTATAGTTTCGTGATTGCACATACAGCAAAAACCTCTTTTTATCTAATAAAAAAACTTCGTATTGTAACTGATTAATAATAAGAATTTTTTATATTGGCATCATACATGAATTTAGAACTATGAAGGATAAAATTTTTTTCTGGCTGGGCGCTGATTTCTTGATGTATGTCCTTTCATATCATTTGCAAAAAAAAATTGATGCCGATTTTTACGCTATATACGATTTACCCAATAAAACTAGAACCTTTTTTCAAAATCAAAAATTAGTTGATTTCAAAAAAACATGGTATTACAATGACCAAATAAATTTTAAAAAAAATGAAATAGATATGGAATATCTATCTAATTTTGAAAAAAAATATAACATTGGATTATGGAATCTTGCGGTCAATGAACGATTATTTTATAGATTTAACAGATTTTACAAATTTTCCACAGAAGAAATATGGTTAATCCTTGAACAAGAATGTAAATTCTTTGAAAGCGTTCTTGATGAGATTAAACCAGATTTTTTCATTACAAGAGAACCATTTCTTCATCAGGATGAACTTTTTTATCAAATGTGTAGAGCTAAAGGAATTAAAGTTCTGGTATCTTCTGCAACGCAATCGTTCAACAAATGTATGATATCAGAACGCCCAACTGAGTTTGATGATTCTTCTATATCTGATTCAGAAATATCTATGAAATTTACATCCTTTTCAGATCTGGTAAAAAATATTGGTCGTCAAAGCGATGTTTCAAGCCTAGCTTACAATGAAACTATAAAATCATATAATGAAAAATGGCGTGCATCAAACAGAAAAAGGGCAAGCGCCGCAATGGAATTTCTGTTTAATTCAAATAATAAAAACACTAAAACACATTTTGCTTATTTTGGTAGATCTAAATCCGGTGTTTTACTTAATGCAATAAAACAAGTATTACAAAAACAGTCGAGAACATCATTCTTAAACAAAAATCTTTCAACCTCAATTAATCATGATGAAAAATTTGTTTATTTTCCTCTAGGTGTTGATGAGGAGCATAATCTTTTGATTGGAGCACCATTTTATACAAACCAACTTGAGACAATAAGACATGTAGCAAAATCCATACCAATTAATTATAAGCTCTATGTAAAAGAACACCCTTCTAGCGTAACACGAAATTGGAAAAGTGTTTCTGACTATAAGGAAATAATGAATGTCCCTAATGTTAGACTTCTACATCATTCAGTGCCACAAAACGAACTTTTTCAAAATTGTTCATTGGTGGTTAGTGCTATGGGTTCATCCTGTTTAGAAGCAGCATTTTATGGCAAACCATCAGTCATTTTTGGCAAATTGTATTATTCTATATTGCCATCAGTTCACCATGTGGAAACACTAAGTAAACTTCCAGAAATTATTCGTTCTTCATTACAGGAACCAGTTAATCTTCAAGATGTTGAAAGATTTCTAGCAATTTTTAAAAAAAACAGTTTTGACTTTGATATCCAGATGTATCAACTTAAGGAGGCAAACGCATTTTTTTATAACGGCCATTTAGTCGATGTTGAAATTACCGAATCCCAGATGAAATCATTCATAGAAGATAACGCCAAAATGTTTTCAGTTTTAGTAGACGAAAATATTAAAAAACTCTAATTTTAGGTGCATTGTTTCATTATATATGCCAGTCAAATCTATTGAATTCATAAAAAGCAGGATTTAGCTAAGTAAATTATTTTAATATTGAAATAAACGGTTAACATGAAAAAAATATTAGTGGTTGGATATGGATCCATAGGAAAGCGTCACGTTGAAAATCTGTTATCAATTTCTAATTTAGAAATAATAGTATGCACAAAAAGAAATGACGTCAAGAAATTAAAAAAACATGCAAAAGTATATCGTACTCTTAAACAATGTCTTAAAGAAAAACCAGATATGGGAATTGTCGCTAATGAAACGAGTTTACATGTTACTACTGCAATTAAATTGGCAAACGAAGGATTGGATCTATTTTTAGAAAAACCATTATCAAATTCTTTAAAAGATGTTGAAAAACTACATACTATCATAAAGAAGAAGAAATTGATAACCCAGATGGGATGTAATCTACGATTTCATCCATGTATTAAGAAAATTAAAAGTATGGTAGAACAACAAAAAATTGGAAAAATTATTTCAGCACAGGTTCAGACTTGTTCATATTTACCAGATTACCATCCATGGGAGAATTATAGAAGGGGATATGCAGCAAGAAAAGATTTAGGGGGAGGTATTATTCTAACACAAATTCATGAAATTGATTATATGTATTGGCTATTTCAAGAAGTTGAAAATGTTATTTCAATGTCAGGAAAATTCAGTGATCTTGATGTTGATGTGGAAGATTATGCCGCAAGTTTATTGAAATTTAGGAATAAAATTATTGGTGAGCTTCATATGGATTATTTTCAAAGACCAAATTTCAAAAGTTGTCAAATTCGTGGAACAAAAGGAGAGATTTATTGGGATTCAGATAATAATTGTGTAAATATTTACAATATGAATAAAAAAAGATGGAAAAGGGAAATGGAGGTAAAAAATTATCAAATAAATTTTTCGTATGTTGAACAACTAAAACATTTTCTACAATGTGTAAAACAGAGAAAAAAAACTATTAATGATCTTGAACAGGGTATAGTGACTTTGAAAATTGCATTAGCAATTAAAAAAGCATCAAAACTAATGAAAACTGTTAATGTCTAAAAAATGAAATAGATATGGAATACCTGGATTTTTAAGATATCATAATGATTTGATTATCTAAATTTAATTAAAAAATCATTTGAATTTAAGATCTTCTTTTGAAGATTTGGCATGAATTAAAAGATGATTCAATAAGATAGAATTGTCTATATAAGAATAATTGGTGATTGATTTATGAAAGAGTTTGTAATTGATGGGAAGTATATTGGTAAAAATTTTCCTTGTTATCTGATAGCTGAAGCTGGAGCAAATCATGAGGGGGATATCAAAAAAGCATTTCAATTAATTGATGCGGCTAAAGAATCAGGGGTAGATGCAATAAAATTTCAAAATTATACCGCTGAAAAGTTAACAACAAAAAATGCGCCAAAATATTGGAATGATGGAATAAAGAACGAGTCTCAATTCGACGTATTCAGTAAATTAGATACTCTATCTGCTGATGAATGGAAACAAATTTTTGAATATGCAAAAAAAAAGAATATCACATGTTTTTCAACTCCGTTTGATTTAGAATCTGTAGAATTATTAGATTCATTTGATATACCAGCCTACAAAATTGCATCTGCAGATATTACACATTTAGAGTTAATCAAAAAAATAGCCTCAAAAAATAAACCGATTTTTATATCAACTGGTATGGCATCCATGGAGGAAATTCATGAAGCGGTTTCAACCATAGAAGATCAAGGTAACGAAGAAATAATAATTATGCATTGTATTACATCCTATCCAACAAAATCTGAAGATGCAAATCTTGATATGATTAAAAGTCTAGATTTAGAATTTCCAGATTATAACATAGGTTATTCAGATCATACATTAGGTACAGATATTGCCTCATATTCAGTATTTTATGGCTCTAAATGTATTGAAAAACATTTCACATATGACAAAAATCTTTCAGTGAGTAGGGATCATAGATTATCGCTCAACTCTGATGATTTTAAAGAATTAATAAAAAAAATCAAATTAATTGAAATGTCTCGTGGTTCAGGTGTTCGTGATAATTTTTCGGCAGAATCTAGCGCTGTAGAGTTTGCCAGACGAAGTATTGTATCTAAATATGATATTCCTAAAGGAACTGAAATTACAGAAAATATGATAGATGTAAAAAGACCGGGTACTGGAATTTTACCAAAGTATTTTTTTAAAATAATTGGTTCTAAGACGCTTAAAGACATTCCAGAAGATTCAACTATACAATGGAATGATATTGACTTTAACCAATGACAAAAAAAATTCTGATCAGAGTTGATGGTAGTAAGAAAATTGGACTAGGTCATGTATACAATGTGTTAACAATTCTACATCATTTAAGAAATGAGGAAATTATTATTGTGATGCATAAAAAAAATAATCTAGGCTCAAGTAAATTCAAGGAGCAAATGTATAAGATCAAATTTTTTCAAAATGAATCTGAATTATTTAAAATTATTTCTAGTTTTAAACCTGATATAATTTTCAATGATATTTTAAACACTAGAACAAGCTACATGAAGAAAATTAGAAAATTAACATCAATGATTGTTAATTTTGAGGATGTAGGTGAAGGAAGAGCACATGCTGATTTAGTATTCAATCCAATTTTTAATGAAAAAAAGGCGTTAACTAAAGAATTCTATGGAGGAAAATTTGCTTGTGTTAGAGATGAATTTAGAATATGGACTAACAATGTACTTAGAAAAAATGTTAAAAAAATACTTGTTAGTTTTGGTGGTACTGATCCTACACAGATTACTATTAAAATATTCAAGGTAATCGAAAATTTATCATTAAAAAATATAGAATTTATAATCATACTAGGATTTGGCTTTGAGCACAAGGAAGAAATAAAAAAATCTGCTACTCAATTAAACAAAAATGGCTTTATGATTAAATTGGTTGAGAAATCTGATTTTCTAGCAAAATACATTAGATACGCTGACTTTGCAATTGTTTCGAATGGGAGAACTGTTTTTGAAGTGGCTTCTATGCAAGTTCCAATTTTATCTGTGGCAGTAAACGATCGTGAAAAATCGCATACATTTGTCAGAGATGAAAATGTTGGAAGACATATAGACTATAATTCATCGCTATTCACAAAAGAATTAGCGTTGGCCATTGAATGCCTGTTAGAATATAAAAATAGAAAAAAATTCAAATCTAAGTTAAAGAAATTAGAACTACTTTGTGGTGTTGATAGAGTTGTTAACATTATAGATAATGAGTTTGAATTAAGAACCTGATTTACGAATAAATTCATCGTCTTCCTTCAATGATTTGAAATAACCCTCGTTAGGTTTATGGGCCTGATTAATTTTTATTAAATCAGGTTCATTTTTCAATATTTCAAGAATGTTAGTCATATGAATTGGTCTCGTCTGAATTTTAGATATCAAAATTTTTATCAATTTTAAATCAGCGCCATAGTCCAATGTCCACCTCAAGTGAGAGATATTTTCGTCATGTGAGAAATTATGGATTTTAAATTTTTCTTTATTATTGTGAAAGTATGGTGTTACATGTTCACGCTCTGATGGAAGAATCGCGTTCTTATATGCTAATTCTAATGCAGAGAAAGAAAAAAATTCAGTCTCATTTCCATCGGGAAAGGTTCTAGGTGACGTATTTGTAACATAATCATAATCATTTTCTAAAAATAATGATGCGCCTTTATCAACAATCAATGGATCAATCAGAGTACAATCAGCGGTTACACGCAGAATTGATCCAAAAGAAAAAAATTTGGCACACTCGTAATATCGTGATAATACATTATCAGAATCACCTCGAAAAATATCAATTCCAGATTTTTCAGCAAAACTTACAATTTGATCATCTTTCGAGTTTTTGGTTGTTGCAATTACAATTTTTTGCAAAAATTTGGATTCTTTTAATTGATTAATTGTATATTGTAAACTGGGGTTAGTATCGTCAACAATTTCTAATATTTTTCCAGGAAAACGAGTGGACCCCATACGTGCCTGAATAATACAATCTACCAAGCAGTCCAACCACCATCAATAATTAAATTTGAACCAGTCATATACGAAGATGCGTCTGAGGACAAAAAAAGTATTGCAGCTACATATTCATCCTTTTTAGCCATTCTGCCTAACATGGTTTTATTAGAATATTTTTTGATAAAATTAGATTTCTGATTATTAGCAATCCCACCAGGTGTTAAAGTATTAACTCTGATTCCAGTTCGATTCCAATAAGACGCAAGGTATCTAGTAAGATTGATTACTCCGCCTTTAGATGCAGAATAAAATGCAGCCGCATTTTGTCCACTATCGCCGTAAATTCTTTGATCAGGCGCAACTAAACCATAAGTAGAACCAATATTAATTATATTACCTTGTTTTTGTTTTTTCATTATTTTTCCAACTTGCTGACACATTAAAAAAACTCCAGTGAGGTTTACGGATATAGATTTATTCCAATCATCCAATGATAAATTTTCAAAACTAGTTTTTCGAATTTTATCATTTCCCTGATATGCAGCATTATTAATTAAGACGTCAATCTTGGAATATTTTTTTAGGACTTTGGAAACCACGTTAGATATAGATTTTTTTTTAGTGAGATCTAGTTTGATTGGTTCAGGATCTGTGAGATATTTCTCTTTGATTTTTTTTGCCATTTGTTTACATTTAATATAATCTATATCAGCTAAAACAACATTTGCGCCAAATTGACTTAATCCGACAGCATAACGAGAACCTAAATTTCCAGCAGCGCCAGTTATGATAACAACTTTTCCTGATAAATCAAACAATTGTTCAACATTCATTATTAACTAACACCTAGTCCAAGTTTTATTATTTCTTTTCAATTATATGCTCATCAAGCCACAAAACTTCCAATTCTGATTTATCAAAAACTCTTAACGCATCTTGAATTGTTCTAACGATCGGTTCTCCATGTAAATTAAATGAAGTATTTAGTAATGCTGGAATTCCAGTTTTTTCATAAAATTTAAAAATTAAATTCCATAGGATTGGATTTTGTTCTTTTTTCAATAATTGTGCTCTTGTTGTCCCATCTGCTTGATGAACTGCTGCTGGAAATTTATTTTTTCCATCTTTGGTTTCAAATGTAATAGTCATAAATGGAGAATCTATTCCTTTTGGATTTTCAATTAATAGATCTTGATATTCTGAGAGAATTACTGGAGCAAAGGGCATCCAAAAGTCTCTTTTTTTTATTGAGTTGTTAATTTTCTCAACATTAAATCTTGTTCGTGGGTCTGCAATTATACTTCTATTTCCCAATGCTCTCTGACCCATTTCCATTCTTTCCCTACATACTGCTATTATCTTATTTTTCAGAATTTGTTCCAAAATTTGTTCTTCCGAATTAAATTTCTTTATTGTATATTGTGACAATGATGATATGTCTTTTTCATCATATGCTGCATTGGAACCAAGATACAATGTATCTAATGGTTTAGGTTGAATTCCATTCATTTCAGCCCAATGATAACAAGCACCAATTGGTAGTGTTTCATCTGTTCCCGCACCACAAACAAAAAATTTCTCTATTTTAGGAATTTGAGAAATTTTCATATTTGCTTTTACATTCATGGATACACCTCCCGAAAATACCACACTATTTGCATTGTATTTGGAAATTGCGCTAGAAAACCAATTCACCAAAATTTTCTCAGTAAATGATTGCAACCCCGCCGCGATATGATCAAATCTAAAATTCTTTAGATTGTTTTTCAAATAATCATAAATGTCCAAGACATCTTTATTGAAGATGAATTCTAATCCGTCATTTTGTAACATTTTATCAAACACTTTTTCGACTTTTTCTATTACAGGTCCATTGTAATAGGATGCTAATCCCATCACTTTGTATTCATGTTCATTTGCTAACATCTTTAAAATGAGTGTTGTATATCTGTAAATTCTGGCTAGTTGGAAATCTTTATGATTGTACTCTTTTACTCTTTCAATTTGTCCCTTTTCTTTTGAATATACGGACAATGTACCACTCAGATCATCTCCCCATGCATCTGCAGTTACGATTAAAGTGTTATCGTCACGTATCGGACTTCCATAAAATGCATATGCTGCATGACACCAATCATGTTCCATATGAATAATTTTTTCTTGTTCAATTTCTAATAATGATGCAATGGTTTGTTTAAAGAAATTAGATACGTTTCTTCCATCTTCTTCAGTATATGGATTATGTAATTTAAAAATATCAAATTTTTTTCCTATCTCTGTATTAAATGGAAATTGCTCTAAATTTATTTTGTCTTTAAAGACTTCTAAAAAAGATTTATTTTTTCCTAAGACTAGATTTGGATACCAATATTCTTCCATGGCTCTAATTTGATCATTTACTGAAAAAGTAGAATATTCATTCATTAGTGGTGCTAACAAACTAAGTCTATTACCGCAAATTATTACCTTATCAAAATCTGCACCTCTTAATCCTGAAAATGATAATGCGTCATTAATAGAATTTCTTGGGAATGAAGAATCAGATTTAATACGAGAATATCTTTCTTCGCTTGTAGAAAAAACAATTTTATCATCTATTAATACAGCACATCCTGAGCATTTTTCTAAGGTAATGGCTAATATCTTCATAATTTTTCACATTTCATGTCAAATATATATTGAAAAATTTTCCTACCTACTAAAGTACTCTTCTATTATTTTCTTTAACTAAACTAAAATATCATATGGGTTTTTAATTTACAATTGAGAATCTGTACGAAGTGCATTCAACCAAATACTAGACCTGGGGTTTTTTTCAATGAAGAATCAGTTTGTGGTGCATGTTTATGGGAAGATGAGAAAAAAAAGATTGATTGGGCTGAAAGAAAAAAAGAATTAGAAATTGTTGTAAATGATGCCAAAAAATCAAACGCAGTTTATGACTGTGTGATTGGAGTGAGTGGTGGTAAAGATAGTACAAAGCAAGCTGTAACTGCTAGAGATGAATTGGGTCTTAATTGTTTGTTAGTAAATTATCAGCCAGAAAATATTACTGAGCTTGGAAGAAAGAACCTTGAAAATTTAAAATCATTAGGGTTTGACTTGATCTCAATAAGACCAAACCCAAAAATTATGATGAAAGTAACAAAACATGATTTTTTCAATTATTTGAATTTTGTAAAGGCTAGTGAATTTCCTCTGTATGCATCAACCTATATCATCGCTGAAAAATTTAAAATCCCATTGATAATTCAAGGAGAAAATCCTGGTCTAACTGTAGGTACAAGCTTGACTGGTGTCGGAACAGATTCTGATGCCCTAAAAGCATATCAATTACAAACACTATCTGGAGGAATTCAAGAATATCTAGATATTGATGATGTTACTCAAAAGGATCTCTACTTTTTTCATTATGATGTACAAAAATTATTGGATCTTAATGTAAAAGGAATTTGGATACAATATTATCTGAAAGAATGGTCTTCCACAGGAAATGCCGAGTTTTCTAAAAAATATGGATTTCAAGAACGTGAAAATATTAAACCAGAAGAAATAGGAACGTATGTTCCATTTAACGCATGTGATTCTGATGTTGTTCATGTGAATCAAATGTTGAAATTTATGAAATTTGGATTTGGTCAATGTATGGATCATGTATGTTATGATTTAAGAGACAAATTAATGGATAGAAAGACTGCAATAGATTTAGTTTTAAAATATGATGGAAAATGTGATGAAAAATATATTGATAAGTTTTGTAATTATATTCAAATTTCTAAAGATGAATTTTATAAAACCATAGAAAAATTTAGAGGTGATATCTGGTATGAGAAAGATGGAATATGGATAAATAAATTACATGAACAATTAAAAAAAGAAGTTGATTCTCTGTAGTTTAATTTTTCATCATTAAATCAATCAGTTTTTTTGCTGCATTTCCTCGATTTTTCATATATTTATTGAGAAAATTTTGAGAGTTGTTAAGCAACTCTTCTATCCCATGGTTAGAAATTAAATCTAGCACTAATTGCTCTATATTAGAATCATAATATACTGATTTTATTGCGTTTTCCTTCATAAATTCAAATTCTATTTCATTTTTTTGTAATTGAATATTTAATGTTGGTTTTCCCATCATCATTGCTTCTAAAATCACACTACTTGCATCAAAATTATCTGGTGCAATATTTACATGAAGATCACAATTAGATAATAATTCTTTGATTGGTTCAAACTGTAAAATTTTAATCCTATCATTTTCTTTAATCATATTTATGATAATTTGATTACTAATATTCTGCTGTGGATGTAATTTGAATATTATTTGTAAATTTTCAATATTTTTAGAAATTTGAATTAATTTGTGTAATACTTCTTCATATTTTTCATATAATTCAATTCTTGGTCCTTCCATATGAGTAATGATTGGCCTTAATGTAACTAACATTATTTTTTGGCTTTTCTCATTTTTTTCAATTATAGAATATGAATCATGTTTTGGGCTTCCTGAAACAATTATTTTATTTTCTGGGATTGATTTAACATGAATTAAATAATCTTTTATGATATCTCCCCACACTGCAATTTTATTTTTTATCGAGTCAAAATCGTCTAATACATCAAAATATGAAATAGATTCTGTATAATTTGCAAAGCCGTGTTGTAGATATAAAATTGGAATTTTTTCTTGTACATATGAAAAAACTTTTTCAGTTTCTCCTGAAAAATTTAACGTAACTATACCCTGAATATCATTTCTGGATTTAATAGATTCAGCAATTAATATCTGCATTATATATTCATCCAATCTTTGAATTAGAATTTGGTTAAATTTTTTTTGTAAGAAAGGGCTGAAGTTTATTCCTTTATAATCAAAATTCATAAAAATTTTTTCGTTTTCAATTACTTCATTCATCCTATTAAAAAAATCTATTTTATTTTTTCAAATTCTTCTAATTCAACTTTTTCTAGCCAATCTTGTGGAATCATAATTGCTGACTTTGATTTCATTAAATATCTTAATGTCCTGAAATTAAATATAGCAGATTTTCTAAAATTTATTAATACAGGTTGAAATCCTCGTCTGTTTATCTCTTTTAATAAATCATGATATACTTCTGGATTAAATTCTAACAAAACAATCTTCTTCTTGTCATTTTTTCTTAAACCAAAAAAATTCCCAATACATTTTTCTATAGCATGTTTAATAATTTTGTATTTACTTCTATCAATTGTTATTTTAGTTTTTAAAATTCCTAATCCAATAGGTATATCAATTTTCTCAAAACTCATAAACCCATCTTGAATTGTATTTAACAATCTGATATTTTCTTTAATCAGCTGAATTGTATCAGTTAATTTATTAGCATTGATGTTTTTTTCTGCAATTTCAAAATTTTTATGAAACGGTTCTACTCCTATTATCCTTTTTGCACCGTTACATGCAAAAAATATTGCTGTATCACCTATATTTGCACCAATGTCCACAACTGTGTTATCTTTAATCTTAAACGTATCATAGTCTTTTTTTAAAAAGATATTCGCAATGTCTCCGTTATCTAATCCACCATAAAAAATAATTTTTTGATTAGTTTTTCATCAGGCTGTATTGTAACTATATCATTATTGAAATCAAAATCAATATTTTGTATTTTTTGAGCCTGTGAAATAAAAATATATTGCATTAAATGTTCT
>ARWO01000013.1 GCA_000402075.1 Thaumarchaeota archaeon SCGC AAA007-O23
AAAATACCAGTAGGGTTATTTGGATTACAAATAAAAATACAGCCATTTCTGGGAATTTTCATGATAAATTTTTGTAAATTTCTCGAAAGATCCATGGTTTTGAAAAATGATATTTTACAGTCGCAAAGTTTTGCAGAAACTTCATACTCACTAAAAGTTGGTATTGGAATCAAAACACGCGTCTTTTTATTTAGAAACGTTTTGCAGAAATTGTAAATTATTTCTGTTGCGCCATTCCCAACAACAATCTGCTTTTTTGGAACCCCGGTAAACCACGCCAAGTTTGCACGCAAATCCGTAGAATTTGGATCAGGATACTCTGAAATTGAATCCAAATGTTTTTTCAAATAGCGTTTTACGCCTGGATGACATCCTAATGGGTTTACATTTGAACTGAAATCAATCACATTAACATCAGGGTTTTTTGTGCCATATTTGCCTCCGTGCGAGGCTGGAATGTGTGACTGTGCTGATTTGTTTGGATGAATTTTCACATTATAGATGATTATTTGCCAATATAGTGTGTTTTGGTTATTGCTAACGATTATTAATTGAAAACTTGAAAATGACTCAATGAAAAAGAAAGTAGCAATAATTGGAGTCACTGGAGCGGTAGGACAAGAATTTGTGCTATCTCTAGAGGATCACCCATGGTTCGAAGTTACACAAATTGCAGCTTCAGAAAGATCTGCAGGAAAAAACTATGTTGATGCAATTAGAGATCCAGACAGTGAAATTATCAAATGGGAAGTGGGTGGAGAAATCCCGGAATACATCAAAGGAATGACTGTAAAAAAAATTGACGAGATTAATGTTGCGGAGTTAGACTTGGTATTTTCTGCTGTTGAATCTAACGCTGCAAGAGATATTGAAACAAAATTTGCAAAGGATATACCTGTAATTTCAACTTCTTCTGCGTATAGATATGAGGATGATGTGCCAATTCTAATTCCAGGAATAAACGATGAGCAAGCTGAGTTGTTAGAAGTACAAAAAAAGAACAGGGGTTGGAAAGGATGGGTAGCTCCCTTGCCTAATTGTACCACAACTGGATTAGCAATTACTATGAAACCACTTTATGAGAAATATGGAGCAAAAAAAGTCATGATGACTTCGATGCAAGCGATCTCGGGTGGCGGCAGATCACCAGGTGTTTCGGCCATGGATGTTACAGATAATATTATTCCTTACATACCAAAGGAAGAAAACAAAGTTAGGATTGAAACAAAAAAAATACTTGGAAAATTAAAGGATGGTAAAATAGAACCGGCCGACATACGTGTTAGTTGTACTTGTACAAGGGTTCCAGTAATTGATGGTCATACCGAATCCGTATTCGTTGAAACTGAAAAAGAGGTTGATCCTAAAAATGCAAAGGAAACATATGAACAATACAATAAGGAAATTAGTGTTGTGGGTCTTCCATCAGCGCCAAAAGATTACTATGCAGTGCATGAGGACCCAACAAGACCGCAACCAAGACTTGAAAGACAAGTGGGTGATGGAATGACTACAACGATTGGAAGATTAGAAAAAGAGGAGTTGTTTGATCATGGATTGAAGTATATGTTATTCTCACACAACAAGAAGATGGGATCTGCAAAGGGTGCTGTCCTCCTAGCTGAGATGCTATACAAAAAAGATAAGATTTAAAGAAAAAAATTATAAAAATTTCAATAATAGCTTTATTAATCCGAAAAATATGTAATGTCTCAGGTGTTTTAAACGGCAAAAGTGGATAAAATAGATCAAAAGATTTTATCAGAGCTTAGTAGGGATTCATCAATCTCAATTCCAAAACTTTCTGAAAAAATTAACGCCAACTCTTCAGTAGTTTATAGCAGGATAAAGCGGTTAATAAATAAAAAACTCATTGAGCGATTTACAATTGAGATTAACAATAAGGAATTAGGATTTGGTGTAAAATCAATAACGGGAATTAACATGGATTCAAAGCAACGAAATAATGTTATCCAAGAATTATTCAAGATCCCAGGTGTGAGAGAGGTTGCGGAAGTGACCGGCAGGTTTGACATACTGGTAACAATGTATGCCGAAAACCTGAATGATATGTATAAGATTGTTTCAGATAATATTGGTAAAATTGAAGGAATTATAGGCTCTGAGAGTTTTATAGAAATGAAGACGCGAACAAAACAAATGCCCTATATGTTAGAATAGTGATGCAGATCTGAGAATAGAGTGATGATTAATGCAAACTTTTAACACAAAATCAAATATCGCTGTATACTACGAACTGACAAAACCAAAGATCTGGTACCTTCTTGTGTTTACTGCATTTGGTGCAGCCATTACCGCTTCAAATGTTTTCAACATTTCAATTTCTCTTGAAACATGGGCATTACTCCTTGGAGGAGTAGCTGCCGGTTCTGCTGCTGCGAATACGTTGACAAATTATCATGACAGAGACATTGATGCAATAATGGAGAGAACAAAAGGTAGGCCCATCCCAAGTAGACGAATTTATCCTGCAGAAAAGGCTAGGAATTTTGGACTTGTGCTTGCTGCAATATCATTAGCATGTGCTTTTGGCATATGTTTTACCGCATCATTTTGGCAAGGCATCTTAGCTGGTTCCTTTATGGCGTTTGGATTAGTAGATAATATTTTGGTGTACAGTTATGGCCTAAAACGTAAAAGTAGAACAAATATTATTTTGGGTGGATTCTCTGGTGGTGCACCAGCACTAATTGGTTATGTTGCTGTAACTACAACTGGCCTCTGGGACTTCGGTCTTGTTATAGCTGGATTAGTCTTTGTTTGGATTCCAATGCATATTTGGGCATTAACTTTACACTTTAAGGATGATTACAAAAAAGTAAACGTTCCAATGCTAACTGCGGTCCAGTCAGAAAAAACTTCTGCGAGAATAATTGCTGGTACCACACTGATGATGGTGCTCTTTAGTATAGTTCCATTTTTCCTAACACATGAAAATGGGGAACCGTTGATGCATGAAGTCTATCTGTACACTGCAATTGCGTCTGGAGTTTTAATGGTGATTCTTAGTTTCTGGGTTGTTGCAAAGCCAAGTGAAAAGGCTTCATGGGTTTTGTTCAAGTTTTCAAGCCCATATTTGGCTGTACTTTTCATCGCACTAATGGTGGATTCTGTTCTTTAGTTTGATCAAAGAGGGTTATTCATGGAAATAATTGGCTGTTAAGATTTAACCTGCATTCCCCTTTGTGACTTGACGATGTACTTGTCTCTCACCCGTACACTAACCCACTCAATTATCAAGACTGTTGCAAGAACAACCAGCATGAAAACTGCAGCCTTTCCATACTCAAAGAACTTGATGTAGTTAATGATGTAAAATCCAATTCCACCTGCACCTACAAGACCAAGAATACTTGTCTGCCTAATGTTATAGTCAAAGATGTACAAAATCTGGCTAAGCAAATGTGATGCAGATTCTGGCAATACAACGAATCTGATCAACTGTAGTTTGGAAACTCCAATAGCACCCACTGCATCCATGGGGTCAGCATCAATGGCTTCGATGGCTTCGTATTGCAGCTTTGCGATAAATCCAACCGTGTACATGATGATTGCTAACACTCCTGCAAACGGACCAAGACCAACTATAATCACAAATAAAATTGCCCAAAGTATAGAAGGGAAAGTACGGATTGCGGCAAGCAATGCACGAATTGGTACATAGACAAATTTGTTGTTCAAATTTCTAGCAGCAAGCAAACTTAGTGGGAGCGAAATTGCAACACCTACCACAGTTCCAATAAATGCCATTTCGATTGTTTCTAGCATTGACCAGAATGCAGTTACAAAAAGTGAGGAATCTACTTCGGTAATCTCTTGTAGCATAATTCCAATATTTGGTAGTCCCTCTGCAAAGTCTCTGGGATCTGCATCCACATTGACAGACATGACTACTACTCCTGCAATAATTAGTCCGATGATTAGATTATTCTTCTGATTCATTGCTAAACATCTCCAAAATCTCTCTTTGTGTATAATTTCCCGACTGAAAGTCTACAATTTTATCTCCTTCAACTCCAATTTCAAGAATCTTTTCGCCTTCCTTGATCACTGCTACCCTGTCAGCATACTCCAATGCAAGCTGAAGATCATGATGAACCATTATTGCAGTAAGTTTCGTTGTTGCTTGTGCTTCTGCTAAAATATCCATGATCTCTCGTGCTGTCACATGATCCAACTCAGATACAATTTCATCTGCAAGAATAATCTCTGGTTTTTGGACAAGAGCTCTTGCTATTGCAACTCTTCTCTTTTCGCCACCACTGAGCATGTATACCTGTCTCTCAGCTTTACCCTGAAGGCCAACTTGTTTTAGAATTTTTTTTGCGTTATCAATCTCTAAATCAGAAAATTTTTTGAAAAATGAATTGAACCCACTAACACGAGGTAGGGCTCCAATCAAAACATTCTCAAGTACTGTAGAATTTTTTATCAATCCAAGATTTTGAGGAATGTAGCCAATTTTGTGCATAAATGGCTTGAATTTTTTGTCAGAGGTGTTGGGAATTTTATAATCAACCATGATTTTCCCTTGGCTTGGATTCATCATGCCATTTATCAATTTCAATAAGGTCGATTTACCAGAACCAGATTGTCCAACGATTGCATAATTGGTTCCTCTAGTAATTGACATTTTGATATTTTTTAACACATAATCCTTTGAGTCATATGAGGCCGAAACATTATTCATCTGAACAATTGACAGTGTTGATATTGACGAGGATGAGGATCCTTTCTGTTCTTGCATATCAGTTAGTTATTTTGGAAGATCGTAATTCTTCTTATCAAAAGTTGCTTTTTCAATTCCAGGTAAGAGGTCTAGATATTGTCCAAAGTTGCCAATGTGCATTTCAGCAGTTGTTGGTAACAATGCATCTGCACCATAAACATCCTTTAGTATTTGATTGTAATCCTGATGGTTCAGTTTCACCATCGAGTCAACCAAATGTTGTTTTGTCTTATCTGAAAGATTATCTGATACAACAAAGACATGAGATGGTACTAGACCAAGCGTCTCAACTTTTTTGAGTTGAGCTTGCTGTTCTGGAGTCAAGTATTTTCCTGGAGCAATGTCAGAACCAAATGCCATTTCAACTGAGCCATTCAAGAGCAACTCAAGTGCCGCTTTGTATCCTCCTCCAAAGATATGATATTCAAACGAGTTATCTAATGCTTTTTTTAATGCGATAATGTCGTCTCCTTCTACTGTGATTAAACCACGGTCAACTAGTGTACCAACTGGTCTGACGAATCCTGATGAACCGGTAATGCTAGTAAAAGCTACCTTGTTTCCAATTGCTTCATCAATTGATGAATAATTTGAATCAGCTCGCTGCCAAACTGTAGCATAGTAACCTACTTTGCCTTTCTTTACTTCAGCCATCACTACTTCAGCATTTGCCCTATCATGAGCAATCCATCCAGGACCTGTATCCATGAATGCGGCGTCAATATGTCCAAATTTTAGTCCCTCAATAATTATTTCATAATTTGTTGGTACAACAATTTTGACATCCACTTTTCCATTAAATTCAGATTCCAAAAATCTTGCAAGAGATTCAGCCTTTGGTGTCAGTTCATCTGCTTTTTCAGATGGTATGAAACCAATCGTAAGTTCAGTTACACCAAAGTTTTGTTGTGATGATAGATCAATAATTCCAGAATCAATTAGATATTCCATCGAGTTTACAAATTCTGCCTCGGAAATCTGATCATCTGCCCACCATCCTGCAGTATTTTTAACCCAAGCTGGAACAGCGTCACTTTGTGCTGAAGCCGCTAATGGGAAGGCAGCAACTCCAGCAACTAGTGCAAAAAGCAGAATGGTCTTTCTAGTCATGATTTTTGATTTTGCACTCAAAGTATTTTCTTAGGTTTAGCTAAGTTATTTAAACGATCCAGCCATTCTAATTTCTTATTCTAAGAATGTAGAATAACTATGATTCTTGTAACTTTGTCTTGTATTTTTGCCACAGTAATCCAAGTATTATCGCTTCAGCAACCCAGAATGTTGTTACGGCCACCACAGACATTGTCCTAAAACCGTTCACTAAATCCATTGGAGCAGTAACTTCATCTGGACTTGGTGGCATTATAAAAAATACAGTCGTGATAAAAACTGCATAACCAATAAATGCGAGATATTTTTTCGTCTCAAGTTTCTTATACAATCTGGAAAAACCAACAGCTGAAAAGCCGGAGATTGCAATGAATGCAAGATACAATATTCCTCTCAGTACGACAGTATCAGCATCTCCCACAGTTGGCGGGTTTGCAGGATATTTCAAAAATGGTATCAAGAAAATGGTAAGCCACATGATTGCAGCAAGAACAAATGTTTTTTTTACAGTGTGTCCTTCGGGTAGAGAATTTCTTGAATAAGCAAACACAACACCAAACAATGCACCTATTGACATTCCTAGAATTCCACCTGCTAACAACTGACCACTTTTTTGCCAATCACGGTATGAGTTGTATTCAACCCAAAATTGAGGAGTATCTTCAGCCTCCCCAGACTTGAAGAGAGCCTGATTTTCAATACCAATTGCCTCATCAAGATATGGTTCTACAATTGCCAAATTTACTGCGCCATGTATTGTGCCTGCAACAAACCCAGAAACTAGGACAATTACTATGAAATATCCAGCATTCATTTCTTCAAATAGTCTTTCAGGTTTGTTTTAGATTTTGGAATCTTACCCAACTTGAAGCCGTCTGGCCTCTTTGATGCAGGTATTGTTGCGTCTATTCCCATTTTTGCTGTTCGTAATTTCTTTTGGTTACTAGAGGGATCAAGGCTAGAGCCTCTCACATTTTTTATTATTACCAGATCCTTGTCGGCCTGAAATCTTGTGGCCATAGCAAATTCTACAGCTACAGCATCGGTAGGATCAATATCATCATCTACTATGGTTACCATCTTCAACGATCTGTGATTTGCGAACGTTTCGTTAATGATTTTTTTAACATTGGTTGATCTGGTTTTTGAGATTTGAACTACAGCATGAAGCCAATTGGCTCCACCGCTTGTAAGAATCACCTGTTTTGTCTGTGGGAATTTCTTTTTCATTATACTGTTGAGTTTAGCCTCAATAGGCATACCCATGAGCAATCTCGCCTCTGTGTAACCAGACAGAATATCATGATAAATTGGATTGTTTCTAAAATACAATTTTTCGATTTGAATCACTGGTGCCGATCTTGGCATATCATATGTTCGAAGCATTTCGACCATCCATTCCTTGTGTGTTTTGTTTCGCAGAATTTTTCCTTCCATGACAATTTCCGCAGTTGATGGTACCAATAAGCCAGTGCTAGGACATTTTGTTAAAGTAAGTTTGTTATTCATAAGTGAATTAGCTATCTCAAGTTCATTTTTTCCCCATTTTGCCTGGAATGCACAAGCAATTGAAATGGCAGGGTGAACACCAACAGTAATTGCGACCGGCAGGTCCTGCCCATGTGTTTTTGCAAACATAAATGATCTATGGAGATCTCTACCCTCTACCATTCTAATTGAGAATTGGTTTTTCCCTATTGGCATTAGTCTGTGAAAAGACGAGTTTTGAGATTTCTTTTCCTGATTTCTTGTATATAGTATAGATGATGTGATGAAAGGACCTGATTCATTTTGAAAGTGAGTTACAATTGGAAGAATGGAAATATCCTTAGAGCTGTTTTCGAAAAACTTTGCAGTTGATGAAATTCTTGGTTTTTTTGCAGAAGAAATTGCCTTGACAATTTTTCGATTAATATCAGACTTTTTGGAGCCTATTGCCTGTGCAAACCTATCTCTGCTTCCTACTAAGTTTGAAATCAACTTGAATTTGCTTCCTTTGACATTTTCAAATAAGGCTGCCTTTGACTCGTCAAGCTTTTCAGTTACAGCAGCAATCTCATATTTTGTAGAAACTCCCTTCTTCACTATGAATAAATCATTGGTCTTTTTGATTTGTTGAAGGAAGCTTCTCATATCAACTGTCATTTTTCAACAATCTCCTTTATTTTAGCAATCAGAGTTTTAGCAGTTTTGTTTTCCAGCTCTTTTGGAATAAACGCAGATATGATATTAATACCTGTTATGATTGAAGAGATTTGTTCAGAGATTAATTTTAAAAAAAGAGACTCTGATTTTGCTGGTATGATTGAAGTAGTAATTGGTATAGTGTTTGTACCAATTGATGCTGTTAACCCGCCAATCTTTTCCTGACCTTCTGTTATAGAAACAAAACTTCCGTTATCGAAGAGTAATATCTGAATTGTAAAACTACGTTTGTCAATGTCAACAACTGTCTTCGAAAAACGCGATTCGTTTAGCAATAAGCCTACGAAGTGAGTTTACTCGTTTATTGCTATCGATTCTGTCTTAGCTTCAGCATTTACTCGTGCGCGCAGTTTTGCTTTGTACTTCAAGTTTCGTGGTTTGGTTCTTAATCGATATCCACAACATGGACACCACAGACCTTCCCACTTGATGAAAATCTCACAAATCTGACACCTACGTTGACCTGAAGCATACCTTCCTGTTCCTACAGGTTTTTGTGCCTTGTATCTAGGGCAAATTCCTTTACATGTCATTTTTATTACATATATTATAGGAATAATAAGTTAATAAGGTTAGATCTGCGAAAATCTACAATATTCTGGGAAAAATATATAATAATTTCATTGATTTATATAATCTTTTGAAGCATTTTCAAAAAAAATAATAAAAAGGTATATTAATAATATGTTTTTGCGAATTTCGCAAACAATTTATAGGAAAAATCTGCATTTTAGCCAATTCTTGAGGCTTTCACGCTTCTGAAATACTATTTTTCTAAGGTTTTTTTGATTGCATCTAGCATTATTCTCATCTTCTGTGCGTTTGCCTTGTAATGTTTAGATGATCCAGAATTCTCAAAATCTTGAATTAATTCTAAAGTCTTTTTGATTTTTTCCTTATCAGTTAGTGTCCATACTGGTTGTGTCATTTTTCTAAGGTTTTTTGCATAGTCATAATTTAACCACTAGTTAGCCTTAGAATTGCCTGAGCAATATCGCCTTTAGTCTCAGCCAAGGCATCTTTAGCCTTCTCTTCATTACAATTTGCCTGTTGACAGACAAGCATTATGTCATCTTCTGAAAATATAGGTACTTCAAGTTCTTTTTCCTCAAAACTCTCTGCAATTACCTGAAAGATTGAATTTTCTTTTGATTTCATTTCAGTGACAGATGGCTTTGGAATAATAATCTCTTTTTTGTCTGTCTTAATGATAACTTCCTGTACATTTGGGATCTCTTCCATGTCAAGACCCATCTTATCCATCATTCTTCGCATTTGGCGATTGCCTCCACGCATCATGTTCATTTATCCCTCTGGCTAACTTTTTAAACTATCCCTAACTTTTACTGCCACACCGATTCTTTGTTCCTTCACCATCTCTGAAGACAGGATGGCCTTTCCTACTGCAATAACCTTATTCTTGTACAAAACTGGAACGTCACTTTGGATCCTGATATTTTTACCGCACCAAACAATATGACCGCAAAAGACCGACCTTCCCTCTTCTACAAATGGTTTTGAATCATTGTCAATCTCTATACAGTTTTCTTTGAATTTTTTACTCTTCATAAGAATTTGAGCAAAATATGGTGTTATGGCTAGTCCACCATCAATTCGCAATGTACAAAGAAGCTTTCGGTTATGATATACCTCACGAATTCGTCCAGTTCGCTTTGAAAAGAAAAACTCTATCTGTTTAGGCAAATGTCTAGATATGCCTACTCCAAACAGGGCATCAATAGTATGTTTTAGTTTTAAAACAGGATCCACTCAAATGGTTGCCTAGATATCTAAATATTCGTTGATACTATAATATAGAATTACATTAATCTATATAGAACAGAAAAATAACTATAGTTATGTCATCTGGTGAAGAAACTAGAAAAATCCAGTTTACAGGTAAATCCACTTACATTATTTCTCTGCCCAAACAATGGATTACTGATCTAGGCCTAAAGCAGGGAGATCAAGTTTCAGTCGATCGAAAAGGAATTTCCAGCTTACATGTTACACCATACAATACTAGAAAAAAAGACCAAACTGAAACAGCCACAATTGAAATTGAACCAAAGGAAGAAACATCAACTGTAGTAAGAAAATTAGTTTCATTATACTTTCTTCACTTTAAGACAATCAGTATAAAACCAAGGGTGGGACGAATTATGCCGTCACAGAGAATTGGAATTAGAAATGCTGTTAAGAAAATTTTAATGGGTGCAGAAATAACTGCTGATTCATCAGATGGTATAACTGTTCAAATTCTAATTAATTTGGTAGAACTATCAGTTGATGCCGCTTTCAAAAGGATGATGTTGTTAGCAAAATCAATGCTAGATGATGCATTAATTGCAATAAAGGAAGGAAATGAAGAACTCGCAAAAGAAGTGATCAACAGCGACGATGATGTAGATAGATTTGGATTTTATATCACTAGGCAGCTTGCAATTGCAATTGAAAATGATCACATGTTAAAGGAAATGGGATTTGATAATGCTCGTGATTGTCTTGGTTACAGAGTTGTTGTCAAAAATGTGGAAAGATTGGGTGATCATGCGGTAAGATTATCACAGGATGTTTTAGATTATAAAACTCCCATACAAGGCAAAAACTTTGATAGAATACAGGAGATGAGTAATTATGCGATTTCAGTAATGGATGATGCATGTCTAGCATTATTCAAAAAAGACTATGATCAAGCAGAGAAATCAATTGAAAGTGCAAATAATATCCAAAAATATGAAAAAAGAATATTGGGTAATTTGAAAATAAGAAAAGATGAGGAGGAAATTTTTAGGATTAGAAAAATTGTGGAGAATGTAAAAAGAGTTGCAGAATATGCGAGCGATATTGGTGAGATTGTTTTGAACATGAATATAGAAAAAATTCTCAAAAAATCAGAGATGTAGAGTTTTAGCAATGGATTCAGCTGTTTTAATCACATATGATCAAGATGATATTGTTGATGAGGCAGTCGCCCTTTGCGAGTCGGCTGACTATAAAGTAAAGCATATCATAAAACAAAACTTCCTGCAAAAGCCAAAATATGGCTTGAGTGGTGGTAAAATTGAAGATCTTAAAGAAATTATATCTACGGTAAAACCAGATGTGATAGTTTTTGATGAGATGTTAAAGCCAAGCCAGAACTATAATCTGGCTTCAGAGCTTAAAATGGAAATATTGGATAGAGAAGCTTTGATTTTACAAATCTTTGAGAAAAGATCTTCCAGTGCTGAATCCAAGCTTCAAGTTAAACTGGCACAAGCACGCTATGATATGTCAAGAGCTAAAGAAAAAGTAAGACTTTCAAAAAAAGGCGAACAGCCAGGGTTTATGGGCCTTGGAACATTTGAAGTTGATGTATACTATAACGAAATCAAAAAAAGAATGGTTAACATCAAATCAAAGCTGGTAAAGTCAGGAAAACAGCGTAAACTTCACAGACAGGCAAGAAAACGGCTTGGTTTCAAGACAATTTCACTTGCGGGATATACTTCAGCAGGTAAAACTACATTATTCAATGCATTAACAGGAGAACAACGAGAAAAAAACGAAGAGCTATTTACAACTCTTACAACTACTGTTCGTAGAGTAATGATAAACCAAGAAATTGCATTGATTTCGGACACTGTTGGATTTATCAGCAGGCTTCCAGCATATATGATTGAAGCTTTCAAATCAACGCTAGAAGAACTACTGTACACGGATGTTACAATATTTGTAATTGATGCAAGTGATAATCTAGATGAATTACGAAAAAAATTCAAAAGTTGCTACACAACATTAAATGAAATTGGTGTAGAATCAAACAAGATGGTTTTCGCTTTAAATAAATCAGAATTGTTAGATGACGATGAAATTTTAGACATAGTAGATTACTTAGAATTGAAGGGAAGTAAAAAATGGATTGATATTTCTGCAGTAACAGGAAAAAATATGAGCGAACTTAAAAAAATAATTAGTAATTTTTTTCAAAATGATATATCACAGAATAGTGATAAAGTTGGAGCAAAGACATATGGAAATTGAAGTTCTAAGGATTGGTCAACGGGTTGTTAGAGACGATAGAGTTACTACTCATGTAGCTCTAGTTGCAAGATCATTTGGTGCACAAAAAATCTATATGAATGAAGTAAATCCTGAGATAAAGCATACTATTTCTGACATTAACAAAACTTGGGGCGGTAATTTTAAAATTGAAATTATTTCAGAATGGAAAAAAATTGTTAAGGAAAAGAAAAATGCGGCGGTAAAAATTGTTCATCTTACAATGTATGGTCAGAATATCAATAATGTTGAAACAAAAATACGAAATGAAGACAAAATTATGATTGTGGTTGGAGCTGAGAAAGTTCCAAGAGAGATATACGAATTGGCAGATTATAATGTGGCAGTGGGTAGTCAACCACACTCAGAAGTAAGTGCTTTGGGCGTACTATTGGACCGTATTCAACAGGGAAAACAGTTTGGATTCAAGTTTGAGAATCCAGAGAGAACAATAATTCCTCAGGAGCAGGGCAAAGATGTTAGGGTGAATAAAAAACTGATTAATAATGGAAAATAAGGATTGTTTCTGTTGATTGACAAATACGAAGATCCATTTGTGAAAATTTCGTATATGATTGGCGGTGATGAATACCTCAAGGTTGCAAGGTCACTCTTAAAATCACAGGATGCAACAGATGAAGAAATTGCAAGTTCAACTGGTTTAAGAATCAATATGGTTCGAAAAGTACTCTATGATCTTTTTGGTAAAGCTCTCATTACTGGAGTTAGAGTGAAAGATGAAAGAAAAGGCTGGTTTGTCTACCGTTGGCGTTCTAGAAGAGATGAGGTTGAGAACTTTATTGAGAATCAGAAGAAAAAGATTAGTGAGAGACTTCAACATAGATTAGATTATGAAAATTCGTCACAGTTTTATCATTGTGGAAATGCTGATTGCACTAGAGTAACATTTGAAGATGCTCTTGATGAATTTTTTAAATGTCCATCATGTGGTGGGGTTTTAAATCTCAAGAAAAACGAGAAGTCACAAAAGGCATTTGCTAAACAAATTGATAAAATGAAAAAAGAAATGCAAAGTTAGTTTTCATAGTGTAGTATGACTTCATTTTTCATTTTTGAAACATTTTTTAATTTTAACCTTATTGATTTCACAACGGTTGAAAATCCATCACCATCTACTAATGTTGTAGCAGTCACGCCTCCTACAAGATAAGGTGTAATTGTAATAATAGCTTCGTCTACTAGGTTTTCTTTCACAAATGCCCAGTTTGTTGTCCCACCACCCTCAACTAGAATATTTTTTATGCCTTTTCTTTTGAGAATTCCAAGTAATTTTTTTATGTTTACTGTATAATTTCCACAAACTATAACTTGGACAGGAAATTTTTCTAGTTTCTGCAAGTTTTTTTTCGGTGCTTTTTTTGATACTGTAATAATTGTGGGAATTTTTGAACATGTTTTTAAAATTCTTGAATTCGTACGGATTGTCGCATTTGAATCAAGAATTATACGTATTGGATTTTTTTTCCTAATATTATGTGCAGATAAAAGTGGATCATCAATTTCAACAGTATTTTTTCCAATAAGGATTGCATCAACTTTACTTCTAAGTTTATGAACTCTAATTTTGTCTTTTTTTGAGGAAAGTTTTGAATCTCCAGTTCGTGTTGCTAACTTTCCATCTAAAGTAATCGCAGCGCTGAATATTACATGTGGCCTAAAGCTTTCCATGAACTATATTACCTCCAATCATTACTGCCTGAATTGAGTTTTCGTTTGCCCTATGGACAATAGATGCATGTGGGTTTCGCAAGGGATCAAGATCTAAGTCATTCTTTTTAATAAAAACGGCGTCTGCCAAGTATCCCTCTTTGATACATCCTATTTTTTTATCTAGTAATTTTCCCGCATTGACAGTAGCCATTTTTAGAATATTCTTTGGTTTAATGCGTTTTTGATGAATGCCCATTGTTGTCTTCCATAAAAAGTCCATTTCTCTGAACAAGTCAGGTGAATTAATCATCACGTTGTCAGTTCCAATTGTTATATTACAATTCATTTCCATCATTTGAACAACGTTTGGAATTCCTTCTGCTAAAGATGCATTTGCGCGAGGACAAACAACTATGCCTCTTGTTTTTTTAGATGCAATGCTCAGATCACTTTTTGAGGCGTATGTCATATGTACAAGGAAATCTGGTTTTAGTAACATGCAACGCTTTGGCTCTGTTTTTCTTGTAATTTGTTTTGATTTCAAATAACTTTGCTTGGTTTCTGCACAGTGAATTGCACGAATCTTTTTTATTTTAGAAAATTGCTTCATAGAAGAATCACTATTTTCATTTGAACCACTGATTCCTATTCCATCACAGTTTTTTAGTAATTGTTCTATCTGGTTTTGATATGACTGTGGAATTGGTGTGTTTCTTTTGATCTGGTCTTTTGACTGATAGTATTCTATTCTACCCAGTATTATGGAACGAATTGGAGTGTTTGATAATACCTTTTGCATAAGCAAAACTCCATCTAAACCACCCTCTCTGAAATCAACAAATGTTGTTGTTCCTTTTTTTAGCATAGATTTTACAGTTTTTCTCATAAAGTGAATGAGCTTTTTTGGCTCGGTTTCACTGAGAATTTTTTGTTTAATTCCAAAAATGGGGTTGATTTTAGAATCAGGATCCATATCCAGAGCTATATCTTTTGCGATTGAATCACCAATGTGTGTATGCGAATTAATTAAGCCTGGAATTAGTAAAAGACCATCACAGTTTACAACTTTGTTTTTAGTAGATTTAATTTTAGGATTAATTTTTTGAAATGTATTATTAGTGATCAGCACATTTGTCTTTTCTATAAATTTTAAATTGTTTCCATACAGTACGCTGATATTTTTTAATATCATGTAAGCTCGTAGATTTCTGGTTTCTCTTTCCCTGAATCACGAATCTCTCTGATTGTGTCGAGAGACTTTGTTGCAAGTTTTACTGCACTTCTAGCAGTTTTTCCTGTTCCTATTCCACAATTTAGTTCAATTCCAAGTTCATTTTTAATTATATCAATAAATTCTTCTGCACTTTCCCTATGGTTTGAGTTTGCAACAACCATGAAATTATCGCCGCCCATGAAAAATGAAAGTGCCTTCTTGGATAAGAAAAACTCGGACATCTTTGCGTATAATTTGAACATTAATGATGAAATTTCATACGGTGATATTGTGTTACCTCTAGAAGTTAGATTGTCAACATCTAGGTGCATGATTGTAACTTTTGACTCTACTTTACCATCTATGAATCCAAAAATGTTATGTTCCTCATTTAGTTTTATTTCAGATTTTTTCCCATCATATGCACTAAGATTAGCCTCAAATGGTGAATCGCCGTAACCTATTGACATTGATAATTTCAAATCAAAAGACGATTCGAGTTTCTTTTGGATTTCTATATGATCCTCAAGTGTAATTCCACTTGTAATTGCAAAAAATTCGTCAGATCTGTTTGAAAAAACTAGACAATTTTTTTCAGAAAATAATTTCTGTATTTGGAGATATAATGAAGCTTGAAGCATCTGTATCTCATGTTCCCGGTCACTTCCCAATGTTAGTGTCCAAGGACCATACCCAGTAATCTTGATAATTGTAATCTGAATCATTATTTTATCTTCTTCAATTCTTCTGCTGTCTTGAAAATAGCCTCAACTGCCCTTTCAGATACTGGTCGAATTCTTCCAAACGCCTGCCTCTCAGACATTCCTGGACCTGAAATTCCTAACGAAACTGGTTTTTGATATTTGATTGATAATTTAGAAATTCTTGTTGCAACAACATTTGCAATGACTTCATCATGTTTGGTTTGTCCCTTGATAATAGTGCCTAGCGTAACAACTGCATCAATGTCTTTTTTTTGTAGTAAGGTATCAATAACTAAAGGCATATCAAAAACCCCTGGAACATTACACTCGTATTTTACGTTTAGTTTCAATTCTTTGGCTTTTTCAAGTGCAACCTTATGCATTCTAGATGTCACTTTGTTGTTAAATTCCGAAACTACTATTGCAATATTCAAAATTAACGCACCTTTGAAAATTCATAGAGTTCTTTGCCATCGATAAAAGGAATGGCGTTCTCTTCTGCATACTTTTTTGCCTTTTCAACAGACAATGCAGCATAAGTTTCCGCATCCATCATTTCACAGATGGCAGAAACTGGGTGTAACTTTGCCAGCTTTGTTAGGTAAATTGACATCTCGGTATGACCCTTTCTAGATGAAAGAAGACCATCTGAAGCAAGTAGCAATGGAACATGTCCTGGTGTCTTAAATGAAGAAGTGAATTGTTTTTTTGGATTATCTGAATTGCACAAGTTTGCCATTTCTTTTATGGTCAAAGCTCTATCAGTGTCAGTGATTCCAGTGTATGTCCGCTTGTGGTTTACAGAGATTGAAAAAGTTGGATGATCTCCATATGGTGCCATTCCCATTACCATATTTTTTGAATCTGGATCAAGATCGTTAGAATTTGCAAGTATGTTGTGCATGTATTCTAGATCTAATTTTTTTGCTAAATCATTTGAAATTGCAAGACAAAGCAAACCTCCTGCATGTTGTCGCATCCTTGCCACGTGTTCCGGTGTGCAAAATTCAGCTGCAACCATCAAATCTACTTCGCTTTCTCGTCCGTCTGAATCATAAATCATGACAAACTCACCTTGTTTTAGAGAAGCAATTGCCGTATCGAATGTCATTACTAAAAATTGATTTTGGAGATGTTATAAAACTTACTAAAAATGTGGTAATTACTAATTTTGTGGTAATAGATTAGCCTTAATTTTTAATATATTTCCCAAGAATGTCTGTCTCTATGTTGAGTTTGTCTCCAACTTTTTTTGATTTAAAGTTCGTAACTTTGATTGTATGTGGGATAAGACAAACAGATGCAACATCTTTTTTTGCATCAACCACTGTCAAACTAATTCCATCCAATGCGATAGAACCTTTTTTGACAACATACTTTGTTAGTTTTTTTGGAATCTTGAACCAGAATTTTACTTCCTTTGGTTTTTTTTCAATCTTTGTTATAGTTGCCACACCATCAATGTGACCTAAAACAAAGTGGCCCTCTAACCTATCACCAACTTTTAAGCTACGTTCAATGTTAACAGTACTACCAGCCTTTACATTTCCTAAATCAGTTTTCTTTGTAGTTTCATCAATCATTTCGAAGACACAATTATTTTTTGAAATTTTTGTGGCACTAAGACACACACCATTGATTGCAACACTTTGACCAATCTTCAAACCTTTTGCATACTTTCCTAGGTTAACAGTCATCTGTATTGCACTTCTATTCTTTGTTTTTTGATCAAGTTTTGTGACTTTTCCAGTCCCAACAATTATGCCAGTAAACATGATTTTATTAATTTGGCTAGATCGTTATAAATTAAATTTCCAAAAGTGCCTTTGCCCGCTTATAGTGAACTTCATCAATCATCTTTCCATCAACAACTGTTGCACCTTTTCCTTTTTTTGTTGATTTTTCATAAACGCTGCAAACCTTCTTGGCCCACGCAATTTCTGGCTTACTAGGATGGAAAATTTTATGAACTGTCTTGATTTGATCTGGATGAATGACGCTTTTTCCAGCATAGCCTAGACTTTTACCAATCTGGCAATCCTTAACAAAACCACTATTATCTTTCAAGTCTTGCCATATTCCATCAATGGCAACAACACCTGCAGCAGTTGCCGCTACTGGAACCTTATATCGAGAATATTTTGCACCTAGTGGGTTTCCTTTAGTGTATTCTATTCCCATATCATTCAATAAATCAAATATACCAAATACCAAAGCGTCAATACGTTTGCTTGATGAAGCTATCTCATAACAATTCACAACTCCAAGTGCAGATTCTATTGAAGGCATCAAACGAACTCCTTTGATCTTTCTTTTTTTCTCTAGAGATGAGATTATTTTTTCAATTTTCTTGAGTTCTTTTACTGAATTTACCTTTGGAATTACAATTCCATCTATTCCCTTTTGGATAATCTCCTTAAGATCTGCCTCAACCAAACCTGATTCTGGTGAGTTTGTTCGAACAAAAACATCTGGAGAATACTTGTTTCTTTGTTTGAGTGTATTTTTTATCAATGCTCTAGCTTTTTTCTTCTCTTTGTCTGGTACTGAATCCTCAAGATCAAAACAAACAATATCAGCTGGAAGTGACTTCGCCTTTTCTAAAAATCTTGGATTATTTCCTGGAACAAAAACTAGACTACGGAATAGGATTGCCATTAATGATTAAGCGCCTTCAGGCTTGATTAAGATTTTGCCAAAGAACTTTCCTTGAAGCATTTTTGTATGTGCCTCTGCTGCTTGCTCGAAAGAATAAGTTGAATCAATTGATGCTTTGATTTTTCCTTGTCCCATCCAGTATAATCCTTGTTCCATCTCTGCTTTTGTTCCTTGAGTCGAGCCTAAGACATTGATTCCTTTAAAGAATATGTGTCTTAGATCAATTTGTGCGTCATAGCCTGTTGTTGCACCACATGAAACTAGAGTTCCACCATATTTGAGAAGTGTAAGTTGTTTGTTGAAATGAGTTTGGCCAATGTGGTCAAATGTCAAATCAATACCAGGTTGGACACCAGTTGATTTTGCAATTTCTTTCGTAATTGCTCTTACTTCTTTGTGCCAATCATCCTTTCTGTGATCAACTGCATAATCTGCACCCAATTCTTTACATTTTTCTAGTTTATCTGGACTAGCTGTTGCAATAACTTTACAATTATACAATTTAGCAATTTGAATTCCAAAGCTTCCGACTCCAGAACCACCACCCATAATGAGAACAGTTTGTCCAGGTCTAATCTTTGCTCTACCAACTAACATATGCCAAGATGTAAGAATTGTCATTGATGCAGCTGCTGCTTCATCATAAGAAACTCCCTCAGGAATTTTTGAAACATTAACTTCAGGAAGGTGAATTTGTTCACTGTATGCTCCCCATAATGGACCAGTTTGGAATCCCCAAACTTGTCTTTTTGCACAATCAAATTCTCTACCAGAGGTACACATTTCACAAACTCTACATGCTAAGTTTGAATGTGAAACAACTTTGTCGCCTACTTTGAAACCTTTTACATCCTCACCTACTGCAATAACATCTCCTGCAACATCGGAACCTGAAACATGTGGTACAGGGACCGGAATTGGAACGCCTCTCATTCCCCAGATATCATTGTAGTTAAGAGCAGATGCTTTATTTGTAAAAATTATCTCATCTGCTTTTGGTTTTGGTTCATCAATATCTTCAACTTTTAGAATTTTAGCATAATCGTCATCAGGTGCATATTCACGGTATACAACAGCCTTCATGAATATTATCGCCTTTTTACCCTTAATTATATTTTCTTGAGATCAGACTCTATTGAACTTAAAATCATGTTTAGGTTGTTGGGCTGAAGATAGAATTTGTTTTAGTTGGTCATCAGATATCTGCCCAGAAATTTTTCCTTGTACTGATAGGTTAAGAATATAATTTTCTACCAAGTCAGCCAAGTCAGATTTTACCATTCTTACATTGTTTAAACGAAGTCTAGCTTCTGACGACAGCACCTGCTTTAACATCATTTCTTTTTGTGCTTTTAACTGACTGTCTTTTTCTTGAGTATTATTCTCATCATCCTGATTTGGATAACTCATGATATCACTATCTGTAAATGCTCAAATGCGGTTCTTTCGCAATTAGCTCAGATAATATTTCAGTAGCTAATCTATCTAATTTTTGTGTGCCCTGTGCTGTTAACATACGACCCTTTTTCTCAATTTTTGTAACCAGACCAAGTTTTTCTAATCCATGAAATGCATTTCTTATAATTGCACCACCAGCATCTTTGTGGTGTGCAGCGCCATAACCAACTGGTCTACCGCTACCATATATGGAACGTAATTCATTAACTGAGATTGGACCGTGAAGGTAAATTTTTCTTAAGATTGAAGCGCACCTTACATGCCACCAATCTGAATTTTGTGGAGGTTTATCTGCATGAGTGCCGGTCTTTACAAATTGTGTCCACTCTGGAGCAGGAATATCTTCATTTTTTAAAATTTCAGCGAGTCTGTTGATTAAGATACCAGCTGGTACATCATAGACTTTAGCCATTAATGTCAAACTCGTAAATCGTCTTATAAATCATTGAGCTATTACTTTGCGATATGTATGCTCACAAAAGTTGCATGTTATTCGAATTGACTTGAGATGTGTTCGCCCAAGTCTTATTCTTGAATTTATGCCAGGCGCGATAAAATTTTTGCATTGTTTACAAAAATTTATTCTTAACTCGTAAGGCATCTTTATTCTATGATGAGTACTTATTCTTCTCGCTAAGCTAGCCTGCCTTTGAGCTAAATCAGGATTTAATCTAGCGTTTGATGCTGCGTTACTAATCAATACATACATCCTTTCAAGTGCAATTTTTCTTTTTGCTTGTTTCATGACATTACATCTTCTATACTACTAAATTTAGAATGCGGTCAGCGGGATTCGAACCCGCGTCACAGGGTTGGAAACCCCGAATACTAACCAGGCTATACTATGACCGCATAGGTTGCAAATTTTCTCGCTTACTTAAAAATGGTTTTTTCATATTCATAAAGAACTCTTGCAGTGACAATATGTGATTCCAAAGAATCTGAGTCGATACTAACCAGATGATCTATTTTACTAACTGTCTGGTCTGAAAAATGAGTTTTTTGAAATCCACCTATTACAAGGCATGAATTACTAGTTAATGATTTTGCAACGTTATGAAACGAGCTAGGCTTGCCTGCACGAGATAGACCTACTACATTCTTTGGATTAATCTCTTCTATTAGTTCTGAAAAGCTCATATCATTCATTTCAAGTAATTTTTTTCCGTCTGATTCTATTATTTTTTCAGAAAATAGTTTTTCGATTAAACCTGCAAATCTATGGAAAGATTTTGGTAAATGTATATTGTTACTAACCGTGATTACTTTATTATCTAAAGTATGAATGTAAATTGAAAGTTTTTTTTCAAAATAGAGTGGAATACTACATGCCTCTAGCAGACTAAAATGGACAATGTCTGGTCTACCCCTTTTATTTTCATTTTGAATTCCTTTCATCGCAGCATAATGCCAGGAATTATCAAGTAGTATATTTGATGGTGACTTTCCAAGTTTTTTACTGTGAGATGTTATCGATGAATGATTTTGAATTTCCCTTGGTATCATCTCCAACGAAGATTCAGCGAGTACGAGTGACAGATTGTTCATTAAATGATAAGTTTCAAAAAGTAGGTAAAAAGTTGTGCTTTATCCTGATGTACATCCACTATATCCACAATCAATGCAGATATTACAACCTTCAGCAAAAATAAGCTTATTTTTGCATACAGGACACAAAGTTTCTTCTTTTTCTTGTTCCGTAACAGTTTGTGTTATCTTATGTGAATCTTCTAGTTTGATAGCTGATAATGCATTATTAATTTGAGATTTAACATATTCATTTTTAATACTATTTGAGATATAATTTACAACATAATCACTTGGTTTTACTTCAAATGTCTTCGTTGAATCTTCACTTGCCATATGCAAGACTTGTTTGTGTCTCGAACCATCTCTATAAACTGTTATTCCTTTCAATCCCATCTCATGTGCCAAAAGATACGAAGCCTTGACATCATCAACAGATACATCATTTGGCATGTTAATTGTCTTGGAAATTGCATTTCCAATCCAATCTTGCCACACTCCTTGTGCAAAAACATGATCAGACCAATGTATATCCATTGCAGTAACAAAGATGTTTTGAATCCAATCTGGAATTTCAGGTATTCCTTTAACGGAACCGTAGTTATCCGCTACCTTTGCAAGTAGTTCTTCACTGTACAGATTGTTTTCTTTTAAGACTTGTTCAAATATTTTGTTGGTGTAAAAGAATCTGCCTACTGTAACTCTCTTTTCAAAAACTAGTGCAAAGTTTGGTTCCATTCCATTAGAACAATCAGCTAGCATAGATAATGTACCAGTAGGTGCCACTGTAGTAGTCAGTACATTCCTAATTCCATACTTTTGGATCTTTTCAATAAGAGCATCCCAATCATAATATTGTTCTTTTTTTGGTTTTTCATAATATCCTGAAACCGGAATCTTTCCCTCTGGATATTCTGTTTTAGAACATAATGGGAACTCACCCCTACTCTTTGCAAGTGCAACACTTTCTTCCATGGAGTAATACGTTAATGCTTCAGCCAGCTTTAATTGGAAATCATAACCTTCCTTTGAGTTGTATGGAATTCGCAGTTTGTATAATAGATCAGCTACTCCCATGACACCTAGTCCTATCCTGCGGGACTCTTTTGATGCAACATCAATTTCTGGTACAGGATATAGATTTACATCTATAATATTGTCCAAGTATCTTGTGGTTTTTCTAATAATCTCTTCATATCTTTGCCAGTCAAACTCATACTGACCATCGGCTTTCCTTTTAACAAGATTTGACAAATTGATTGAACCCAAGTTACAAGATTCGTATGGGTAAAGGCTTTGTTCACCACATGGATTAGTTGCACGGAGTGGACTACCACGTGCTTTGGCAAATACATTGTATTTGTTAATATTATCAAAGAAGATTAATCCCGGTTCTGCACTCTTCCAAGCTGATTGAGCTATCAAATCAATCAAGTGGTGTGCATTTATTTCCCCAGCTGATGAGTTGTCTTTTGGAGAACGTAATGTGTATTTTCCATCCTCAGAATTTACAAGTATATCCCAAAAGTCCTTCCAGACACCAACACTGACATTGAAGTTTTCTAATACACCTGGCTCCGTCTTGTTTGTAATGAATTTTTCAATATCTGGATGCCAAACCTCCATAATTCCCATATTTGCACCTCGTCTTTTGCCACCCTGTTTCACTACTTCAGTCACAGTGTTGATTATATTCATAAAAGATACTGGTCCTGATGCTACTCCAGAGGTAGAGGCTACAATCTCTCCCTCATCACGCAGATCAGAATAATTTATTCCTACACCTCCACCAGACTTGAAAATCAAGGCGGCGTCAGATGTTGTTTTCATTATTGATTGCATATCATCAGGCATCCCTAAAACAAAGCAGGCAGAAAGTTGACCTAAACGCCCACCTGCGTTCATCATAGTAGGTGAATTTGGCAAAAAGTCTTGAGATGTCATTAATCCATAATATTCTGATATTCTGTCAGCATATGCATCAAATTTTTTGGAAGCAAGCATGGTTAAGAGTTCCTTGAATGACGTTTTCATCATTCCTTGCTTTGCCAGATCAAGATAGCAGTTTATGAGGCATCTAAAGTGCCATTTATTGAGATGGTATTTTCCTATCTTGAATTTATAGTTAAAATCATCTAGTTTTTTGAGGTATTCTGCTGCTTCCTCTATATTTTGTGATATGCCACCATCTTTGGTGAATAGATAATTGTCTCTTATTAGGTCAGAAATGCTAACTAGGATAGCAACTCTTTCAAATAACTCGGTTGGCTTTTCAGTAATTTCGTTTTTATTATCACGAAAAAGATAGCGTGATGCCATAACCCTTAAACAATTAATATCGAAAGATTTTCCTACTGAATCTAGCTTTTTAGTATTTAAGACCTTCATCTTTTCTTCTCTAACCTTTCTGCGCTCATGGCGATATAGGATATAGCTCTTGGCGATGTCACTATGGCCTTGATCGATCAGAGTTGATTCAACTAGATCCTGAATGGATTCAACGCTTGGTGGGTTATTGGCTGAAAATCCATGCTCGGTCAATTTGGTTAAAACGCCGTCGGCGAGTTTGATCGCAAGTTCCTTATCTGGTTTGTTTGACGCTGAGAATGCTTTGTATATGGCATTTAATATTTTGTCCGTGTTAAAGTCTGAAACTGATCCATCTCTCTTCCTAACTTGAGAAATAGAATGCTCTATCTGTGATTTATTATCTACCAATGTCTCCCCTCCAAACCGTTGAGTTGTTATCCATATAACATTTCTGCAAAAGAGTTTTTGATCTAAGATCTAATTTAGCTCAATTTTTCTAACAAGATTCAAAAACTTAACAATCATGAAATCGACTGTTTGATAAGAAAACTGGGTGATCTAGATAATATATGTAGACTTGCAGGTGGGGCATTTATCATCAAGTTTTTCATCTTTGAATCCACAGTTACCACAGATTGATACTTGCATAACAGGCTTGAATGAACTAGTAATGTTAACCCCTTTCTCAATGACTTTTTTGATCTCACTTGTCTTAGTGCCTTTTGGTATAGTAATACGTGTCAACAATCCACCATTGAGAGTTTTACCAATTTTGTTACACTCTGTAATCTCTGCACTTTTTCCAGTGAGGCCTGATATCTTGCCAATGTCAAGTACAATTCCCTGCGAATAAGTTTCAGTTGAGATCGCTAAGCTGGTATGTTCTTTAGTTGAATCAGGATTTAATAGACCGCTGGTGATTTCCTGGACTTTGTTTTTTCCATATTTTTCACCATCTAGAGAAATAAATCTTTCAGACCCATCGCTCTCAGTCATGGTTATGATAACATTTATTCCAAGTTCTTTGCCTTTCTTTGATGCGATGTTTACAGCGGTTTCAATTACCTTGTATAGGATCTCTTGTCCCTCTTTGTTATTTTTGAATCCAAGTATACCATAAACTGCATTATGTAAACCTACTAGGTTGATCACCAAAGAGACTGTGGCACGTTCCATGTACTGTGTATTAGCAGCAAGTATTGGATTAACCGCCAACCTGATTAGATTAGAGACGCTTTTGTTACGTAAAGCCATAGAATCTAAAGCAGGTTTCATTAGCAATGCAAGTCTTGCTCGAAAATAAGTTTCGTCTTTGTTTGATTCAAATGCCAAACGGGGCAGATTGATAGATAATGAACCCAAATGTAATGCGGTAGATGCTGTATTTTCTGGACAAATGATCCCTTTCTGGGAGATGCTATGTTTCGCAAACACTACTTTGCCTCCAAGAGTAATAATTTTAGATAATATCTCTGATACGTCTGTTATCCGTCCCTTCTCATAATCAATAACAAGTCCTATTTTTGGAATTGGTGTAAGTGTTGCATATGTTTTGTAGGCAGAAAGTATAGTTTTTACAATTTTTTGCTCTGTTCCCAGTGGAATTCTAAATGAGACCACTGTTGATGTCTTGTTATAACCTATACTTGTAAAAGATGTTGTAAAGGAATCAACCAGTTTACGCTCAAGTTCAGGTAAATCTTTTGAATATTTTGAGAGTAATGGTATTAGATCATCCATCACTACTTCCTGAGAAGCTTCCTTTGAGATGAGCGCTATTATCATAGATAATGCAGAAGAAAGATGATCCAGTGTCTTAACTGATGGAATTCTACAAATGCCAAGGGATTTCCCTTTGAGATCTATACCATCTTCAATCAATGTCTTTACATTTATGAATACAGCATCTGGCAAAATTGACCATAATCCAAGATTAGTAATATGAAGATCACCTGCTAGATGTGCATCTGCTATATCCTTTGGAAGAGTACTTGTAAGAAGGTGTTCAGCAAATACAATTTGACCAGTCTTGAATAACAATCCCTCTATACCGCTATCTACATTTTCTGTATTTGTTATCATCTCTTGAACTTCAAATGTAGGAAGTCCAACTCTGGCCAGTTTGTGTCTGTATTCTTCGTGACCGTGTTCTAAGAGTACTGAATTAACCAATTCACGAATGAGCGAACCTGTTAGATATGCAGTCTGATATTTGTAAATACGATTTTCAACCTCTTCAGTTATTTTTTGTGCCAGTTCTAGTGGTAAGCTTCCCTCACGAACTAGTGACTGGATTATTTTTTGAGAATTAAACTCCTCAATTGAGTCATGTGATGTTCTTACATACATTTTACCACTTTCTATAATTGATCTTTCCTCAATCTGCCTTGCAAGGCTTAAGACAAGTTTGCCAAGATTTGTAATTGTATATCTTCGTTCTGACTTGTTTAGTGCTACAAGTGATTGCCTTAACAATTTTCTTAAATGATATGCAAATTTGCCACTTTCTTTCTTTGATTTGAATCCTGCAAGAGATTTTAGTTCAGAATAAGTAAGTGGTCCTTTTGAGTTCAAGATTCTTAATATATCAATTCGATTTGGACTTGCCATAACAGAAAAGATCATTCTTACCCGTTTGGAAGTAGATTGGAGTACTTGGTTTCCAGATGGTTCCTCATCTAAACTAAGATCATCAAGATCATCTACATCATCAAGATCACCCATACCATCAAGAATCGTATCGGATTCAGGTTCGATCTCTTCCTCTAGATCTAATTTTTTGCTACTCCCCAATATAATTAATAAAAAAATAGAAGTAATTAAGGTTTGTAACATGATCTAATTTTAAATTTTTTATTCAAAAAATAAAACATATAGTTAAAAATAAAAAATTTACTTACTTTTTTTCCAAGTCAAGCGAAAATTCAGTTGTCGAAAGTACTTGTCCACAAGATGGGCATTTATTATTATAGTGTTTCATAACATCTTTTACAGATTTGAGTGTCTGCATTGTGGAAATTTTTTCGCCACATTTTCCACAGCTTATATCAGCAGACATTTATAGATATTCGGTGCCAAATCGTATTAAATTTTAAAAAATTTTTTTTCATAATATGCTAAAAATGATTTATATCTTCTCCAAAACTATACCACGATTATCAAAATCAACCACCTTTACTGCAGCGCCAATCGGAAGATCTTCAGGTTTTTGTATATTTGGTAAAAAGCCTGAGACCCTTATACCTGAATCATGTAATTCCATCACAACCCAAGCATATGGAACCAAGTCCTCAAATCCTGCCGGAGGAACAGTCATTATTGTATATGTGACAACCTTTCCAGTGCCTTTTAGAATAGAATCTTCAAATTCTTTACTGCCACATTTTTTGCAAAAATATACTGTTGCAAGATGTAGATCATCACATTTTGTGCACTTTCTAGCAAGTACATTACCAGCCTTTGCCGCTTCAATAAATTCAGGTTTTGCAGACAATTTACACACTTTGAAAGATATGAACTGCACAACTAGCGCCAGTAGCACCAAAGTTTTGCGTTAATCCAATTTTTGCGTCATTAACGGTTCTCTCACCAGACTGTCCTGTTAGTTGCTCAAATACTTCGACTATTTGACCAACACCAGTTGCGCCAATTGGATGTCCTTTGGATTTAAGACCGCCAGAGGGATTAATAGAAATTGAACCATTTAGTTTAGTTTCACCATTTCTTGCAGCAGTTGCACCAGTACCTTTCTCAAAGAAGCCTAGATCTTCTGTGTCAACAACTTCTGCAACTGTAAAACAATCATGAACTTCAGCAAAGTCGACATTTTTTGAAGTGATTCCTGCCATCTTGAACGCAGCTTCAGCTGCTATCTTTGTACTTGGTATTGTGGTAAGATGTTCACGTCCTTGCAACGCTGCAGGAGAACCACCACGTCCAGAACCAATTACTTTTACATAATCCTTTGAATGCTCTTTAGCAAATTTTTCATTACATAAAATGACAGAACTTGCCCCATCAGAGAACGGACAACAATCATATAATTTTAAAGGGCTAGCAACTACTGCTGAATTCATCACATCATCAATTGTAATTTTTTTTCTAAAGTGTGCTTTAGGATTTAAAAAACCATTTTCATGATTCTTTACTGCAACACTTGCAAGATCTTCTTCAGTTGCATCAAATTCATGTAGGTATGCACGTGCCATTGATGCAAACAAACCAGGAAACGATGCTCCTGCTTGACCTTCATAAAAGAAATCAGAGCAGTAAGAAAAGTAAGTTGTTGTCCAGTCAGTACCAGTGTGTGTTACTTTTTCAGTACCAGTAACTAAGACAGCGTCATAAAATCCTGCAGCTACGTTTGCAAATGCCTCTCTAAAAGAAACAGAACCGCTTCCACATGCAGATTCAATAGAAAGTGAAGGGCATTCAGAAATTCCTAGATTACTCATAACAACAGGACCCAAGTGCACCTGCTTGTCTGCAACACCAAATACATTGGAGATGTAACCTGCTTGAATCTCTTTAGGTTCAATTCCAGCATTTTCAATTGCACCAACTGATGCTTGAATTGTAATATCAGAAATACTATCCTCTAATTTTCCATATTTTGTACTGCCAGCACCTAAAACACAAACTTTTTCCATAAAAAACGCTGACCAATTCCTTATAAAAATTCTTCATAAGTTTTGATAAGGGTAGATTTTACATATTAGCGGTGCAAAAAAAAAATCATCTTTCGAAAGTTGTACAAGAAAAGTCAGAACCACATAATGTAATAAAACCCACAAAGAAAAAAATACAAGTTTTAAAAAATGAGATAGCACAGTATTTGGATTCAAATGGTTACCTTTCCTATTCTGCAAAAAAGAAAAAATACATAATTTTAGGTACTAATTCACCAAAAGATGGTATAGTAGAATGTCCACAATGTAAGATTGGACAACTGATGATCATAAGATCACCGATAACAAAAAAGAGGTTTATCGGATGTTCAAACTATAATAATGGGTGTAAAGCATCTTCACCACTTTTACAAAAAGCAAGACTACGTGCAACAAAAACAAAATGCGAGCTTTGCAAATGGCCTATTGTAATATTCAGATATAATAGAAAACAAAAATGGGTAAAACAATGTTCAAACTTTAGATGTAAATCAAGGAAAACTAAAGTCTAAAAATTGGAATATAGATCAGTCCTACGATTTTTTAATAACGGTAATTTTTTTCGAGTGTCCTTAACAACTGAGATAGAGATGTTTACGTAGCCTATTCCCTGTCGCTTTTTCATATCAAGAAGTATTCTACCATAAGGATCAACTGCCAAACTTCTTCCTGAGTAAATATGGCCGAGATGGTCAGGTGCAATTACATAACATCCATTTTCAATCGCACGTGATTTGTTTAATGTAAGCCAATGTTCTTCCTTCATAGGACCGTTAACCCACGCAGAAGGTACAATTAGTATTTCACTACCAGATGATGCAAGTGTCCTGGATAACTCTGGGAATCTAAGATCATAACAGATAATCATTCCTAATTTACCAACTGAGGTTTTTGTTGGTAAAGGGATAGTTTTTCCAGCCACCATTTTAGATGATTCCTTGAAACCAAGTGCGTCGTAAAGATGGGTCTTCCTATATTTTCCAATAATTTTTCCGCTTTTGTTTACTATGAATGAGGTATCATACACTCTATCTTTCTTCTTACTTTTCTCCAGCATTGTTCCAACTACAATGATAGAATTTTGTCTTGCACATTCTGATATGGCTGATACAAATTTGCCATTTATTGTCTCAGCTTGTTGTGCAACTCGTTTAGCGGATTGTGATGTGGATGTAAAAAACATCATGTATTCTGGAAATGCACAAAGATCTGCATGATTCCTTGCGGCCTGTTTGATGTATCGTAAAATCTTTGGAAGATTTTTTGTTTTATCGGTTGAAGCTTTGAATTGTACTATTGCAATTTTAGACATAGGCGTCATAATATTGATCAAAATAAAAAGATAGTTAGAGTTGGCTTCCTGCTTTAAACCAATTCTCTTTTGGATTCTCTTTAAAGACTACAATTACGTGTTCTTCTTTGGTCTTTAAAATCTCAGCAGCCGATTTTGTTACTACCTTGGCAAAATCATCTTTTTGTTGTTGAGTTCTACCAGGATACATTGATACTGTAATCAGAGGCATAAGGATTTTTTTTGTAATGTATAATTTAGTGGTTGTTATCTGTAATCTCCTCTATAGCCATAACGTGTTCCATAGGTAAACTGCGAACCATGAGATTTTCTGTATATGTATCCAACAGCAAGTCCTAGTACGAAGCCACCAATGTGAGCAAGATAAGCAACTCCACCTCCTGCAACACCAAATCCCCCTATGAAAAATGGTAATAAGTTTTGAAAAATCAACCAAAATGGAAGAAAATACATAGCCTTGATGTGAAGCATTCTCCAGAAAAATCCCAACATCAAAAATGTCTTAACTTTTGCATGTGGAAACATTACAAGATAAGCTCCTAACACACCAGATATTGCGCCTGATGCACCAACTGCTGGAATACCAGTTGATGTATCGCCCATGACGTGAATTAACCCTGCACCTATCCCCCATAACAGATAGATGCCTAGATATTTTATTCGTCCAAACTTTGCCTCAATGTTGTCACCAAAGATCCAAAGAAACAACATGTTTCCACCAAGATGCATCAAACCTCCATGCATGAAAACTGAGGACAATAATGTAAGCTCTGGAATTGCGGGGCAACTAATTATGTCAACTCCTGTATTAATTCCGCTTATTTCTCCAGTAATGCAACCGGGTACCGCGCCCCAATTCAAGAATAGATTCATTGCCTGATGATTACTAAATTCAAAAAATTGTCCAGTTACTGCTACTTCAAAAAGGAAAATAATCACATTAATCGCAATTAATGCATATGTTAGTTTTGGTTTGAATCCTGGTGGATGAGGATTTTCATCCCCTATTGGTAACATATCTGATTAGTTTTACGAAATCTTCATGATTCCGTTTGATATCAGCCATTGAAGTC